>JANWYX010000213.1 GCA_025055055.1 Caldilinea sp. | reverse complement strand
CGCCGAACTGGAAGGCGCCGACGCCGTCGCCCACGGCGCCACCGGCAAGGGCAACGATCAGGTGCGCTTCGAGCTGACGGTGATGGCGCTCAACCCAAAGCTGCGCATTATCGCACCCTGGCGCGAGTGGACGATCCGCGGCCGCCGCGATGCACTCGACTACGCCGCCGAACACAACGTGCCGGTCAAAGCAACGATGGAACGCATCTACAGCCAGGATAAAAATCTCTGGCATCTGAGCAACGAAGGCGGTCCGCTGGAGGACCCGTGGAACGAACCCCCTAAAGACATGTTTGAGTGGACGGTCGATCCCACCGACGCGCCGAACGAGCCGGAATATGTGGAAATATATTTCCGGCGAGGCATCCCGGAGCGGGTCAATGGCGTGGCATATGGACCGGTTGGATTGGTGCAGAAATTGAACGAAATCGGCGCGCGTCACGGGATCGGTCGCGTCGATCTCGTCGAGAACCGCTTGGTCGGTATGAAGAGCCGCGGCGTCTACGAGACGCCAGGGGGTACGCTGCTTTACAAAGCGCATGCTGCACTGGAGCAGCTTTGCCTGGATAAGGAGACCCTCCATTTCAAACAAATCGTCGGTCTCAAGTTTGCCGAGCTGGTTTACAACGGCCAGTGGTTCACGCCGCTGCGCGAGGCATTGACGCAGTTCGTCAATTATACCGAGCAAAACATCACCGGCACGGTGCGGCTCAAGCTCTACAAGGGCAACGTCATCCTCGCCGGGCGCAAAAGCCCGTACAGCCTCTATCGCGAGGATTACGTCACATTCGATCAGGACGATGTTTATAACCAGGCCGACGCCGAAGGCTTCATCAAACTCTTCGGTCTGCCGCTCAAGGTGGCCGCCATGCTGCGCGTGCAGGGTCCGGGAATGTCAGAGTTTGAGGAAGTCGACTACGAAGACTTCAAAAGGGATTAGGAAGAAACGGGATGAGGGGGTTGCCGATCACGTTCCGAACTTCTCCTCTCTCTACTCTCACAAGGAGCAGGCCATGACCTACATCGTCAAGGGCTTCGACGCAGGCGCCGTCGCCGCCGGGATTAAAAAATCCGGAGCGCTCGATCTGGCGCTGGTGGCGAGCCGCATTCCTTGCAGAGCTGCAGCCGTTTTTACGCAGAACCGCTTTCCGGCTGCACCCGTCATATATGACCGCCAGCTTCTCGCCTTCAATCCAGATGCAATTCACGCCGTGCTGATCAACGCAGGATGCGCCAATGCATGTACCGGCCCACAAGGCGTCGCCAACGCGCGCATCTGCGCCGAACAAACTGCGCTGCGCCTCGGCGCGCACGAACATTCGGTCTTCGTCATGAGCACGGGCGTGATCGGCGTGCAGTTGCCCATGGACAAAATGCTTGCCGGCATTCCCAAAGTCGTCGAGGCGCTGCGTCCGGACGGTTGGCCCCTCGCCGCCGAGGCAATCATGACCACGGACACGCGCCCCAAGCTGACGACGCGGCGGGTTGCATTGGGTGACGTCACGGCCACGATCACGGGCATCGCCAAAGGCGCCGGCATGATCCATCCCAACATGGCGACCATGCTTTCCGTCATCGCCACCGACGCCTTCATCGCACAGCCACTGCTGCAACAGGCGCTCAAAGAGGCGGTGGACGTCAGCTTCAACCGCATCTCGATCGACGGCGACACCAGCACCAACGACACCGTCCTTCTGCTTGCCAATGGGCTGGCGGATAACGAGGAGATCGCAAGCCCCGGCGACGCACACTACGCCATCTTCACAGCAGCGCTGACCGAGCTTTGCACCGAGCTGGCGCAGGCAATCGTGCGCGACGGCGAAGGCGTCACACGCTTCGTTACCGTATGCGTGCAAGGAGCGACCACAGATGCAGAGGCGCACCAGGCGGCCAACGCCATCGCCACCAGCCCCCTGGTCAAAACGGCCTTCTTCGGCGGCGACGCCAACTGGGGGCGCATTCTGGCGGCGGTCGGACGCGCCGGCGTCCAGGTGATTCCCGAACGGTGCAACCTGTTTATCAACGGAGGGCCGGACGCAGCGACGCGGCGAGGCGAGCTCCAGCTTGTAGCGGGCGGCGTGCCGCTTGACTACAGCGAAGAGGAGGCCGGCGCCATCTTCGCCCAGCCGGAGATTGATGTGCGCGTGGATCTAGGCCTGGGTCAGGGCGCTGCGACGGTGTGGACCTCTGACCTGAGCTACGACTATGTGCGCATCAACGGCGATTACCGCACATAGCACAAGCTCGAACGGAACAAGGGTTTACTCTCGCGCCAACCGCACTTTTGCGCCGGTTTCGATCTGCGCCCACAACCGGTCAGCAGTCCAAACCGGCGCATCGTGCTGAATGCCCGGCGCCGAACAGGTGCGATCGGCGGGTGAAAGCGTTTGGTTAGTCAACCGCAATCCGACGGCCCGCTCGACCGAAGTCGAGTCAAACGACACAATGGCATGCGACCGGACACAGGTGGGGTGTGCATGTTGTGTGTGGACAAGGCGTTTTATCTCTGGTGCACAATAAGAAAGCTTGGCGTTTTGCTCCCCTTGATGCACAATTGCAGTATGGCCGAAAGATTACGCATTTTTGTCGCTGCAACCCAAGACCTGGAGTCGATGCGCGGGGTTATCGGCAAGGCGATCGCCGAGCTGCCCGTGCAGGTGGAGATCGAAATTCGCCGCTCGCCGCCACTGCTTCCCACCGTCGACGAAATCTTTGAACGCATTGCCAACTGCGACCGGATCTACTTTTTGCTCGGCAACGACATCACTGCGCCGGCCGGGTTGGAATGGGCGCTGGCCTGGCGGCTGGAGCGCTCCATTCTGCCGCTGCGCCACAGCCCCAAGCCCACGCCCGCTGCGCAGGAGTTTCAGCGCCTTTCGCCGCTCCCATGGCTCGATTTTCGCAACGCCACCGAACTGGCGCGGATTGTCTCGCTCGACGTCGCTCGCTTGCTCCATCACCCCGCCAACCGCTACGGGTTGACGCTCTCCGAACTCGAGCGGTTGGAGGGGTACATCAAGCGGCTGGACCAGCTTCAGGCGCAGGCCGAGAAGGAGCCAACCGGCGCCGAAGGAGGCGGTGTCCTCATCGACAGTCGAACCGCCGAAGAGTGATCGATTCAAGTCTTCTCTGACCGCCGTGCTATAATCCTACCCTATGAATTGGAGCGAGCAGGTTCCGGTGCGCGCAGGTTTCTGGGCGGTGTTGTTGCTTGGAGCTTTTGCATGGGCGCCTGCGCTATATCCGGGCTATTGGCAAGGATGGGAAGGTTTCGTCCCTGTGTATCAGAGTGTGTCGCCGACCTCGCTGGCGACCGTAGCGACTTCTCCCGACCTGTGGCGCGGCGTAGGCGGCGGCGCCTATCTTATTGCACAGCCGCTCTTGCGCATCGGCGTCGATCCCGTGCCGGCGATCCGCATCACCTTCATTCTGGCCTTTGTGTTGGGAGGAACAGGCGTCTACGCCTGGCTGGCAAACCGCCTAGGCGATCGGGGCGCCGGATTGGCCGGCCTGGCCTACATGCTTTCACCGATTTTTCTGGGAACCGTCTATGTGCGCGGCAGCGTGAGCGACGCCATGATGCTGGCGCTTGCGCCGTTGGCATTGGCTGGCCTGGCCGGCTATCGGGACCGTCGCTCGCTGGCCGGCGCAGTCGTCACCGTGCTCAGCGTGCTCTGGATGTGGCGCATTCAGGCCGGACTGGCTGTTGCGATGACCGTCCTACTGCTTCTCTACACGTTGATTGTGGAGCGCGACGCGATGGTCTTCCTGATCGCATTGGCAAGCGGCGCTGCAGGCCTTGTCGGCGTGCAACCGTTGTGGAATGTTGCATCGCCTCCACCGGTTGCGTTCAACCAGAATTTTGCGGAGCTTCACCTTCTGCTCGATCCCGGCGCCGGCCTTCTCACCAATGCATGGGGTGCACCACATCCCTATCAACCCGGCTTCGTGGTTTTGGTTGCGAGCGCGTTGGCAATTTGGGCTATGGCGATGCACTGGAGCGACGTGGCTGTGCCGTTGCGTCGGCTGATCGGCTTTAGTCTCGGCGTAGGGCTTGTCGCAGGCTTTCTATCTCTGAACGCAAGCGAGGCGCTCTGGCGGCTGAGCGGAGCCGACCGTCTCTTCACTTACCCCTGGCAAGTCATGCTGACGGTAGCGCCCCTGTTGGTGGCCCCGCTGGCTGCCCTGCCGCTTCTGCTGGCGGAGATAGAACAACCGGCCTACTGGAGCGCAATGGTCGCCCTGATTGTTCTGGCCGGCCTCGGCGCAACGACGCCCACCTATACGCAGGCGCAGATTGAAGTGCGACCCGTAGCGATCTTCGGCGACAATCAGCTTCTGGTGCTCCAGGCGACGCTGCACGAGCAGGAGGACCCTCCCTCCGCAACGCTGGAGGTCGTTTGGCAGCCCTTACGCCCGCTCGAATTCGATTACAACGTCTTCTTTCAGGCGATCGTAGAAGATGGGCAAGGCGCACGCGTGATCGCGCAACTCGACGCGCAGCCGCTCGGTAAGGCGCGGCCGGCGACCGGCTGGCATCCAGGCGAGGTGTTGAAAAATAGCTATCGCCTTGACCTGTCGGCTGCGCCGTCGGGCCGGCGGCCGATCTACTACTTTGGCTTTTACAATTGGCGCGACGGCGCGCGCCTGCCGCTCGTCGGCGGCGACGATAAGCTGGTGTTGTATGGGAGATAAATGGTTCACAGGTGATGTAGCTAAAGTGGGCGCAGCGGAGGAACGTTATCCAGAGGCTTTTGAGGGTGGAGTCTCGCACCCTCCCCTGTGGCGCGATGCCCTCTTTTGGCTGGCCATTGGGTTGACGATCTTCGCCGTAGCGCCATTCCTGCTGCCCGGCTATTTTTGGGGCGCCAACGACGCCCGTCATCACGTCTACTTCTTGTTTGAATACGACCGGCTCGTGCAGGATGGCATATGGTGGCCGCGCTGGAGCCCTGACTTCGCCTTCGGGTATGGCTATCCCTTCTTCAATATCTACGGCCCTTTCAGCCATTTTCTCGGCGAGTTGTTTCATTATTTTCTGGGCTTTGATTTTACGGATGCGGTCGAGGCAGTTTTCGTCATCAGCATTGTCGCAAGCGCCGGCGCCATGTACACCTTTGTGCGTTCCTGGCTGGGGCAAGCGGCGGCGTTGCTGGCGGCATTGGCCTATACCTACGCTCCCTATCACCTGCTTAACCTCTATGTGCGCGCCAATTTGGCGGAGAGCATGGCCTTCGTCTGGCTGCCGCTTTGCCTATGGACGGCGCGACGGGCGGTGATGCGCCCGGCCTACCGTTGGGTCGTCGGCCTGGCGGTGAGCTACGCCGGGCTGATGGTGACGAGCAACCTGGTGGTCGTTTTGTTCACGCCGCTACTGGCGGGCTACATCCTGCTGCTGACGCTGCTCTACGCGCAGCCGGAGGTGAAAGGGAGCTGGGCGAAGGTGCGCGCATGGCTGCGGACACTGGCGGCGCCCGCCCTGGGTGGCATGGCGGGGCTCGGCCTGAGCGCCGCCTTCTGGCTGCCCGCCTTTACGGAACGACAATATGTGCGCATCGACCAATGGTTCGACGGCCGCTATGCCTATCGCGGCCATTTCGTCGAATGGCATCAATTTTTCAGCCCCACCTGGGGATTCGGCGCCAGCGTTCCAGGCCCAGATGACACGATCAGCTTTCAGGTCGGCGCGGCATTGGTCGTTTTCGGCGTGCTCGGCGTGCTTTTCACCTGGGAAAGGCTGGATCGCGCACGCCGGGAAGTTCTCTATTTCATCGTCGCCGCAGCGGCCGGTCTTTTTGTCGCCAGCGTCTCCGCCGCATGGCTGTGGGAACTTCCCGTCATAGGCGACGTGCTGCAGGCGGCGCAATTCCCCTGGCGGTGGCTGGTGATCACGACGTTGTGTGTCAGCCTGCTCGCTGCCCTGGTCGGACATCGGTCGACGGTGCAGGAGACGCAACACCTGTCGTTGCCGCTGCTGACGTTCGCCGCCCTGCTGATTCTCGGCAGTTATCCGTACTTGCGCGTCGAAATCCGCGAACCGGCCGAAGGACCGGTGAGCCTGGCGGCTCTGATGCGTTTTCAACAGTCCGCCGATGAGATGACGGGCAGCACGGCCTGGGTCAAGGAAATTCCAACCTGGAGCCCGATGGCCGACTACTACATCGGCCAGGAGCAAGCAGGGGGGCCGGTTCAGCCCGTCGACACGAAGCTGGATTATTCGATTTTTGACTACGAGACATTTGGCGCCAGCTCGGTTGCGCACAGTACAATCAGCGAAGAAGTCTTCTACTATAACGGTCGAGAGTCGCCGCAACGGCTCGTCTTCAACCACTTTTACTATCCTGGTTGGAACGCCTATCTGCTCGATGGCGAGCATGGCCGGCGGATTCAACAGCTTCCGGTTATTCCGGAAGAGAGCGGGACGCTGGGACGCATGACGGTTGAAGTCCCGCCTGGCAGCGGCTATCTTCTACTCATCTATGAAGACACACCGCCGCGCATCGTCGGCGGTGTCCTTTCGATCGCCACAATCGGTTTACTGGCGATCGGCGGCGCAATTTCCTTTATCATAAGACATCGTCGGCAATAACACCTCGTCGCAGAGACGCGGTATTTACTTTACAAGTGCAAAACAAAAGAAGCTGGAGTTTTCAAGACGATGAATCCCTTGCAAGATCTATTTGATGGCAATCGAGCCTGGGTGCAGGAAATGAAGGCACACGATCAGACGTTCTTTGAGCGTCTAGCCGAACAACAGACGCCGGAATATCTGTGGATCGGTTGCGCCGACAGCCGCGTGCCGGCTACACAGATCACCGGCATGCGGCCGGGGTCGCTCTTCGTGCATCGCAACGTGGCAAATCTGGTTGTCCACACCGATTTGAACTGTCTCGCCGTCATGCAATACGCAGTCGATGTGCTCCAGGTGAAGCACATTGTCATCTGCGGTCACTATGGGTGTGGCGGCGTCAAGGCGGCGTTAACGCATAGCAGGCTAGGGTTGATCGATAACTGGATTCAACATATTCAAGATGTCGCAGAAATCCATGCCGCCTACCTGGCGAGCCTGGAAGACGAGCGCGTTCGTTTCGACCGACTTTGCGAGCTGAACGTCATCGAGCAGGTGCGCAACGCCTGCTCCACAACCGTCGTGCAAAGTGCATGGCAAAGAGGGCAAGCTCTATCGGTGCACGGCCTCATCTACGATTTGAAAGAAGGGCTGTTGCACGGGCTGAACATGACAGTGACAAAGCCTGAAGCGCTGAATGATATCTATGAGGCCGTCATAGCCGATCTTCGTCGTCGTGATGCAAACAATGATGTAAACCGTCCTAAAGCAGAGAATCCTTTTGTAAACCCTCCCTGATCCGCTATAACCGTCAGGAGCAACCACCATGGCCCCGCCAGACGCGTCGCCATCTGTTGACGCACGCCATCCAACCATCTCAGAAGAGGAGATCCGAGCGCTCGCCGCACGCTACGGCGCACCGGTGCGGCGCAGCTACGTCTTGCAAGCCGACGAGTACATGCGCCGCAATCGCTGGCGCACGGACAGCGATCGTCGCGCCGAGGTGGTGTTCGCCATCACCGATCCGTCGGGGCGCATCTTGCTGCACGCCAAGGCGCATTATCCCAGCCACATCTATCGCATCCTCTCCGGCGGCGTCGGCTGGAATGAATCGGTCGAAGCGGCGTTGCTGCGCGAAACGGCGGAGGAGACCAATCTGCCGGTGACGATCGAACGTTTCCTGGGCGTGATCGCCTATGAGTTTCATTATCAGAATGAAATTGTACATTTTGCCAGTTATGTCTTTCATCTGAGCACCGATTTTTCTGAGCCGGTCTGTGTGCGCGACAATGAGATTTCAGCATTCCGCAAGGTGCTGCCCGGCCAACTGCTTGAGGTGAGCAACGAGCTGCGCAACCTGATCGGAGAGCGCCGCGGCTGGGGACAGTGGCGTGCGCTGGCGGTGGAGCTGGTCTACGAGTTGTTGGTCGCAAAAAACAAAGACTTGATTTAAAAATCGCTTGAGGGAGTGAACTCGCATGTTGGCGCCGTTGTCCTGGTTGAAAGAGTACGTCGATATCACGCTGCCTGTCGAGGCGCTGGCAGAGCGGTTAACTTTGGCCGGGCTGGCGGTGGACGCCATCCATCGCATCGGCGACTGGTGGGACCCGGAAACGATCGTCGTCGGTCGGGTGGTGGCCGTCCTACCGCATCCGGACGCCGACCGGCTGGTGCTGGTCGACGTCGACTATGGGAGCGATGCGCCGCAGCGCGTGGTCACAGGCGCGCCGAACCTATTTCAGTTTCGTGGGATAGAGACCCCGCCGGTGCTCAAGGTGGCCTTCGCCCGCGCCGGCGCCGTGCTGGTCGATGCCTACAGCGAAGAACGACCGCGTCCTAAGAAAAAACTCAAGCCCTCCAAAATCCGCGGCGTTGAGTCGGCAGGCATGGTTTGCTCGGAACGCGAGTTGGGCCTGAGCGAGGAGCACGAAGGCATTCTCCTCCTGCCGGAAGATGCGCCGGTGGGGATGCCGCTGCGCGACTATCTGGGAGACCTCGTTCTGGAGTTCGATCTCACGCCCGACATGGCGCGGGCCTTGAGTATGATCGGCGTCGCCCGCGAGATCAGTGCGCTCACCGAGGCGCGCTTGCATCTGCCGCCGGACGTCTTTCCCGCACAGGGCGAAGATCGCGTGGACGAGTACATCGCCGTGCGCATCGAGGAGCCGACACTCTGCAACCGCTACACCGGCGTTGTCATCCGCGACGTGACGGTCGGTCCTTCCCCCAAATGGATGCAGGATCGACTGATCAAAGCGGGAATGCGGCCGATCAACAACATCGTAGACATCACCAACTACGTCATGTTGGAATATGGCCAGCCTTTACACGCCTTCGACTACGACGTTCTGGTGCGCCGGGCGCAGCAGAACGGCGAGCGCATCCCCACCATCATCGTGCGCCGCGCCCGCAACGGGGAAAAATTTATTACGCTGGACGCCGTCGAGCGCACACTCGACGGCGAGATGCTGATGATCGCCGATGCGCTGGGCTCCATTGCCATCGCAGGCGTGATGGGCGGCCAAGAGAGCGAAGTGAGCGACAAAACGCGCAACATCTTGCTCGAATCCGCCACGTTTGAGGGCATCAACAATCGCCGCACCAGCCAAAAACTTAAACTCTTCAGCGCCGCCAGCTATCGCTTTGCGCGCGGAGTGCCGGCGACGCTCAACGACATCGCCGCGCGTCGCGCTGCCGACCTGATGCGTCGCTATGCCGGCGGGCGCATCGTCCCCGGCCTGGCCGACGCCTATCCGGTGCCCCAACGTCCGGTCGTCGTTTACACGACGGAGAGCGACATGCGGCGCATCCTCGGCATGCCGGTGACGCTTAAGCAGGCCGGCGATGCGCTGCGTCGTCTCGATTTCAGCGTGCGCCGGGTCGCCGAACCCGACCCGAACGCACAGCCGGAAGCCACCTTTGCCTTGCACCGTCAACCAGGAGAGCCACTGCTCGAATGCACTGTTCCTTGGCATCGACTCGACGTGACAATTCCTGCCGACCTGATCGAGGAGACGGCGCGCATTCTCGGCTATGAAAGCGTACCTCTGACGTTGATGGAGGATGCGCTGCCGACGCAGCGTCGCAACGAGGTGATCGAAACCGAGGAGCAAATCCGCGACATCTTGGTCGGCTGCGGTCTCCAGGACACCATCAACTATGCACTCACCTCACCGGAAAATCATACCCGACTGGGCTTGAACTATGCGCCGCTCTATGCTTCCCCCGACGGCGCCTTTATCGAGCTGGCAAATCCCATTGCAGCCGAACGACGTGTGATGCGTCGTTCCTTGTTGGTCAGCGCGCTGGAAAGCCTACAATACAACCTGCGTTACGCCGACCGCCTGGCCATGTTCGAGATCGGGCGTGTTTATCTGCCGGAGCTAGGCGACGGTCTGCTTCCCTTTGAAGACCGCCGCTTAAGCCTGGTGATGGTGGGCCCCCGTCAGCCGCAGGATTTCTATGCGACGAATCGCGAGGAGATGGACTTTTTTGATCTCAAGGGCGTGCTTGAAACCTTGCTGGAGCGGCTCGGCTTTAAGCGAGAGAGCGTGGAGTATCGTCCGCTGCAAAACGTCGGCGCCTTCGGCCCGCGCTGTGCAGAGGTGCTGATCGAGGGCGAAGTCGCCGGCCTCTTCGGCGAGGTACATCCGCAGGTGCGCGCTGCATTTGACTTGCCCGCCGTACGCATCAACGCAGCGGAGCTGCGCATCGAGCGCCTGCTGCGCCCCCACTGGCGCTTTGACCCAATGACGCCCATCAGCCCTTATCCACCTGTGGTGGAGGATCTTGCCTTCATCGTGGACGAGGCAATCCCTGTGCGCGCAGTAGAGAGCGCCATTCGCGCTGCGGGCGGCCCGCTGCTCACCGATGTGGCGCTCTTTGACCTCTACCGGGGCGAGCCGCTGCCGCCTGGAACAAAATCGCTGGCGTTCCGCTTGACCTACCAGAGCCAAGAGGCCAACCTGCGCGATGCCGACGTCGTCAAATTGCGCGAGCGTATCATCCGCCGCGTGGAGCGCGAGGTGGGCGGCAAGCTGCGCGGGTGACCAAAAGAGGCACCTCGGCCGGCCCCCTCGGTTTCCGCTCGCACCGCCGGCCCTTGTCAATTCATCGACCGGGGTCGGCGGTGCATCGGACAGGCCTACGAACCGGTGACCGCAAAATATTCCTCGAAAAAGCGGTCTACATCGACCGTTGCCGCTACTTCGTGGGGACCGCTTGCCTGTGGCGTGAAATGTGTCAATCCGGCGAGCCGTGGGCTGACAAGCTCCACCTCCACCACACCTCGTTCGTACGTGCAGATTTGCGCATCGAAGATCGCCGCCGCCGCCAGCGGATCGTGAAAGACGATCTCCGGGCGCTCCTGAAACCAGACTTCCGCCATGTCGAGCACAGGCCGCAGTAGGGGCGTTTGAAAGCGCCGACGCACCTCAACGGCATCCATCCGCACCTGCAACGTCACATCGAGGCCGATGGAGCGATGAATCGGAGGGCGCGCATTGTAGACAACGGCGGCGGCATGCGGATCGTTGAGCGCGTTCCACTCCAGACGAACGCCGGCGTTGTTTCGACCGAAGGAGCCGATCATCATATAGAGCGCCTTCAGCAGATGCGGAATCTCCGGGTCGAGCGTAAAAAGGAGGGCGACATTGGTCAGCGGCCCGATGGTCAGCAGCGTCACTTCGCCGGGATGGCTGCGGATCACGTCGCGCATGAAGCCGATGGCGCGGCCGATGGGAAAGCTTGTTTCGTACGACCAGCGTTCGAGCGCAGCCGCCTGCGGCGCGTGCGGTTGACGCACAGGCGCAAGCAGCGGCCGCGGCGCGCCGGGGAAAATAGGAACCTCGCGGCGGGCGGCTCTGCAGATTGCGCTGGCCAGCATGGCGCGTCGCTCCGGCTCGCCGGTGACGGTGGTGATTCCGAGCAGCTCGCATTCGGGTTTCGCCAGCAAATAGGCGAGGCAGATGGCGTCGTCGATGTCGCTGCCGATGTCGGTGTCGAGAAGCACTTTCATAATGACTCCTACCTAAACGTGGCACAGGGGGAAGACCCAAATCCACCGATCTCCCGTTGGGCGCTCATCTTCCGGAAAGCTCTGAATTTCCGAAAAGACGAAAGCAGCGGCTTCTCAAAGTCAACTCCCTGCATACCTCAATTAAACTCGGAAACTTCTGCGCAAGAGCGTATCATGAAATCGAACGGAAAGCGAACGGCAATCGTCGTTCTTCTCCCCAACCCTTTTGCTCCTGTTTGATTGCGTTTTGCACCTGTATGCGTTGCGCACAATCCACCGCCGAAATTCTTCGGTTCGCGCCAAAGGGTCTACAATGTATCGTATCGGTAGGTCGTGTTCAAACAGACGGCGCAATTCCACAGTTTTGAACAAAAGGAGGGTATGTTGGCGATAGCTTTGCAACGATTCAACGCCGGCGCGCGGGCTGCGTTGACGGCTCTACTTCTCATCAGCATCCTACTTCCGCCGGCTGCACAGCCTGTGCGAGCGCAGGGAGGCTTCAATCTGCCCGACGGCTTTGTGCAGGAAGAAGTGACGGTGGGTCTAAAACTGCCGACCAGTTTTGCGCTTGCGCCCGATGGTCGCATCTTTATCGCCGAAAAAGCCGGCAGGGTGCGAGTCTACCATAAAGGCGAGTTGCTATCGGAACCTTTCATCGATCTTTCCGGCGAAGTTAACGATTATGCCAGTCGTGGACTAATGGGCATCGCGGTGGATCCTGCCTGGCCCAGACGCCCTTACGTCTATCTGGCCTTCGTCTACGATCCGCCGGAAATCAAAGATCGCAACACAAGCGGCGCACGCGTCTCACGCGTGGTGCGGTTGACCGCCGACAACAAGGACCTGAATAAAGCGCTGCCGGACAGCGGCGTTGTGTTGGTGGGCAAGAATAGCGTTGCTCGTTACGTCGGCAACCCGGACCAGGGCGACGCCGAGCCATTCTCCTGCCTGGATGAAAACAAACGGCACGTGCGCGATTGCATCGCTAATGAAGGGGATGCGCACACGGTCAACATGGTCACCTTTGGTCCTGACGGCGCGCTCTATGTGGCGGTGGGCGACGGGATCGTCAACAGTCGAGGCAATCCCCGTGCACTGGACATCGACAGCCTCAACGGGAAGATTCTGCGCATCGACCCGGACACCGGCAAAGGGTTGCCTTCCAATCCCTTCTTTGACGGCGACCCGGACAGTAACCGCTCCAAGGTCTTCGCCCTGGGGTTGCGCAATCCGTTCCGCATCACCGTCGACCCGCGCAACGGCCGCGTGATCATCGGAGAGGTGGGCAATCAGAAATGGGAAGAGATCAACATCGCAGAGCCGGGCGCCAACTTCGGCTGGCCTTGCTACGAAGGCCCAGAGGAGGCCGCCTCCTATGCCGATTGCAGACCCTACCGGAGCGGAGAGCTGGCAGTCGTAGCGCCGACTTTCGCCTACACGCACACGGCGAAACCGGCGCGCGGCGCTGCGATCGGCGGCGATCTTTATCTGGGGCGTACTTTCCCGCCAATATACAGGGGCGCATACTTCTATCACGACTATAACGGCGGCGTCACCAACTTTTTGACGTTCAACGCCGACGGCAGCGTCACCGAGCATGAGTTCGCCACCAATATGCCCGGCATTGTGCAGATGACAGCGACGAACGACTCTTTGTACGCACTGTCGATCGTGCTTGGCGGCCTCTACCGCATCCGCTACACAGGGGCGGCTCCCCGCCCGGCCGCAACGACCGCCACGCCCCGGGCCACACTGCGCGCAACACCTGCTCAGGGCGAGCAGGCCGGCGCTACAACTGCTACGCCGACGCCTGCGCCTCCTTCCGGGGCCGCCGCCGGCAAGCGCATTCGCGCGGAGGTGTGGAAAGATGTCTCCGGAAGCGACATCGACGCCTTTCTGAAGACGCCTCAGTTCAGAAACCAAACGCCGACGATCGTTGAGCTAGATCGGCTGGCCTTCCCGCGCGGCAGCGGCGTCAACTACGGGGTGCGTATCCGCGGCTATCTCGTCCCGCCCGAAAACGGCGACTATCGTTTCTTCATCTCCGCCGACGACCGCGGCGCGCTGTCCTTGAGCAAAGACGCCAATCCTGCCAACAAGGTTGTGATCGCCTATACGCCGGACTGGACCAATGCCGAAGTCTACGACAAATTCCCGGAGCAGGCATCCGGCCCGATTGCGCTCAAGGCAGGCCAGCGCTACTACTTCGAGGTGCTCTACAAACAAGGCGACGGCAAGGACAACCTCTTCGTCGCCTGGGAGCGTCCGGCGGGCGGGATCGAGGTGATTGCGGCGAATTACGTCGAACCCTTCACCGAATGATTTTATCCTTTTCACCGCAGAGGCGTAGAGAACGTAGGGTTCCTCTCAACAGGAATCTCGGCCTCTCCGCCTCTGCAGTCAAACGCAATTGAACGAAAGGAATGTCCATGCGCTACAGTTTATGCTCCTACAGCCTTCATCGCACCGTCGAGGCCGGAAAGCTGGATCTATTCGGGTATTTCAACTTCTGCAAGGAGGCGGGCTACACCCAGCTTGACCCCTGGAACGTGCATCTGCAACGCGCGTACGAAGACAACGGGTTCCTCGCCGAGGTCAAGGCGGCGGCGCAAGAGACCGGCCTGCCGATGGGATGCATCGCAGTCGATGGTGCGCACATCTTCGAGCCGAGCGCCGAGGCGCGCGAAGAGAATCGCAGGCGCCGATACCGCTGGTTAGAAATTGCGCACGAACTTGGAGCCGAGCAACTGCGCATCGACGCCGGCGGTCGCGAGCAGACGTTGGATGAAATCTTCGATATTGTCGTCGAGGGCTACAAAGACATCCTTGCCCGCGCTCGGCCTCTGAACGTCGAGATTCTGATCGAGAACCACTGGGGGCCGACCAATCATCCCGACGCCATGCATCGCCTGTTTGCGGCCGTTCCGGAGCTGGGGCTGCTCTTCGACTCTTACAACTGGCCCAAAGGGACACATGACCGGGCGTGGCGGGAATGCGGCAAGTACGCCCGCCTGACCCATTTCAAAACCTTTTCGTTCGACGCCGACGGCAACGAGCCGGAGTGGGATCTGCCGCGGCTGGTCAGGCTGCTGCAGGAAGCAGGCTACCAGGGCGCCTGGGGCGTCGAGAGCACGCCCTATGATGGCGACGAGATCGGTGCGGCGCGCAAGTCCATCGCCCTGCTGAAGCGCATTTTGGGCGACGACTAGCATCGACGCAGCTATCGGCTGGCCTTGTTGAGACGAGGGGGATCCCATGCCACCGGCAGCGCCAGCAGACCACGAAAAAGCGGCTGCGATGGCGATCGCAGCCGCTCTCTACGTCCGTCGCCAGTCGCAGGCCGGGCAGACGGCGCAGCAGCGCGTTAATCGCAATCTCACCTTCGAGGCGGGCAAGCGGAGCGCCAAGCCGGTAATGCTATCGTGAAAAATCTATCTTGAATCTCAATCATAACACCGCAAAAAAGGAGCAGATATGACCCCTTCAGATCGCGTGCGCGTCGGTGTGATCGGCGTCGGACAGATCGGCAAGCATCACATCGACAACTACGCCAAAATGCCCAACGTCGAGATCGTCGCCGTTGCGGACGTCAACCAGGCCGAGGCGCAGCGCGTCGCCGCTGCATATGGCATTCCGCACGTGTACGCCAGCGCGCATGACCTGCTGGCGCGCGAGGACATTCAAGCCGTAGACGTCTGTTTGCACAACAACTATCACATGCCGGCGACGGTGGCGGCGTTGGAGGCCGGCAAGGATGTCTTCTGCGAAAAGCCAATGGCCGGCGCATACATCGACGCGCTCAAAATGTGGGAAACGGCGCAGCGCACGGGACGCAAACTGGCGATTCAGTTTGTCACTATGTTCGACAGCGCCACTAAGGCCGCTAAATACCTGATTGACGCCGGCCATTTAGGGCGCCTCTATCACGTGCGCTCGGTGGGGCATCGTCGACGTGGCCGCCCCTTCGTCGACGGTTACGGCAGCCCGACCTTTGTGCAAAAGGCGCATTCGGCGGGGGGCGCGCTCTACGACATGGGCGTCTATCACATCGCCACCGCCCTCTGGCTGACCGGCAACCCTCGGGTGACGCGCATTACCGGCCGGACTTACCAGGAGATTGAAATGGATGCGCGGCGGCGGGAAATTAGCGGCTACAACGTGGAGGAGTTGGGTGTCGGCTTTGTACATTTCGAGAACGATCTGACGATGGACATCATCGAGGCGTGGGCTGCCCATATGGACAATCTCGGCTCCAGCCTGATCCTCGGCGACAAGGGTGGGGTGCGGCTCGATCCTTTCGGCTATTTTTTCAGCCTGGGCCATCTGGACTTCGACGCCACCGCCAATCTGGGCGCCTTTGAATGGCGGCTCCACAATGTCGCCGAAGAGGGCGACGCCTACGACGGCCCGCAACAACATTGGATTGCTGCGCTGCAGGGGCGCGTGCCGCTCATCCCATCGGCGGAGTGTGCGCTGAACACCATGTTGATTTCGGAAGGCATCTATCTCTCGGAGCGGTTGGGGCGCGAAGTGACGGCGGAGGAAGTGCTGGCCCATTCGGTCTCAACGGCGCGACCGATTTGAGAGTGTGCGATCTGATCCGTTTTCGGGCGTATACAATGCGAATGGTTCGGCAATGTATACGCCCAAATCGCCCCATGCTTTACGACAACTCTCCGTTGTCTCCCCCTTCGCCTCCATCTACAATTCTGGCTGAAACGTGCAGGAAGTGGTGCATTGTTAAATTTGTCTATGGCCGGTCATCATGGAGTGTTGCTCGGCGTTTTCCCTGGAAAAAATAGCAGTCGGACTGTCCTATGGATGGAGCAGAGGTGCGATGGATCCCTTAATCAGTCTGGGGCTGATGCTCTGCATCGGCGCTGCAGCCGGATGGTTTGCCAGCATCATTTTGCATGGCGAAGGACTTGGTATGATCGGCAATGTTGTCGCCGGCATCGCCGGCGCGTACGTTGGACGATGGTTGTTCGACTATTTGCGCATTCCGCCTATTTCAAACTGGAGCTACCTGGGGGAATTCATCTATGGCCTTGTCGGGGCTCTCGTCCTCCTCTTGATCTTCGGTCGTTTCTTTATCCACAAAAATCCTCTCTGAGTGAGGAGAGATGCTCTCCCCACTCAGAGAGGAGCACCGACGCCCCATCCTGCGGACGTCGATAAGCTCTCTCGCTTCATTCGATTTTCAAACGATCTTCAATTGCGGCTCCGGTGCAACGTTTTGCACGCTGATCTTGGCGGCTACGACGTGTGCAAAGTCTCGGAAAGCTTTGGCGGTTGGGCTGTCCGGCGCCAACACAACGATCGGCTCTCCGCTGTCGCCCCCAATGCGCACCTGCGGGTCAAGCGGGATGCGCGCCAGAAAATCGACGCGCAGTTTTTTGGCCGCATCTAAGCCGCCGCCGCTGCCGAAAATCTCGCCGGACATATTCTCCACCACGCCCAGGATCGGCACCTCCAGGCGCTCGAAGGCCCTGGCCCCACGCAGCGCGTCGCTCACCGATACCGCCTGAGGCCCGGTGACGATGATGCCGCCGGTGAGCGGCACGCTCTGCGCCAGGCTGAGCTGGGCATCGCCCGTGCCTGGCGGCAGATCGACGATCAAATAATCCAGCTCGCCCCAGTTGACATCGGTGAAAAGCTGCTGAATCGCTTTGTGGAGCATCGGCCCGCGCCAGACCACCGCCTCTCCTTCGGGCATCAAGAATCCCATGCTGATGACCTTCACACCGTAGCGCTCAAAAGGCGTCAACTTGTCACGCTCGATGCGAGGTCGACCGGACAATCCAAACATCATCGGAATATTGGGGCCGTAAATGTCGGCGTCCAACACGCCGACTTTGGCGCCGTCGAGGGCCAGGCTGACGGCCAGATTGGTGCTGACCGTGCTCTTGCCGACGCCGCCTTTGCCGGACGCAACGGCGACGATGTTTTTCACAGGGATGTTGAGTCTGCCGATGATGCGGTGATCCTGGCGAACATCGGCCGCAAAACGTACGTTGACCGTCGAGACGCCGGGCAACGCTTTGACCGCCGCAATCGCCTCTTGTTCAATTTGAGCGCGCAGCGGGCAGGCGGGCGTCGTCAGCACGATCGTGAAGCTGACCTCTCCATCCTGGATCGCGACGTCGCGAATCATGTTGAGCGTGACCAAATCTTTGTGCAGTTCAGGCTCCTGGACGCCGCTGAGCGCCTGCATCACCGCGTCTTGTGTGACGGCGTTGTTCTTATTTTTGCCAAACATGTGGTGTTTCCTTTGCCGATGGCTCGAACCTCTGATAAGCGGTTGCTCCGCGCACAAATATCAATTCGCTGCTCAAAGCGTAAGAGAATATGCGAAGTTTCTCGGTGACTTATATCACGAATCAGAGCGTTGTTTAAATTCTCCACCTTTCAAAATAGGCGTTCCACAATCAATCGCCGCCGGCGTCGGTTTTCTGTAGAACCCCGACTTCCAGCGCAAAGCGCACCAGGGCCGTGCGCGTCTGCAATCCCAGTTTGTCCATCATACGCGACTTATATGTCTCCACGGTCTTGACGCTCAGGGAGAGCTGCTCGGCGATTTCGCTGTTGCGATAGCCCAAAGCTACCAATCGAAAGACTTCCGCCTCGCGTTCACTGAGCAGTTGAAAGCGTTTGGCCGCTTCAGAGCGTTCCGCGGCGACGGCTGCGCTTGCCGAAGGTGGCGCTGCCAACGCGCGTGCGTGGGTTGGATGCAGATAGACGCCGCCTTGCCACACGGTCCGTATCGCCGTCAACAGCTCTTTGCCCGCCGATTGTTTAAGCACATATCCAGCGGCGCCGTGCGCCATCGCCTGACGCAGATACTGGGCGTCGTCGTGCATGGTAAGGATGAGGACGCGGCTCTTGGGCGCCTGGGCGCGCATTTGTTCGAGCGCTTCCAACCCGTTGAGACCGGGCATGTTGATGTCGAGCAAGATGACGTCTGGTTGCAGGAGCGCCGCCTGTCGCACCGCAGCATAGCCGTCGCCGGCGGTACCCACGACGTGCATGTCCGTTTCTGCATTGAGCATGGCCTCTAGACCGGCCTGCAACACGGCGTGGTCATCGGCCACCACAATACGAATTTTGCTCACAGAGGTATCTCCGCGTATACAGTTGTGCCATCCGCACTGCTCTCAATGTCGAGCGTTCCGCCGAGCAGCTCAGCGCGTTCGCTCATGCCGAAAATGCCGACGCTGCTCTGACGTCGGCGCACCGCGTCTACATCGAAGCCGGCGCCGTTGTCTTCGACGATCGCCTGCACGCTGTCGTTCCGCTGACCGATCAACACGCTGATGACCGTCGCCTTACCGTGTCGGGCGGCATTGGTCATCGCCTCCTGCACAATGCGGTAAAGCGCCGTCTCGGTGGGGGTGGGGAGTCGGCCGGAAAGAGCGCAATGGAGATCGATTTGCACTCCGGGATAGGCGCGCGCAAATTCAGATGCATGGCGCTCCAGCGCCGCCGCCAGACCGAGATCGTCGAGCAGGCTGGGGCGTAGCTCGCGACTGAGCGTACGCACCTGCTCTAAGGTTTCCCCTGCGATCATGCAAAGCTCGTCGATGCGCTCCTCTTGCTGCGCAACGTCGCTACGCTGTAAGGTGCGAATGCCCACCATCAGAGAGGTGAGGACCTGACCAACGCCGTCATGAAGCTCCCGGGCAATGCGCTTGCGCTCCTCCTCCTGGGCTGTGATTAATTTTTTGAGCAGCATATGGCGCGCCTGTTCTTTTTCGGCAATTGCGCGCTGGCTGGCTTCCAGCTCGGCCACCATTTGATTAAACGCATTGGCCAGCGTACCGATTTCATCCTCGGCCCAGTGCGGCGCACGCGCCTGCAAATCGCCGCGACCGACTGCTTGCGTTGTCTTGACAAGGTCCAGAATTGGGCGCGTGAGCAGCCAGGTCAATATCATTGCAGCGACGATGCCTGCCATCGCCACCGCCAGCGTGGTCAACAACATCTGACCGGTGACGACATCGATGATAGCTTGCAACCTTTTTTCTGTAAGACCGAGACGCACAACGCCTGCTTTTCCGTCCATAATGGGGGCAATCATCTCATGGACAAGCCCCTCATTGCTGTTATAGACCCAGTGACGGATGGCGCCATGCATATTGTAGCTCATCTCTATCCCATCAGGATTCAACAAGGCCACCGGGAATCCTTCATCACCGAAGGTGTGCGCCAGCACCTCTCCCCGAGGATCGAGAACGAAAGCGTACAATGCATCCGGATGATTGAGCACAGTTTCACGCAACAGTTGATGAAGCGCGTAGGTGTCGTTCAACAAAATGGGGTCAATACTTCGACTCGCCAGATCGCCGGCGACGGAGACGCCGCGGTTCTCCAGTTCATCGGCGAAGACGCTCGTCATCACAGCGCGCACCTGCCATGTCACGGCCAGGCCGAGCATGGTCGTCAACGCCAGCACCATGCCCAGAATTTTTGTGCGGACATTCACCGCGCCGGCGACCCGCCAAATTTTCTCTGCCCAAAGATTCAGGCGTCGAGACGGAAAGGATGTTATGGCCGGGACACCGGTTGTGGAAGCGTTCGATGCACTCATCACCGAATTCCCGTAGCCTGAACGAGCCTGCGCACGCCGTCGTAGGCAGCGTCGTCGATCTCGATGAAACGATCGACGCCTAAATCGTGCAGCACGATCCGTCCTTCAACCTCCTCATGCATGGTGAGCAGCAGCTCGCGCAACTGCGCCTTCTGTCGAGGCGGAAGCGTCGGCGGCACAACAACCGGGGGAATGCCAAACGCTTCGGATTTGTGAACAATGCGAAGACGCTCTGACATCCCTGGCTTGCGCTGCAACGCATAGTCCAGCACCAGACTGTCGACGGCTGCCCCATCGGCAACGCCGTTGGCAACCGCTTCGATCGCACGATCGTGGCTGTACGTATAAAACGTGCGCCGGAAGAAGGTTTCCGGCGTCTCTCCCAATTGTTGCACCAGATACGTCGGATAAATATGACCGGTGAAACTCATCGGATCGGTGAAGGCGAAAACTTTTCCGCGCAAATCCGCCATACTCTGAGCAGGGCTATTGGCAGGCACGATCAGTTGCGAATAGTAGACCGATTCGCCGCCAATCTCCGGAGCCAACAGCAGCTCCATGCCGAATTTTTCAGCGCCTACGACATAGGAGTTGGTACAGATAAAGGCGAGTTCAACCTCTCCTCGTTCCACCAATTCGTTGAATTCGGCGTATGTGCGCCGCTGCACCAGGTCAACCGGTCGTCCGAGCTTCCGAGACAAGTACTCGGCCAATGCGCTATAGCTCGTCATTGTTCCCTGAGGTGAGAGGATGGCGGCGACGCCCATGCGCAGATGGGCAACCTCTGCCGGCGCGGCCACCGGCAAAGGTGTGCGCTCCTGTAGATCGATGAACGGCGCTGCATTGGTTGTCAGGCCGAGCGAACACCCACTCAACCCTGCCGCAGCGATGAGCAGCCATCCGACGATCAATAGGGTGCATGAGCGTGGCAAACGTTTCATAGATCGCTGCAGTTTCGTCTATCAACGAGCCGCCTTGCGCTGTTTTTTCTGTGCTCGCTCTTGATCGCGTCGGCGCGCAGGAAGCCGTTGTCTGTCTGTCAGGTCTTCGTTGCCGATGACGATTCCTATCGCCGGCAGCACCCGACGATGGAGCAACAAAATCAGCAGCGAGCCGCCAAAGGCAGCGAGGAATACCCATATAGCGGCGCTCAGGCTGCTCATCAAGGACGGCTCGATCAAAATGACCAACCCCAGCGCCAGCATCAGCATGCCGCTGATCAATTTGAGGATGCGGCCGTGTTTCTCTTCCAGCTTGGTGGCGCGCAACCCAATCACTGCGCTGACGAAGATGACGATCTCGTCCATCTGATAGATAAGCATGTACAGCAAGAGCAACAGCAGAAACGTGCCGGTGGTCACCCCTTGCGTGATAAGCAAGTTTGTCCAAAGCACCGGAAAACCTGCAGTGCATGAAAACTCCACCAGCGACACCCCTGCGGACATCACAACCGTGGCGCCGATCAGCGCCGGCATAGAATCGCCGGCCGCCAGCACGCGACGTATGCTGCGGTATAGGCCGGGCTTCTTCTCATCGGCGATGGTGAAAGAGATTCCCTCTTTGTACCAGAAGTAATCTTTGACGCTCACCAGTGCAAAGAAAAGCGCCACGAGCGCCACGACGCCCTGAATCCAGGGCACCCAATCCAGCACGGTGAACATGGTGAACAGGCCGGCGATGAAAAGCACGTAGATGAGTGAAGTCACGGTCAGGAAGACGAAACCGATAATGAACACCTTCCTGCGCGAGCCGGTGTGAAGGGTCAACGCCAGCAGAACGGACAGAACCCAGAGCGAGCAGGGATTGATGCCGTCCACGAAGGCGATCAGCGCCGTACTGAAGAGCAACGAGTGCGCGGCCAGGTCGACTGCCCCGAGCAAAGGCAAGGTGATGACGCCGGCGGCCGGCGCCGACGTCGCGCCGACCGCCGTTTCCGGCTCGGCTGCAACCTGCTCGCGGGCGTCGGTGGCTTCTGAACCGAGTTGTGCATTTTCAAGTGCGTTCGCAATTGCTGCAGCAGTCGGCGTGGGAAACGGCGCTACAATGCCGGTGCCGGGGTCTGGGCAGCCATTGGCGACGCAAAACGCCACATAGGCTTCGATCTCGCGAGCATATGGCTCTTCGGCGTAGCCGATCCAGTAGCGGTCGCCGATGAAAAATGTGGGTACAGCGGTCGGTTCAAACCCGAATCTAGCCGCCATCTGAATAAACGGCGCTCGATTCTCCGGGTGCTTCCACACCTCGAAGTCGCGCACGATGACGCCGGGATATTTTTCTTGCAGTTCAGCCAGAAAAGGTTTGGCCGCCGCGCAGTGCGGGCACCCGTCGCCCCAGAAAAAATAGACGATTACCGGCTCGAGCTGCCGTCCCGAAGACCCGGCATAAACGGAAGGCGCCAGCACCATGCCGGCCGCCATCAGACCGATCAGCGCTACGAACGGCAGCAACGCAAATCGTTTCATTTTACTCTCCTTCGCATTCTTCAGAAAGCGTTTGGCAGGGAACGGCGTTGTCCAGCTATTCCCACAAAGCAGGGCAGCAGCGCCTGTCCAAACTGCTTCAACGAATGCATTATTGCGCCACAACGCTATCATTGCATGGGGCGTTTGTCCCTGCTTTGTCACTTTCGAATCGGGCAGGTTTCATGCCGGTTGAGACGAACAAGGTCGCTTGCCGCCATCTAATAAAAAGCGTATGATCCGGATTGTCGCTTCTGCGGTTCAACGTGGCGGCAACGACGCCAAAACGGGAAGAGGTTATATCCACAGGGCAAAGCCAAACCGCGTCTTTCCCTCACCACAGCGTAGAAAGGGCGTTTATGTTAACCCTGATCGAAAAAATTTTGTTTACCATCGCTGTTGGAGCGTCGCTCTACTTCGCCGGAGCAGGATTCTATAAGGTGTATCAAGTCGTAATGCGCGGAATGGGCGAGAAGCCGACGCCGGGCGACATGGCGTCTCGTCTCGGATATGCCGCTTACACCTGGATCACAACGCGGCCGATCTGGAAGACGCGACCCTGGAGCAGCCTGTTCCACATCTTCATCTCGCTGGGCTTTGTCTTTTATTTCCTGGTCAACTTTGGCGATGTGATCGAGGGACTCTTTCCGGTGACCTTTTTGGGGCACACCCCGGTCGGCAATTTATATCGGTTCCTGGCCGACCTGGCGACGATCAGCGTGTTGATCGGCGTAGTATATTTCATTGTGCGCCGCTTCATTTACAACGATAAGGCGTTGAGCTATCATGACAACATCAAATTGGTCGAGAGCGTCCAACAAGGAGCTATCCGCCGCGACTCGTTGATCGTGGCCCTGTTTATCCTCTTCCATGTCGGCTTCCGTTTGGTGGGCAACAGCTTCAAAGTCTCGCTGGAGGGCGGCGATCCCTGGCAGCCTTTCAGCACGGCGCTGGCACAGGCGTGGGCAGGCTGGAGCGTAGGCGCCCGCACGGTGGGTGAGCACATCGGCTGGTGGCTGGCGATCGGCCTGATTCTGGCCTTCCTGCCTTACTTCCCCTACACCAAGCACATCCATCTGATCATGTCGGGTGTCAACTTTCTGACCAAGCCCAAACGCACATCGCTCGGCGCCCTCGAACCGATCGACTTCGAGGATGAAAGCCAGGAGATCTTCGGCGTCAACAAGATCGAGCAACTCCCATGGACGCACCTGGTGGACGCCTACGCATGCATCATGTGCAACCGTTGCCAGGACGTATGCCCCGCCTACGTCACCGGCAAAGAGCTGTCGCCGTCGGCGCTGGAAATCAACAAGCGCTACTACATCAACGAACATCTCGACGCGCTGGCAAGCGGCAAGGAGTCGGAGCAGGCACTGCTCGACTACGCCATCTCCGAGTCGGCGGTGTGGGCGTGCACCGCCTGCGGCGCATGCGTGGAGATTTGCCCGGTTGGCAACGAGCCGATGTTCGACATCCTTTACATCCGTCGCTATCAGATGTTGATGGAGAATTCCTTCCCGGACGAACTGAAGCAGGCGTACCGCGGCATGGAGCGCAACGGCAATCCCTGGAACATCAGCGCCCGCGACCGCATGAAGTGGGCCGGCGGGCTCGAGGTGCCGACGGTGGACGAGAATCCCGACTTCGAGCTGCTCTGGTGGGTGGGCTGTGCGCCCAGCTATGACCCGCGCGCACAGGAGACGGCGCGCGCCTTTGCCCTGGTGCTCAATGCAGCAGGCGTCAACTTCGCCGTGCTCGGAGAGATGGAGCGCTGCACCGGCGACGCCGCCCGCCGCTCCGGCAACGAGGCGCTCTTTTATGAGCTGGCGCAAGGCAACATCGAGACGCTCAACGAAGCGATGGGCGAACGCAAGCGGCGCATCGTCACCACCTGCCCGCACTGTTTGCAGACACTGGGCAAAGAATACAGCCAATATGGCGGCACATTTGAGGTGATCCATCACACCCAGCTACTCTCTGAACTGACAGCTGCCAAAAAGATCAGCGTTCAGCGCGCACAAGACGTCGACATGATCACCTTCCACGATCCCTGCTATCTGGGTCGGCACAACGGCATCGTCGATGAGCCGCGCAAGCTGCTGCTCGAGGCCAACGCCTTCCTGATCGAGATGCCGCGCCACGGCAAGCAGTCGTTCTGCTGCGGCGCCGGCGGCGCGCAAATGTGGAAAGAAGAAGAGCACGGGACTGCGGCAGTCAATGTAACGCGGTATCACGAGGCAGCGGCCACCGGCGCCAAAACCATCGCCGTGGGATGCCCTTTCTGTTTAACTATGATGACGGACGCCTCCAAGCAGGCCGAACAGAAGTTAAAAGTCAAAGACATCGCCGAGATTATCGCCGAGCGGCTGGAGGTCGAAAAAGTAGAGGCAAGCGATTGAGACGTGAGAGCGTGAGAAGGTGAGAGGCTGGAGATTGCGCAGCGGCGCACTGCACTGTGCAGAAGGCTGCCCATCTCCAGTCCTCGATTTTTTATTTCCCGCTTCTTTCTCTCCAAAAGCCGTTGCTTTTCTCGAAGTCTCCCACAAGGACAAAGACAGAGGTTGGAAACCAGGAGAATTTCTCATCAAAAACCTCTTCCTGCTCCTTCATGTCCTTTTGAGGCTTTTCTTGTTTGATCCACGACGCAACATGGAGAGCAGAGATGTGGACGTTTCTTCGTGTTCACTTGTGTAGATTTTTCTTTTCGAGCCAGGGAGTCGCACCAAGAAACCAAATTCAAATAAGGTGAACTATGATCCATCGTAAACCCCAATCGTTCGTCACTTTGATGCTCATCGTTGTAATGCTGGCGACGGCCGCCTGCCGACCTGTGCAGCCGGTCGAACGTGCAACGGAGAGCACAGTTGAAGCCACGCCGGTCGCCGTTGAAGAGGCGCAGAGTGCGGCACCGACGGGTCGCTACAGCGGAACGCTGTCCGTAGCGGGCATGGAGCTGGAAATCGTTGTCGAACTTACCGAGGGCGCAGACGGATACACGGGCACCATCGACATCCCGGCGCAGGGCGCAGCAGGCATCCCCCTGCACAACATCCGCATCGAGCCGCCCTCCGTCCACTTCGAGATGCTGGAAGGTCCAGCGTTGGCCGTCTTTGACGGTCGGATTGACGAATCCGGCGCGCTCAGCGGCGTCTTCAGACAGGCGGGCGCCGAAGGCGCCTTCACTTTGAAGCCGCTCCCAGAAACAACGCCTCTTCCCGTCGGCGTGAGCGCCATCTACACAGACCCTGCCGGGCGCTTCACTGTGCCGATCCCGACCGGCTGGACGGTGCGCGAGGAGAATGGATTTGTGCGCTTCACCGATCCGGACACAGCCATTCGCATGGACATCGTCGTCATCGAAGGCGAGGACCCGGCGCAGGCGACGGCGGAAGCCTGGCGGCTCGTGGACCCGGCCTTCGACCTTCCGATCCGGGAGACCATCGAGCCGCCTTCGATGAGCGGCGTCGAGCGCACGTGGGTGACCAACTACGAGACAAATGACGTCCGCCGCATCGTACAAGCGGTCGCCCAACTGAAGGAGGGCGTTGCCTACGTGATCCTGCTCGACGCCGAGCTGGCGGCGCTGCAACGCCGCAATGCGCAGGTCTCCATCATCGGCTCCGGCCTTAAAATCCTGGCCGTAGAAGAAACCGATCTGCGTGGAGTCGAGCCGCTGCCGCTGGATGAGACGCTCCTGACTTCTCTGGAAGAATTCATCGTTCGCTACATGGAGGCGTTTGCAGTTCCCGGCGCCGTGGTCGGCGTTGTTCAAGGCGACACCCTTGTCTACGCCAAAGGCTTTGGCGTGGCCGACCCGGCTACAGGCGCTGCGATGACGCCGGATACGCAGGTGATGATCGGCTCGACGGGTAAAAGCCTGACCACGTTGTTGATGGGAACGCTGGTCGACGATGGTCTGATGACGTGGGATACGCCTGTCCAGCAACTCTATCCCGACTTTCGCGTCCTCGATCCCGAACTCAGCCGGACGATCACGATGCGCAATCTCGTCTGCGCATGCACGGGCGTGCCGCGCCGCGATCTGGAGCTGCTTTTCAACGCCAACAACTTGACCGCAGAGGACGTCGTCGCTTCGCTGGCCGACTTTGAGTTTTTCACCGACTTCGGCGAAGCGTTTCAATACAGCAATCAGATGGTGGCTGCGGCCGGCTACATCGCCGGCGCGGTCGCCGTTCCGGATGCGCCGAATCTCGCCGCCGCCTACGTTGAGGCGCTGCGCACGCGCGTCCTGGAGCCGATCGGCATGGAAGACACCACGCTTTCCTTCGATGATGTCAGAGCGCGCGGGCGCTTCGCTACACCGCACACACAGATGCTGGACGGCTCCTATGTGCCGACCGATCTCGACGTTGAAGCGCTGCTCCTCCCCATTGCGCCGGCCGGCGCGCACTGGTCAACGCTGGAAGACATGGCGCAATACATGATCATGCAACTTCAGGAAGGTGTGGCGCCAAACGGGCGCCGCGTCGTCTCGGCGCAGAACCTGAAGGAGACATGGAAGCCGCAGATTGCCATTACTAACGACGCCAGCTACGGTTTGGGTTGGATCGTCTCCTCCTACAAAGGCATGCAGGTCATCAGCCACTCCGGCAATACACTTGGCTTCACCTCCGCCTTCACCTTCCTGCCGGAAAAAGGATTGGGCGCCATCGTCTTGACGAACGGCCGCGCCACCAATCTCTTCAACGAGGGCGTCGTCGGTCGTCTGCTCGAGCTGCTCTTCGCACAGCCGGCGGAGACGCAGCGCAACCTGGACTTCTACCTAGAACAGATCGACAAACAGGTGCAGGAGCTGGCCGCGCAAGTGGGCGAGCGCGTCGACGTCGAACGCGTCGAACCGTATCTTAGCCGCTTCGTCAACCCCGCTTTGGGCGAAATTACGCTGACGCTGGTCGATGGGGAATTGATGCTCGACGCCGGTGACTTCCGCACGCGTCTGCGTCCGAAATTCGACGACAAAGGTGAGTTGCAGGGTTACATTCAACTTGACCCACCGCTGCAAGGAGCGCTTTATAAATTTACGACAACAGAGGACGGCGCTCCGACCATTGTGCTCGGCGAAGGAGCAATCGAGTACACTTTTGTACGCAGCGAGTAAACGGGATCGAGGCTGGTGCATGCAACACGAAACATGCACCACGCCGAAATGCGACTGCTCTGTTCTCGCACTATTTGGAAAGCGGCTCGGCGATCCACTCTTCAAAGAGTGTCAACACGGCGGGGTCCGGAAGCTGACGCAATTCGTCCAACCATTGCTCGGTGGTGATGATCTTCCAGCGATACTTGCGCAAATAGTTCTGGAGAAAACGCTCGAAGCGCCGCACGCCCACGGTGCGGCGCACTGCGTCCCAGAAGAGCGCGCCTTTGGCATAGACAACGGTCTCATACTGAGAGCCGTTGAGAAACGCCTGCACCGGCTGCGCGACTGCCGTATCCTGTCGGCGAGCGCGCAGCCCTTCCAGCGGCGCCAGCCAACGCTGCGAAACCATGCGCTGCGCCCGCGTCTCGCCGTATATGTTTTCCATATAAAGACGCATGGAAAATTCGGCCAACGCCTCGTCCAGCCACGGCTCGCTGACCGGGTCGTTGTGGACGATCTGATACCACCACTGGTGCGCCATCTCGTGCGCGACGAGCATCTCTAGTTTATCGCGGTGCCGCGTGTAGGTCTCGACACCGAGCAAGATCGCCTGGGGATATTCCATGCCGCGAAAGTTGATCGGTGCCGGCGCCACGCGCATTTCCGTGAAAGGATATTCGCCGAAATGATCACTGTAGATGCGCAACGCCTGCGCCGCATAGCGCAGCGCAGCCTGTCCCGCCGCTTCAGCGCCCGGTAAATAGTAGCTGGTCACACGGGTGCCGTAAGCTTCGGTCGAGATTGCATGGAAGACCGGGCTGGCATGCAGCAAAAATTCTCGCGAAGGGCCGGTGACAAAGACGTAGCGCGTCTGGCCGGCCAATTCCTCTCTCGCCACCTCGACGCCGCTGGTCACCGGCGTCCATTCAGAGGGCAGCGTAAGCGTGACCGCAAAAAGAGAAGCAACGTTGAAGGCGGCGTCCCCGCGTTCGGTTCCATTGAGCAGCCACCATTGGCCGGAGCCAATCGTTGGGCCATCGGTGTAGACCGCCAGCGCAGGATAAAAAAGAGGCAGACTGATCATCTGCTGGCTGCGTCCAAAGAGGACGTAGACGGCGGATTGATCGCTCCAGCGAGGGATCTCAAGCCGCCAGGTTAAGGCCACCGTGACGGATTGTCCCGGCGTCAGCGGTTTGGCTAGGTCGAGGCGGAGCGCCGTGTTTTCGTTGACGTAGACATAAGTCGCCGGTTTACCGTCGATCAGCGCGCCCTGCACCACCATCGCACCGCCGTAGTGACGCAACATCGGATAGAGCCGAAAGATCAGATGTGTCCAGGGATCGCGACTGGTGTTGGGAAGCTCGACGACGGCGCTGCCGATCAATTTCAGATCGTCGGGCAACAGCGTGACGCTGATGGCATAGCGGGGAACGGGGCCAAGCTGGTCCAGGTCTTTCTGAAATTCAGGCTTCAACGCCGGACGATACAGTGCATAGGGGTCGGGGCGGGCAGCGGCGCCGACAGACGCGCAACCTCCTAGAACCAACAGGAAAAGCCCAAGCAATCCCATGCCGGTCAAAAACAAGAGATAGAGCATAGGGGGAGAAGCTGCGCCTTTCCGTCGATCCTTCATGTCGTCGATCATTCATGGAAGCGAACGGTAATAACAGACACTTCGTCACGCGCTGGGTCTATGCTATGCTACCGGTGTAATTGTCGATTATTTAACATTTTTTCGGCGCGCAACGCAAATATGAAGCGAAATGGCGGTCATGGCTGACACGACTTTTGTTCTGTTGATACGCCACGGCGAAAATGAATACGTCGCCAACCACAAACTGGCCGGGCGCACACCGGGCGTTCATCTGAATGACCGAGGTCGCGCTCAGGCGGAGGCGCTGGTGAAACTCCTGAAGGAGCAACCGCTCGCCGCGATTTACAGCAGCCCGCTTGTGCGGTGCGTCGAGACGGCCAGACCGCTGGCGGCAGCGCGCAACTTGCCGGTCATCGAAGAGCCGGCTTTTCTCGAGGTGGACTACGGTGACTGGCACGGCGCCGACCTGCGCGAGCTGGCGAAGCTGCCCGAATGGCGCAAGGTGCAACATACGCCCAGCACCTTTCGCTTTCCCAACGGCGAGTCGCTACGCGAGGTGCAAAATCGGGCTGTGGCCGGCGTCGAAATAGTGCGTCAACGCCACCCGAACGAGGTCGTCGCCGTTTTTGCGCACGGCGACGTGATCCGCACCACGCTGGCGCACTACCTCGGCGCCCCGCTAGACCTCTTCCAGCGCATCGTTGTTCAGACGGCGTCGATCAGCATTCTGGCGTTTCACGATGGCGCACCATCGATCCTGGCCATGAACTGGACTGCCACTTTGCCGAAGTTAGAAATCAAAATCGATCCAACAGCCGCCACCCACGTAACGGATGGAGCGGTCCCGCTAGACGATACAACAGCCGTAATAGCGACGGCGGAGCGGAGATGATGCATTTTCAATACGACCTGAACCCAGTCGATTTCATTATCGCCGACGCGATCGGTGAACCCGGGAAGCGTTTGTTCTTTCTGCAGGGCCGCGCAGGTCGCCAGGTCGTCACCGTTGCGCTGGAAAAGCAAGAGGTCAACAATCTGGCGCTCAGCGTCCTGCAATTGCTCGAAGAGTTGGAGAAGCGTTTTCCAAACTTGCCGCCCGCTGCACGCTCCACCAAAGCGCTGAAGCCGATGACGCCGGTCGAGCCGGCCTTTCGCGTGGCGCAGCTCATCCTCGGCTATGATGAACGCGAGGATATGATCTGGGTGATCGCAAAAGCGTTGGTTTTGGATGAGTCCGGTGGGCTGATCGACCCAGACGATGAGCGCGTGCCCGCCGTGCGCTTCGTGGCGACGCGTTCGCAGATGCGCGCGTTGAGTGAACATGCCCTCGAAGTGGTGGCCGCCGGGCGGCCACTCTGTCCTCTATGTGGCCGCCCGATCGACCGGGAAGGACACTTCTGTCCACGCACGGACGGCCACGCCATGCCGATTTTTCTTTGACCGAGCGGAACGTAGGCAATTTCTAACACCCGCCATGCCTATCGAATTGACTCAAGACCAGGTGCTGGAAATCCTCGGCAGCGGCGACATGGAAGAACAAGGCCTGTTGCCCTATAGCTCCAATCACAGTTTTTTGGTGGTTATCGAGCACAACAACACGGCGATTCCCGCCGTCTACAAGCCGCAGCGCGGAGAAACGCCTCTCTGGGATTTCGAGTGGGGCACGCTCTGCAAGCGCGAGACGGCCGCCTACGAGGTGAGCTGCGCGCTCGGTTGGAATATTGTTCCGCCGACAGTGCTGCGCGTTGGCAGCCGCGGCTTGGGCAGCGTGCAACTTTTTGTGGAGCACGATCGAGAAGCGCACTACTTCACAGTCGCCGATGACGCGCGGTTTGCAGACGCGTTTCGCCGCCTGGCGCTCTTCGATTTTGTCGTCAACAACGCCGACCGCAAAAGCGGCCATTGCCTGATCGGCGCAGATGGTCGCGTCTGGGCGATCGACCACGGCATCTGTTTTCACACCGAATACAAACTGCGCACGGTAATCTGGGAATTCAGTTGTGAGCCGATCGAGGAGAAGTATCTTTCCGATTTGGCGGCCTTGCGCACTGCCCTGCTCCAGGCAGGCAGTCAACTTATGAAACGGCTAGATGGTTTTTTGAGCGCTGCGGAATGCACAGCCTTGCGCAAGCGCATCGAGCATCTCCTGCGCACGCGCAGTTACCCGTCGCCGTTGCCGCATCGGCGCAATTATCCATGGCCGCCGATTTGAGGAAAGGGCCGGTCTTCTCATTGCGATAGTGGCGAGGTTAAACAAGTCTGTGAGCGTAAAAGCCGGAGGTGAATGTGAAAGCTGTGGTGATGGCAGGTGGTGAAGGCTCCAGATTGCGCCCTCTGACGATCGGTCGTCCCAAACCCATGGTGCCGATCGTCAACAAAGCGGTGATCCACCACATTTTCGACCTGCTCAAACACCATGGCGTCACGGAAGTGATCGTCACCTTGCGCTACATGGCCTCCGCCATCGAAGACTTTTTCGGCGACGGCAGCAGCCTCGGCATGCAGCTCACCTACGTCATCGAAGAGGCTCCGCTTGGCACGGCAGGCAGCGTCAAAAATGCAGCGAAATTCCTGGATGACACCTTCATCGTCATCAGCGGCGACGCGCTGACCGATTTCAATCTGCAAGAGATCGTGCGCGTGCATCGCGAACGCAACGCCATGGCAAGCATCACGCTGACCCGCGTGCCCGATCCTCTGGAATTCGGCGTCATCATTACCGATGAAGCCGGCCGCGTCACTCAGTTTCTGGAAAAGCCCTCCTGGGGCGAAGTCATCTCCGATACGGTCAACACCGGCCTGTACGTGCTGGAGCCGGAAGTGCTGGATTTGATCCCCGAGGGCGTCCCCTATGACTTCGCCAGCGAGCTCTTCCCACGGATGTTGGCAGAGCGGTGCGCCCTCTACGGCTACGTCGCCGACGGCTATTGGTGCGACGTCGGCAACATCGGTGAATACATGCGCGCCAACGCCGACGTGCTCTACGGTCGCTTACAACTTGCGGAGCCGATCGGCTCGCATCTGGGCGGCGGCATCTGGGTCGGCGCCAATGTCGAAATTGCGCCGAGCGCCCAGTTGTTCGGGCCGATCTATCTCGGCAACGAAGTGAAAATCAAGGGCGACGTGCGCATCTACGGGCCGGCGGTCATCCGCGATTACACCGTGGTCGATAACTACAACAGCATCGAACGCAGCGTCATCTGGCGCAACAACTATATCGGCGAGTCGTGTGAGCTGCGCGGCGTGATCATCACGCGACAGTGCAGCATCAAATCCAAAGTAGTGGCCTTTGAGGGCGTTGTCATCGGCGACAACTGCGTCATCGGTGAAGGCGCCACGCTGCACGCCAACGTCAAACTCTGGCCGAGCAAGGAGATCGAACCCGGGGCCACCATCAAAGACAGCATCATCTGGGGCAACCAAGGGCGCCGCGCCCTTTTCAGCCGCTTCGGCGTCTCCGGCGTGGTCAACATCGACCTTACGCCGGAATTCGCTGCCAAGCTGAGCGCGGCGCTGGGCGCCACGTTGCCCAAGGGCAGCTACGTCGCCATCAATCGCGACTCGCATCGCAGCTCGCGCATGCTCAAGCGCGCCCTCATCAGCGGCCTGCCGGGCACGGGCGTCAACGTCTGGGACCTGGGCAATGTCGCCATTCCGGTGCTGCGCCATTACGTTCGCCGGCGCCAGGACACGTCCGCCGGCATCCACGTGCGGCTCAGCCCCTTCGATCAGCGCGTCGTCGACATCCGCATCATCGACAGCCAGGGGCTGAATCAGACCAGCGCAGCCGAGCGCGCCATCGAGCGCAATTTTTTCCGCGAAGATTTTCGCCGCGCCTTCCTGGACGAGATCGGCATCATTGCATACGCCCACGAGCCGATCGCTTCCTACACCGAAGACTTCATGCGTCACATTGACGTGCAGCGCATCCGCGACTATGGCTTCAAACTGGTCTGCGACTATTCGCATGGCCTGGCCGGCGACACCCTGGCCGACATCTTCAACCACCTGGGCGTGGACGTCGTTCCGCTCAACGCCAGGGTGGACGAGACTAAGCTCGCCATGTTGCAGCCGGAGTTCAAGGCCAACCAGGTGCGCATGGGTAAGATCGTGCACGCGCTGGAGGCGCAACTGGGCGTTCAGCTCGACGTCGGAGGAGAAAAAATTTTTTTGGTGGATGAGCTGGGCAACGTGATCGACGACATCACGGCGGCCGCGCTGATGATGGAGCTGGCGCTGTACGCGCACCCCGGCCGGCCAGTGGCGGCGCCGATCACCATGCCCAACGCCTTTGAGACGATCGCAGGCTGGCACGGAGCGCGGCTGCTGCGCATCCCGCAAAACCTGGGCGGCCCCATGCACACCGCTACCTACGCCGGCGTTCTGCTGATCGCCGATGGCGCGGGTAGCTTTATCTTTCCCGGTTTTCAGCCGGCCGTCGACGGCATGATGGCCGCCGTGCGGCTGCTCGAATATCTGGCCATCCGCAAGATGCCGGTGAGCGAAATCATCGCCTATCTCCCCAAATTTCACATGGCGAAAGGAACCGTGCACTGCCCCTGGGAGGTCAAAGGCGGCGTAATGCGGATGTTGACCCAGCACCACCAGCATCACCAGGTCGATAAGATGGATGGATTGAAAGTACATTTGAACGCCAACGAATGGGTACATCTTTCGCCCAATCCCGATCGCCCTCACTTTGAGATCGTCGCCGAGGCGGAGGACGACGAACGCGCTCAGCAAATCGTCGCCGAATACAGCGACCTGATCCG
>JANWYX010000209.1 GCA_025055055.1 Caldilinea sp. | reverse complement strand
TATTTGCACTTGCGTGGATTTATGCATGTCCGTACCTTGATTACGATGCGTAAACGATTGACAGAGGACGCAGCTGCTTGACATGAAATGTTGTTGTAGTCTTCCTGACGACCCCCGGGCAGTGGAGGCGGAGCATCCATGAAAACGCGCTTTCTACATTGCGCTGATATTCACCTCGGCTATCTTCAGTATGGTTTGAAAGAACGTTTCAACGACTTTGCGGCCGCCTTCAACGCGGTGATCGACAAGGCGATCGGCGAGCATTCTCCACGGCGCGATGGCCGTCGCATTGCGTTCGATGAAGAGTTGCAAGGGCCGGTCGATTTTGTCATCTTGGCCGGCGATCTCTTCCATAGGCGTTCCATCGATGCACTTACGCTCAACCAGGCGATACGAGGGTTGCGCCGTCTGCGTGACAAAGGCATTCCGTGCATCGCTGTGGAGGGCAACCACGAACGCGCCTACTATGAGGATGTGATCGGGTGGATGAAATTTCTTGCTTTGCAGGACTTGATCATCCTGCTCGACGCAGAGGTGGATCAACATGGCTTCGCCTTGAAACCTTGGGATGCAAAACGACGTCAAGGCGCATACTATGAACCCAAACCGGGGGTGCGCATCTATGGAATGCGCTATTTCGGCGCCGGCACCGGCGCCGCGATCAAAGCCTACGCAGAGGCGTTGGCTACGACGCCGCAGGAAGGTGTCGAGTACAGCGTCTTTGTCACCCACGCCGGCGTCGAAGGTCAGCTCGACGATAAAGCCGACGGCGTCAGCTTTCGGCAGTGGTCGCCGTTGCGCCCGTACATCGACTACGTGGCGTTAGGCCACTTTCATAAGCCGTTTCAGTTGGAAGATTGGATTTACAATCCGGGCAGCCCCGAAGCCTGCTCAAGCGCAGAGGCGGCCTGGAGTCCGCGCGGCTATTGGTGGGTCGAAGTCGATACGGCGCAGCGAGACGCCGGCGGCATTCCCCATCTGGCGAAGCTCGGCAATCCTCCGCGTCGGGCCTTTCGTCGCTACAGCTACAAAGTCGATCACGTCTGCTCCCTAGAGAACCTGATGATGCAACTGGAAGAGTTCGCCAAACGCAAAGCGCTGGAGTTGACGACCGAACTCGCCGGGAAGCAAAATGAGATCGTCCCGCCTGTGATTGAGTTGTATCTGACCGGCGTGATCCCGTTCGACCGTCGCGCGCTGGATGTGACCGAGATTGAGAAGCTGGCGCACGAGGCATTTCGCCCGCTTGCCTTGCAGGTCAAGTGCCTCGTGCAAAGCGCCGAGCAGCCGCTTGATTCGGGGCAACCGTTGCCGCGCGGCGAACTGGAAAGGCAGGTGCTTGCCGGCCTTTTTCGCCGCGATGTACGCTACGCAGCCGATGCCGATCGATGGGCGCAGGCTGCACTGGCGCTCAAACAACTCTCTTTGAGCAATGCGCCGGCGGATGCAATTCTGGAAGCGCTCGGCGAGCTCCTCCGTCAAGTTGACGGCGCAGAACAAGACATCATCTAAGAGAGCGTCGCCGGCGCATTGTCAAAACACACCGTTTGTGGGAAGATTGCCTGCATGTTGATCGTCGCATTGGAGCTGGAAAACGTAAAAAGCTATGAGCGCGCTCGCATCACTTTCACCGAAGGCGTCAACGCTATCGTCGGCCACAACGGCGCGGGCAAGAGCACGATCATCGAGGCGATCGGGTACGCTCTCTTCGACGCCCTTCCTTATACAACGAAGGAATTTGTGCGCGAGGGTGCAACTACAGGTTCGATTGCGGTTCTCTTTCGCAGCGATTATGATGAACGACTCTATCGGATCGAGCGGCGTTTCGGTAGCGGTAATACCTACTTCGTCTACGATGAGGAGCTGAAGCTGAAAGTCTGCGAGGGGAAAGTCGATGTGCTTGCTTTTGTGCGCCGTCATACGCTCGCCGAGCCTTCTGTAGATCTTACTCGGCTCTTTAACGACGCGCTAGGCGTGGCGCAAGGGACGTTTACTGCCGCCTTTCTGGAGACTCCCGCAAAGCGTAAACCGATTTTCGATGCGCTGCTGCAGGTGGACGATTACAGCGCAGCCTTTGAGCGTCTGCGCGAGCCGGTGCGTCGCCTGGAGGAGCGACTGACCGAAACCGAGCGCGATCTGGCCATCCTCGCCACCCGTCTTGAAGAGCTTCCCGCACTGGAACAAAAGACGGCGCAGCGCAGCCACGAAATTGCGGAGGCGGAGAAGGCGCGCCTGGTGCTCGAAGATCGGCTCCAAACGCTCCAGGAGCAACGAACCCTGTTGGAGGCGCAAAAAGCGGTTATCGACGCCTGCAGTGCAGAGGTGAACCGCCAGGAAGAGATTGTGCGCAACCTGGGCGCGCAGCGCGCACGCGCCGAGCAAGCCTGCAAAGAGTCGGAGCAAGCCGCAGCCGTCGTCGCCGTCCATCAGGCCGGATATGAGGCGCACCTGGCCGCGCAACGGGAACGCGCAGCGTTGCAACGTAAGGCGAACGAACGGCAGGCCCTTCTGGAACAGAAGGCACAGCTCGATAGGCGGCTCGCTCTGGCAGAGGCGCGCTGTCAGCAACTGGAGCGCGAGTTGGCCGAAGTCACCCAGGCCGAAGCCTTGGTGCTCGAGTTGGCTGCCGCCGTGCAACAACAAGATGCGCTGGACAAGCAGATAGCGACGTTGGAGCGCGTTCAGCTGCAGGCGGTGGAGCTGGAACGCAGGCTCGACGAAGTGCAAATCAAGCGGGCCAGGCTGCTCGCCCGTCGGGACACAATCGCCGCCGGCCTTGCCCGCGCCCGCGCCGTGGAGGCGGAAGGGCAGGCGATCGCCCGGCGCTTGGCGGAGAAGTCCACTGCGCTCGATCGCATGCGTGCCCAGTTGGCTGTGTGGAGTGCAGAGGCCGCCAACATCCGTCGGCAGAGCGCAGCGCTGGAAAATCTCGACACAGCCTTGTGTCCGGTTTGCGAACAGCCGCTCGCCCCGGAGCATCGTCGTGAGCTATTGGCGCGCAACGCAGTGCAGGTGGCTGCGTTGGAGCAGGACATTGCAAGATTGCAGGAGCGCCTCGCAGAGCAAGCGCATGAGATCGCAGCGCTGGAAAGGGAGCGCTCCCGCCTTCAACAAGAATGGACGAAACTGCCACGAGAAGCCGAACTGGAGAACATCGAAGAAGAACTGACCACTGCTGCACGCGAATTGAGCGAACTGACGGCCGTACGCGATCGGATGGTAAGGCAGATCGCCGACCTTGCTCCGTTGCGCGAGGCGCTGGCTGCATTGGGCGACCCGCGCGGTGGGGGGGCCGGCGCGGGGGGGGGGGGGGGGGCGGGCCCCACACCGGGGGGGGAGCCAAAAAACCCCCCCCCCCCC
>JANWYX010000194.1 GCA_025055055.1 Caldilinea sp. | reverse complement strand
CATTCCTCGCTGGAAACGAGCTCATAGCCGAAGAGGTCGCGTAGGCCGCGTTGGTTCCACACTGCCGGTAGACCGGCGCAGCCAATGGCGACGCCAACCGTGCCGATGCGCCAAGCGCGGCCGTGACTGTCGTTGATAATGACGCCGGGGGCTACGCCGGTCAACGCTGCGATGCGACTGCGGATCGCCTCGGCGCTGGCATCGGGGTCGGCAGGGAGCAACGCAACCCAGTCGCTCTCATCGTCTGGCTCAATGTTGCTGCGGTCGACGCCGGCATTAGCGCAGACCCAGCCACTGCGCTGCTCCACCACCAACAGACCGCGGCGCACGCGCAAGACCTCGTTGCTGTCGTCCAGCACCACCTGAACGATGCGCGCATCCTTGCCCACGACGGCGGCGTATTCGAGCGCCTGCGGCCCCGGCTGCACGTCCGCCAAACGCACCAGCCGGCCCTCCGCCTTGCTGACGATCTTCTGCGCAATGACGAGAATGTCGCCCGGTTGCAGCGCCTCATCCATAGCCGCCAGGCAATCGACGATCAGCGCCGCCAGGTCGTCGCCGGGGCGGATTGACGGCAACCCTGCGACGGTGAACAGATGCATGGAGGTCATGACTTTCTCTTTTGTCGTTGCGCCAGCCACATCAAGATCGCCTCCAGCACGCCCCCGCCGATGGCGAGCGACTTGTCGGAGACGGTAAAACAATAGGAGACGTCGGCGCGCGGGTCGAGGTCGCCGATCTTCATGCCGGCGCGGACAAAGACGCCAGGATGAATCAACCCGCGCAGCACCCCTGAAAACGGGGCCAGGATGGGATGCTCTGTGCCCGTTTCATCCCTCACGACGGCCAGCTCGGCGCCTTCTGCAACACGGTCGCCAATCGCATAACGGCCGATGACATGGCCTGCGGCGGGAGCGCGCAAGACGCGCGAGGCGCGACGCCCGACGCCCGGTAACTCGCCCGGCTCCCCTGTGTCGGGCGCTGCGCTTCCTTGCCAGATCACCCGCCCCAGGTGATGACCACGGTCAGTTTCGATCACCGCGTGACAATCGACGCCCGCCGTGAAGCCCGGGCCTAACGCCACTACAAACGGTGCGTCCTCCAGATGGGTTCCGGTGTTGCATTTCGCCATGATGGCGTCGACGACGACGGGCGGATCCAGACGCCGGATTGTCTCGCCGTGCGGATCGACGACGACGGCAATCTCATCTTGGGCGATCACCGCCGGCGCCTCTTCGATGAGGCAGCGCCGGCCGGTCACCTCCTCTACCCGGCAGACGCCGTCGAACACGGCCTGCGCAAAGGCCACGGTGCGGCGCACCGCCAGCGGACGTTCGATTTCGGTCATCACCACGGGGAAACCGCTGCGATGGAGACGAAGGGCAACGCCGCTGGCGAGATCGCCGGCGCCGCGAATGACAACCAAGGGAAAATCGCTTCTCATGGCGAAATTCTACCGCAGGTGCATCGCTGCCGGGAAGCGACGACAAAGCCGAAAAGGGGAAAGCAGACATACTGCGCATCTTGAAGTCAACTTGTGAAAAATGTCCCAAACCTTTCGGGACAACTGCCCCCTCCCCTGCACGCCAATGCACGTTATGCTCTAGATGCAACTGAATGCAGCAAATCCGACAGAATGCATCAAATGCAGTGAATGCACCTTCAGTTGGAGTAGAAGCAAACATGACCGAATTTCTGACGACCCGGCAACTCCAAGAGATTTTGCACGTCGACCGCACTACGATCTATCGGATGGCGGACGATGGACGCATCCCGGCAGTGAAGGTCGGCAATCAGTGGCGCTTCCCGCGACGCTCTATCGAAGGGTGGCTGAAAACGCAGAGTGCGGTTGGCGCCACGGTGAATGAGCGAACCACGACCACAACTTCCGACCTACGCCATCTGCTTCCGATCGATTGTGTGCAGCGGATTCAGGACGTTTTCGCCGATCTTTTAGGCGTCATGCTTGTGATCACCGACCTGCAGGGCGAGCCGGTGACGGCGCCAAGCCATGTGTGCCCGCTCTTTGCCCTGGCCGAGCGTTCGCCTATTGCGCGTCAACGGTGCCGGCAGGAGTGGGCGGCGTTGGCCCAGATGCCGGACCTGCAGCCTAGCTTCAGCCGCAGCCATCTCGGCCTGCTGCATGGGCGTGGGCTGATCCGTGTGGGCAGCGAACTGAAGGCAATGCTGGTCGTCAGCGGCGTTGCGTCCCAGCCGTGGCCGCCGAGCGCAACGGAGATTGCCCGGTTGGCCGAGTATCTGGATGCACCTGAGGAGGAGGTGCGACGGGCGATGGCGGCGGCCTTCGCACTGAACGAGCTGCAGAAACAGCAAGTGTTGATCTACGTGCAGCGCATCGCCGACGTCATTGCTCACATTATGAATGAGCGCAACGTGTTGTTCTCGAAGCTGCGCACCATCGCAGAACTGACCCAACTCTGATCGGGGCGTGAAAGTGCGGGCAAAACGCCTATGGCTGATAAGAAACGTCAATCAAAGGAGTCTAATATGAAACGCCTGTTGATTCTCGGCGGCGGCACCGCCGGTACGATGGTCGCCAACCGACTGGTGCGTGAGCTGGATATGAACGAGTGGCATATCACAGTCGTGGATCAGGATGAAATTCACTACTACCAGCCGGGGTTTCTGTTCATCCCGTTCGGAACGTACGGCAAGGCGGACGTGATGCGCCCGAAACGCGACTTCCTGCCGCGGGAGGTGGAGGTGATCATCTCTGAGGTGCGCCTGATCGAGCCGGAGAAAAATCTGGTGCACCTGGTCAAGGAAAATCGCACCCTGCGCTACGACTATCTGATCATCGCCACCGGCTCGCGCATTGCGCCGGAGGAGACGCCCGGTTTGATGGAAGAGGAATGGCGTAAGTCGATCTTCGACTTCTATACGCCGGACGGTGCGGTGGCGCTGCATCGCTTCCTGCGCACATGGCGGGGCGGCCGCCTGGTGGTCAACGTGGCCGAGATGCCGATCAAGTGCCCGGTGGCGCCACTGGAGTTCCTCTTCCTGGCCGACGCCTATTTCCACGACCGCGGCATGCGCGATCGCGTTGAAATCGTCTATGCAACGCCGCTTTCGGGCGCCTTCACCAAGCCGATCGCCAGCCAACAGCTCGGCGACCTGCTCGAACAAAAGAACATCCAGCTGATCACCGACTTCAACATTGCCGGCGTCGACGTGGATAAGAAGGCGATCGTCTCCTATGACGATCAGCGCGTCGAATTCGACCTGTTGGTCTCCATCCCGACCAACATGGGGTCGGAGGTGATTGCTCGCTCCGGCATGGGCGACGATTTGAATTTCGTGCCGACCGATAAACACACGCTCAAGGCGCGTGACTACGACAACATCTTCGTGCTGGGCGACGCCACCAACCTGCCTAGCTCCAAGGCAGGCTCTGTGGCGCACTTCCAGGTGGATGTCTTCATCGAGAATTTCCTGCGCTACATCGATGGGCTGGAGCTGTTGCCCACCTTCGACGGCCACGCCAACTGCTTCATCGAGTCGGGGCACGGCAAAGGATTCCTGATCGACTTCAACTACGACGTCGAGCCGCTGCCCGGCATGTTCCCGATGCCCGGCATTGGTCCTTTCAGCCTGCTGCGCGAGTCGCGCATCAACCACTGGGGCAAGATGATGTTCCGCTGGGTTTACTGGCACATTCTGCTGAAGGGGCGGGAGATGCCTATCCCGGCGCAGATGAGCATGGCCGGCAAGTGGCAACGTTGATGCAGGCGCTTGCAAGGCATCATCACGCAACAAGGAGGCAGCGATGAGCACAGTGGTTATGGGTGTAGATCGCCCGATTACACACAGCGAACAACTGACGGAGATGAATCAAAAGCTCGACCTGTTGACGCAGAGCATCGGCGTGCTGAGCGCTCAAGTCAACTACTTGATGGAGCGGGCCGAGGCGGAGCAACGACGCCGACAGATGTGGGATGACCTCTTTGCAGATTTGAAGCCGGTGCTCAACGACATGTACGGCGTGGCGGAGGAGCAGTTCGGCGAGATGCAGCAGTTCGTCACCCTCGATGACATCCTGGCGCTGGTCAAACGGTTGGCGCGCAACATACGCACATGGAACGAAATGCTCGACCTGGTGGAGAGCGCCCACGGCTTCGTCACGGACGCTTCTCCGTTGACCAAAGAGATGATGACCGAGGTCACGGATCGCCTGGCCGAGTTGGAGCGCAAGGGATACTTTGGCTTTGCGCGTCAGAGTTTCTACGTCATCGATCAAATTGTCACCTCGTTCAGCGAGGAGGATGTCAAACAGCTCGGCGACAATATTGTGCTCATCCTCAACACTATCAAGGCGTTAACGCAGCCGCAAATGATGACGCTGCTGAACAACCTGACACAGGGCTTCCATGAAGCGGAGGCCGAAGCGCGGGCAGGCAGGCTGGAGATCGGTTACCTGGCGTTGCTCAGGAAGATGCGCGATCCAGAAGTGCGTCGCGGCCTTGCCATTACGCTGGAGACATTGCGCCGGGTCTCGGCGCAATCGCCGAAGGGATAGGAGTGCGTGTTTCGTGAAGATACGCAACGCGCAATACAAGACAAAAAGTATGCGTTTTCAATCGATGATCGACGAAAGGATGGTTGCACTATGGCGACGAAAGAATTGAATGTCTCACTGGATGCCGAAGGTTTCATGACGGATCCCAATCAGTGGACGCCCGAAATCGCCGAGGCGATGGCGGAGGAAGAGGGGATCGCACCGCTGACCGAGCGCCACTGGCAGGTAATCAACTGGGTGCGCAAGGAAGCGGCGCGCACCGGCGAGTTCCCTTCGCTGCGCGCAATCAGCAAGCGCTCGGGCGTGGACACAAAGGAGCTGTACGAACTTTTCCCGAAAGGGCCGGCGCGCAAGATCGCCCGTTGCGCAGGCTATCCCAAGCCGAAGGGATGCATTTAAGGAGAAGGAGCGTTGAACAGGGTGAGAGAGCGGCGTCGATATTCGGCTTGGCTCCTCGCCCTCAACGCCCAACGTGAGTCGAATTTTGTGGCAATCGGATTCAACGCAAGGAGAGCGATTATGTCTGGAGAACGCAAACTGGCGATTATTTGCTCTAAGGGTAGCCTGGACATGGCCTATCCCGGCCTGATTCTTGCCAACGCGGCGCGCATGATGGGCATCGAGGCCGATCTCTTTTTCACCTTCTGGGGCATGGACATCATCACCAAAGACAAGGTCGATCACCTGAAGGTGACGCCGGTCGGCAACCCGGCCATGCACATGCCGCAGTTCGTCGGCGGCCTACCCGGCATGACCGACGTAGCGACGGCGATGTTAAAGAAAGAGATCGAGCGCCTGGACATCCCTCCCGTGCGCGAGTTTCTGCAGATGGTGCACGACGCCGGCTGCGGCATCTACGCCTGCAAGCTGGCCGCCGAAATGATGCATCTGAAGCGCGAGGACCTGGTGGATGAAGTCGATGACATCATCGGCGCCATGGAGTTCCTCGAAAAAGCGGAAGGAGCACAATTGCTCTTCATCTGAGCTTTGTTCTCAGAAAGTAGAGCAGTCGATAAAAGCAAATTTAAACGACGAAGACACGAAGGCTCCGGCAGACGCTTGGACTTCGTGTCTTTGTTTTGTGAGGCCCTGGAGGTGAAAAGCGACGCTCCGCGCTCTAAGACGCTGAGGAGTCGACGTTGGAAGATCGGAACGCGTAGCGCAGGGTTCCATCTGGCTGAGAAGAATAATGGCCGAAGAAGAAAGATCCTTCCAGCGCACGCGGCAGCAGTTCGACCAAATCATCGACCAACGGATAATCGGCGAGCGCATCCACGGCCACCCACGCCAGCGTCCCTTCTGCGGACGGCCAAACGGTGCGCTCGGTCGTTTCACCCACGAAAACGAACATGAGGATGCCGGGACGTCGTCCAAACTCGTCGAAGCCGGCGTCGATGGTGACCACGCCCCGCAGCGACAGCGCTCTGACCTCAATCCCCGCCTCTTCCCAAACTTCTCGCACCGCCGCAGTGTAGACATCCTCTGTCGGCTCGACGTGACCGCCCAGGCCGTTGTACTTGTTCGCCCAAAGCCGTTTGGTCGGTGCTCCCTTCAGCAACAACACCTCATGCGCACCGTTCGTGGGATTGACAGAGGTCAGAAAGACCAACACGCGTGGAACAACCAAATGGCGTGCGCCGAACTCCCGCGCCCCTTGTTCGGAAACATTCATGTGCTCGCCTTTTCTTTGCACCCTTGCGACTTTGCCTTGAATCGACTTTCATAGCAGGCGATGCTCCGCCAGCACCTTTACCTTTTCGGTTCTCATGCACCAGTCATTTTTGACGACCTGAAGTGATGTAAAAGTCGTCTGTCCGAAATGGACATTGCGATGTGCCTGGAGGAGGTCGATCAGGAGAGGCAAAGCGGAAGGAGGGCGCCGAAAGCGCATCAACGTCATGTGGGCAGTGGCGATGCGATAGCGCACATCCAAGCCCTGGCCTAGATTGCGGCGATGCAACGCTTCTCGCAGTCGATCTCGCAACGCATTCAGAGCCTCATCGCAGGGAAACCCCTGGCAGAGAATTGCGCCCGGCGTGGCTGTGACGCCGCGGAACTCCACTGTAAAGCGCTCTGCCTGAGATAACACTTCTGCACAGGCGCCCAGATAATCGCTCAACCTGGCGAAGTACGGCTCCCATTTCTCCGTAGCCGTAAAAAGTGACAAAATCGTCACATGCAAATCCGCCGCTCGATAGAAATATTGCTCCGGCTCGACCTCGGCTATGCGACGGATGAACGTCATCAGGCGCTCTATCACCTCCGGCGACGGTCGCGCAATCACCGTCACGCCGAGGCGACGATCGTCTTGTGGATGGACAAGATGGGGATCGATTTCCACGTCGCCGTCGGCGTAGCGCGCCATGGCCTGCCGCCAGAGCGTATCGTAAATGTGACCGATCTCAAACTCCATTTTGGTTCCCAATTGTCAGAGCCGACGGATGATTCCCGTCCCTGAAACAGTCGGAGGAGTCAGCTCGAGCTGCAACCGACGCACATCGACTTTCTCAAAACACCCCGAGCGCGGCGCGTGAAGTTGCAGTCCCTCCTCATCCGCCTTGCTATCGTGCCAGCTCCCACCGCTCCGTCGTCACATCGTCCAGATACTCTTCGTCCACGACCGCCCCGTGCCCCACGCCCGTCGGCACGGTGAGGGTGCTGTCCGGATTCAGCGTGAACGGATTCTTGACAATGTCGCGTTCGAAGTAGCGGTCGTTGGCGCTGATGTCTCCGGGCAAGATGAAATTGGGCAAACTCGCCAGCGCTACGTTGATAGCGCGGCCGATGCCCGTCTCCAGCATGCCGCCATGCCAAACGGGGACACCCGCAGCCTCCGCCATGTCATGGATGCGCTTGGCGTCGCCCAGGCCGCCGATGCGACTTGGCTTGATGTTGATGACATCGCACGCCTTCATCTCAAGCGCCCAGCGCGCATGCTCCGGCGAAACGATGCTTTCATCTAGGCAGAGCGGCGTCCGGAGCTGCGGCTTGAGTTTCGCATGATCGAAAATATCGTCGTGCGCTAGCGGCTGCTCGATCAACAGCAAATTGAAGCGGTCGAGTTCGGCCAGGTGAGCGGCATCTTCTAGGCGATAGATGCTGTTGGCATCCACCTGTAGACGGAGATTCGGCCAGGTCTCGCGTACCGCGCGCGTCGGCTCGATGTCCCAGCCCGGCTTGATCTTGAGCTTAATGCGCGTGTAGCCCTCGTTGAGGTATCCTTCGACGACTTGAAGCAGGGTCGGAATATCCTTCTGGATGCCGACGCTGACGCCAACTTCCACCCGCTCGCGCACGCCGCCGAGCAGGCTGGCTAGGCTTCGTCCTTCGCGCCGTGCAAACAAGTCCCACACCGCAAACTCCAACCCGGCCTTGGCCATCCGGTTGCCGCGAATGCGCGCAAAGGCCGGCGTCACATCCCAGGGGCTGGCAAGCTCGGTTTGGAGCAAGATCGGCGCCAAATAATCCTGCATGATGATCCAGGCTGTCTTCTGGTTTTCTTCGTTGTAGAAGGGATTTTCGCCCACCGGGGATTCACCCCAGGCAACGAGACCTTCCGCCTCGATGCGGACGATGATGGCGTGGCTGCCTTGTTCGCGCCATCCGCTCGTCTCGAAGACGGAGACATAGGGAAGAAATATTTTCCGAAGCTCGATGCGTTCAATGCGCATGATTTACCTTCTTCTAGAAAGCTTGATGAAATTTATAAAAATGGTTTTGGCAACTTGTAGGCGCTGCTCATAGCTGCGTTCCCCCAAACTCCCTATGTCCTTGCAATTCACCGAGAGCGTGCAGCTAGGAGCCGCCCCTACCATCATTGTCACCTGTTTGCTCAATCCGCTCTATCGATTCCGCGTTCAACTGCGCAACTTCTTTAAGTAAAGACCTCTGTGGTGAGCCATCTTGGGATGCATTGTACAAAGTTTACTCCGCTGAAGCGAATCGCCAGGGTGGGCGTGCCGGGGGC
>JANWYX010000339.1 GCA_025055055.1 Caldilinea sp. | reverse complement strand
ATCGAGATGCACGGCCGCTTTAACCCGGTTACGGCGGTGGAGATGGCGCGCGAGCTGGCGCCTTTCAAGCCCTCCTGGTATGAGGAGCCGGTGCCGCCCGCCAACTATCCGGCGCTCAAGAAGGTGGCCGACGCCATCGCATCGCTCGGCGTGCCGGTGGCAACAGGCGAGCGCATTCACACGCTGCACGACTATCGCGAGCTGCTGGAGCTGCACGCCGCCGACATCCTCCAGCCCGACATCGCCCATTTCGGCGGCATTCTCAACACCAAGAAGCTGGCGGCGTGGGCGGACGCCTACTACGTGCTGATGGCGCCGCACAACGTCGGCGGGCCGATCGCCACCGCCGCCGCCTTGCAGCTTGCTGCGTGCACGCCCAACTTCAAAATTCAGGAAAACTTCAACGATTTCGATGAACCGTACGTTTTGGCCTCGGCGCCAGGGCTGCCCGCCGTGGAGGACGGCTATTTCCCGCTGCCGCCCGGCCCTGGCCTCGGCGTGACGCTGGACGAAGCGGTCGTCGCCGAGCATCCGGAGCAGCGCATTCACTTCAATCTGTTCAAGGAGGGCTGGCACAAGCGCGATGCACGTATGACGACGATGGGATCGCAGTGAGCCGACCAAACGGTGCGTGACCCAATGCAAACGATCGCATGCGAACGCTAGGCCCGAACGCAGACATGGATCAACCGACCCGATGCTCGACGTCACCGGGAATCGCCACAGCAAAGCAATCCGAAAAGGCCCCCCGATTTTTGTTGTCTCCGGCGGCACAGGCGCAACCGGAGACTTGTTGGCGCGCACCGTACTGGCGCAATTCCCCGACGTCGATGTGCCGATCTATCTTGAAGCCAAAGTAGTGAGTGAAGAACGAGTGCGCGAGGTGGTCGAGAAGGCCAAGGCTTACCCCGGCGCCATCATCGTGCACACCATGGTCAATCGCAAATTCCGTCATCTACTTGTGACGGAAGCCACACACGCCGGTATCGTCACTTTCGATCTGGCGGGACCGTTGGAAGAGCATCTGAGTCGCGCGCTCGACATGGAGCCGCTGCAACAGCCCGGACTGTATCACCAGATGCGCCGCGCGTATTTTGAGCGCGTCGAGGCGATCGAGTTCACCGTGGCGCACGATGATGGCAAACGCATCGAAGATCTGCCGCAGGCGGAGATCGTGCTGGTCGGCGTCTCTCGCGTCGGCAAGACGCCGCTCAGCATGTATCTCTCCGTCATGGGCTGGAAGACGGCCAATGTGCCCTTTGTGCCCGGAGTTCCGCCGCCGCCGGAGCTACTGCAAATTTCTCCTCACAAAGTGGTCGGCCTGACCATCGAACCGGCGCAATTGATCGCTCATCGCCGCTACAGAGCCTCGCGCTCGGGCATTCCCGAAGAGGGATATGTCGACCGCGCCTCGGTCGTCGAAGAGCTGCGCGCGGCCAATCATTTCTTCTACAAATACGGATTTCACGTGGTGGACACGACCGATAAGCCGATCGAAACGAGCGCCGAAGAGATCATCGACCTTGTCACACACCGCAAGGTGACCTCCTGAAGCGGTGTGAAACCACAGGGGGAAAGCTTGTCTAGGCCGGGCTTTTGTCCGCGGCCTGCTTCATCGTCCAGTAGGGAGCGAGGCGGCCGATCAACTCGACAGGCAGGCGGCCGACGATGTGGGTGCCATGCTCATCATGGCTCTCCGACTCCACCATCCCATGTTCATGCATGAGCGCCACCAAATCCCCGCGATCATAGGGAATCACCACGTCGACGGCGATCATGCGGTGGCTGAGGGCATCGTCGATGGCCTGGAGAAGACGGTCAAGCCCTTGACCGGTGAGGGCGCTGATCGGCACGGCGTTGGGATTTTCCGCCAGCGCCTGCTCGATGCGGCGGGCGTGCTCGGGATTGGAAGGGTCGAGGCGGTCCACCTTGTTGAGCGCCACCACGATCGGCTTGTCGGCGGCGCCCAGGTCTTCAAGGATTTCCTCTACGGCGGCGATTTGCTCTTCCATGTTGGGATGCGAGACGTCGACCACGTGCACCAGAAGATCCGCCTCGTTCACTTCCTCCAACGTAGAGCGAAAAGCGGCCACCAGTGTCGGCGGCAATTTCTGAATAAAGCCGACTGTGTCGGAGAAGAGCGCCAGGCGGTCGCTCGGCAGCCGCACGCGTCGCGTCGTTGGATCGAGCGTGGCAAAGAGCTGATCCTCGGCCACCACGTCGGCGTCGGCGATGACGTTGAGCAGCGTGCTCTTGCCGGCGTTGGTGTATCCGACCAACGCAATCAACGGCAACGCAGATTGCCTACGTTGGCTGCGATATTGCTCGCGGTGCTTGCGGATTTCGGCCAGCTCCTGCTTCAAAAAGGCGATGCGGCGATTGATCTCGCGGCGATCCACCTCCAGCTGCGTCTCGCCGGGGCCGCGCACGCCCACGCCGCCTGTGGCGCCGCCGGCGCGACCACCCGCCTGCCGCGCCAGGTGCGTCCAGGCGCGCGTCAGCCGCGGCAGCCGATATTCGTACTGCGCCAGCTCCACCTGCACGGCACCCTCACGCGTGCGGGCGTGGCGGGCGAAAATGTCCAGGATCAACGCCGTGCGATCGATGACCTTAATCTCTTCGCCGAGCGCCTTTTCCAGCTCGCGCTGTTGACGTGGAGAGAGTTCTTCGTCGAAGATCACCATGTTGGCGCCTAGCTCCGCGACGGCGGCGCGCAGTTCTTCGAGCTTGCCCGCGCCGATCAGCGTGGCCGGGTTGGGCGCCTCCAGCCGCTGCGTCAGTCGTCCGACGACGCGCACGCCGGCCGTCTTCGCCAGCAAGGCCAACTCATCCAGAGAATCTTCCAGGGAGAGCAAAGAAGGATGGTTCTGAAGCTCGATGCCGACCAGAATGGCGCGCTCCTCCGGCGGCGCCGTTACCACCAGGCCGGTTTCGTCGCGGATGATGCGATCTCGTCCTCGATAGTCGCTCGACAAGGGATTGTTCTGTGAGCGGGATGAACCTGATGAGCTCATGAACCTCCGGTCCGTAGGTGAACCATCTCTAGCGCCTCAATGCGGTTGCGCATTGCGGCGGGCAACTCCGCTTTCTGCTTTGTCCGATAGTTGTAGCTGACGATCACCCCATCGCCTTCGGCGGCAATGCGATTGTGCCGGGTGCTCACGATCCGAAAGCGCATTACGAAGCGATCGGAGCCAATTTCACCGACGCGCGTGCCGACCAACACGCGGTCCGGGTAGGTCAGTGGAAATTTGAATTTGCACGACGCCGAGGCCAGAATTGGACCAATGCCACTTTCCGCCATTTCCTCCATGAGACCGGCGCGTTCGAAGTAAGCGATGCGTCCGCTCTCAAAATAGCGAAAGTACATGACATTGTTGACATGCTGAAACGCATCCATCTCACCCCAAGCGACAGGAAGTTCAATCACCACCGGAAACTCGGCCAGCAGGGTATGCATCAAGGGCTTCGCATTAGCGTCTTTTGCGTTGGCGTCTGTCGAATTTTTCGTTGCATGCTCCGACTGCATGGATACACCTATCTTATAAGCATAAAGAACGTAGACCGTTTCGTCAACCGGCGACAGAGAAACCATGGTGTTGGGCGAAGGACACAATCGACGCAGATTGCGTCCCTTCATCCTCGATTCGGGCAATCTGCCTTAAGCGGTCACGTGCACTGCGCCCGAGGGAGCAAGGTCGACATCGCTCCCCCTCGTCGCATCGACGTTCGAGGCCTCCATGTTTTCGGCGTCGGATGTCTGCGTCGCTTGTTGCTGCTCCGCCTCCGCCAACGTCCGTTCGCCGGCTTCGTAGCGGGCGCGCGCCAGCGCAAACTCCTCATCCGACATCCCCAGCGGCTTGTCGAGGTCGCCGAGCGCCTTGTGCAGCCCGAACTTCAAGGTGCGCACTGCCTGTTCCAGCGGGCGCTCGCTGTGCACCTCGGCGAAGGTGGAAACCGCTGCATCCGGCGATAGCGGCGCCAGACCGTACCGTTGCGCAAGCTGCTCTCGATGATGGGCGATCCACAAATAGAGGTCGGCCTCGGTGCGCGAGGGAAAGCTCTCCAACAGCTTGTGTCGGCGGATCGCCTCGACGACCGGCAAGTAGACGTTGTCGTACCAGCTTGCCACCGCTTCTTCCCAAGAGAGGCGATGGTCGCTGCCTTCGCGCGCCAGGTCGAGGTTACGCAGGTATTGATGCACCTGAATGTGGCGCAGTAAGATCTGATAACGCCCGGGCTCTGTGAATTCAATGCCGTGACCGGGGCGAATTTCGTCAAGCTTCGTCTCCTTAAGAAATTCTGCGCGTTCGATCTTGATGATCCATTGATCGCGCTCGAAGTCCTCCAGGTTGAGAGGCACTTCGGTTGGAATTTCGGTCACATAAGCCTCGATATGCGTCAGCCCATTGGCGCGGGCTACGCTGACGCGGTGGTTGCCGTCGCGGACAAAGTACACGTCGCCGATCTTGTACACTTCGATAGGCGGGAAGCCCTCCAGGGAATTCATGATAGCGTCGACGCGCGCCCATCGTTCTGGGCTGACTCCCGGGCGCGGCAGAAAGGTGCGTGTGAAGTCGCGATAACGCCCAACGCTGCCGACGATTTTATCCAGCGGAATCATCTGCGTGCCCATCTCGATCTGCTGCCGCGCCTTGATGCGTTTCGCCACCTCGTCGTAACTCAGCAGATCGACTTTGCCGCCCGTAATCTTCGCCATCAGATCGGCGATTTGCGCTTTGTTCACATTGCGGCGGAACTTCTCCAACGACTCATATTGAACTGCCTGAGCGTTCGGCATACTCTCTTTCCTTTCCTCTGGGCTGAACAGCCCCCCATGGCGCTTGCTCTGAAAATCAACCGCCATTTGCAGTCGCCTGCAAGCCAGCAGATCAAGTAACTGTGAAAGTATAACAGAGGTTCCGCCAAAAATAAAGTGTATTTCTGACAATAAGGTTGCAACTGGCGACAAAGCTCGTCCTGAGTTTGTGCAGCTTCTCGTCGGTCAACCTGCCGGCGCAGACGTGCTGGTCAGGGCGATGCATTCGTCTCCGCGCAACGTCATGCAGTTGACGCCCTGCACGACGCCTTCTTTGGCGGGCGTCTCGCCGGCGCGGAAGCGAATGATCTTCCCCAGCTTCGAGATAATGAAGACGTCGCTGTCCTCTTCGACGGCTGTCGCGCCGACGACGGCGCCGGCTTTCATGGCGACCTTGCCGCCGGCGCCGGGCGATTTATTTGCACTGAAGCCGCTCATCAAACGGATGGTGCCTTTGCCGTCTTCACTCAGCAAAAAAACGCCTCCGTCCGACTTCGTGGCGACGACCGAGACCACGCGATCCCCCGGCTCCACGCGCATACCTAAACAGCCGCGCATCGGCGCCAGGCGTTCGGCGAAGCGAATTGCCAGCCCCGTGCGCGTGACAAGAAAAAGATCATCGGCGCCGCTGCTCCAGCAGGCTGCAGCCGGCGCACCGCCCTCGCGCGGGTCGAGCAGCACGACGCCCGGCTGGAGGCTGGCGCCCATGTACTGGCGGGCGATTCTTCGCACCTGGCCGCGCTCGGTGACAAGCACCAGAAAGGCGCTCTCCGCACTCCGATCCGGCAGCACGACGGCCAATCGTTCCTCCGGCCGCAAGGGGAAACGCGCAAGCAACGACTCCCCTTTGCTGCGCACCTCTCGCTCGGGGATGTCGGCGACGGCGACGCGGAAGACTCGACCCTGATTGGTCAACAGAAGGAGAAAATCGCTTGCGTCCGCCACTGCCAGAAAGGCGGCCGTATCGTTCGTCGGCGCATCCAGGTCAAAGACGCCCATGCCACCGCGACGTTGACGAGTGTAAAGATGGCGCGGGGTGCGTTTGGCAAAGCCGCCTGCGCTCACCGTGATCACGTTGACGGTGGTCGGCGCTTCGTGTGGCTCGAACGAGGTCTCACGGCGCTCTCCGGCCGTTTCCGTCGCCTCGAACTCGGCGAGCCGGGCTTCCAGCGCCTCGATGTAGGCGAGCACCTCTGGCGACGCGCCGCTCAGGTCAGGTCGCTCCATACAGACACCTCCGAACGGATGGCATTCTCACTCCTCTTCGCTCATCACAATCAACACATCTCCGCCGACTTCGACGCGGTCGCCCGGGCGCAGTTTGCGGCCGCGCCGCGTCTCCACCTCGCCGTTCACGCGCACCTGACCGCTCTGGATCAGCAATTTCGCCTGCCCTCCTGTAGGCGTGATGCGGGCCAATTTGAGGAATTGCTCCAGCTTGATCGTCTCTTCCACGCTTCGTTACTCCACGGTACGCTGAAATGTACGTGCGCTGAACCAGATGCTCAGGAGGGCGGTGGCAACCAACACGGCCAGACACAGGAGCGGATCCAGCGCGTCGCCGCCGAAGAGCCACCTGCGCATTCCCTCCACGGCGTAGGTTGTAGGGTTGATGACTGCAAGGGCCTGCATCCAACCCGGCATGGCGCCCAGCGGATAGAGCGCCGAACTGAAAAAGAGCAGCGGCAGGTTGAGGAGGAACAGGATGGTGTGGTAGCCGCCGATCGAGCGGCTGCGCAGCGCCATGGCATTGGCGAAACCGACCATGGTCACCACAAAGGCCGTCAACACGAGCGCAGCGCCCAGTGCGCTGCCCGGTGAGGCCACCGGCCGTGCGCCGAAGAGCAGGGTCACCAGTACGATCAACAGAGACTGCACCAGCGTCTTGACCAGGCCGCTGCCCGTCGCCGCCAGCAAAATGCTCAGCCGCGGGATCGGCGCCACCAGGTACTCTTTCATGACGCCTTTGATTTTCTCCTCCAGCAGCGGCATGCCCGCGTTGATGGCGCCGCTCAATGCTGTGAACGCGATGATGCCCGGCGCAATGAACGATAGGTAATTCAATCCTGCGATAGCCTCTGTCGCCACCAGTCTCTCCATGCCCAGTCCAAAGGTCGCAGAGAGAAGGATCGGCGCCGCCAGCGTTCCTCCCACCTCCTGCCCGTTATGTAGAAACTTGCGCATATGCTTGGTGAAGATCACCCACGCTCCACGGCGTAGTTCAGCTCCATGTCCCTGCTTTACTCGTAGACCCGTGATCAAGGTCTCTTGTCGCCATTGATGTTGCATTCCCTGCATTCCCCCAAGATATGGTGGTTCTTCTTATTTTATAGTGTAAACGGGCGCTGCAGTTAGCGAAAAATGATAGAACTCTCACGATCTCGGCAGCTCTGCGATAAGTTTTCGGCAAGTTTGCAAACGAAGCCGTTGCATTGTGAAGGCGCATGATATAAAGTAGGAAATATCGCACGTGTGAAAAATTGAAGAAGCTGCAAATACAAAGGAGGAAAGCCTATGAATACGTCATCTCGTCTCAGTTTTAACCAAATTCAGTGGGGAATCATTGTCCTGACGGTCATCACTGCTGTGATCCACATCTGGCTGGGCGCCGGCTTTTTCGATTCCGGCGGTCAACTTTTTGTGCTCAATGGGCTAGGCTATCTTGGGTTGCTGGTGTTGTTGCTGGCGCCGATTTCGGCGTTGGCGCCGTATCGTACGTGGATCCGTTGGGTGCTGATCGCCTATACAGCGGTGACCGTGATTGCGTGGGTCTTCATCGGCGCGCGCACGCCCCTCGCCTATTTCGATAAAGTGGTTGAAATTGCGCTGATCATTTTACTGTGGCTGGACGGTCAGCGTCAACAGTG
>JANWYX010000321.1 GCA_025055055.1 Caldilinea sp. | reverse complement strand
GAGGCGTCGCCGACCCGCTTGCCGAAGCAGACCGTAACGCTGTCGGCGGTCTGACAGTGCACCGCATCGGGCTGTGAGGCGTCGCACGCAAACGCAACGCCGTCGGCCGTCAATAAATTCTTATCCAGGGCGGGAGGATGTATCACGGTCGCCGTTGCAATCATGTTACGCAGCGCCGGCTCGATCGAGCCGGAGGTATGCTCAGGCGTTGGCTTCGGAGCGCCGGTGCACGCAGCCGACAAAAATAGAATTGCGCCCAAGACTATCGGTAGGATGAAAGATAGGCTGTTCTTTTTCATGCGAAATACACCACTCTGCTGCCCTTCTCACTTTCTTCGGATGGAGAAGGGCGTCTCCTACGGCAATTTTTAAGTGATTTGGTTCTTCCGGGCGTTGGATTCGCCTTGGCACGCCCACTTTCCCAAGTCTATGCCAGGAAGTCGAAGGTGCCAAAGCCAAAACGATGAGAAAAGTTAAAAAGAAGAAATAAATTGCAGATTTTTCCGCACAGAGGGGTTCGTTTTTTTTCGTCAGCCTTTAATTGCGCCGGCAGTCAATCCACGGATCACATACCGCTGCGTCACGATCGCAAGCACCAGCACGGGCAACGTAATCACCACCGCCGCTGCCATCAGGCCGCCCCAGTCAATCTGAGCATAGGAAATGAAATTGTAGATCGCCACCGGCACCGTGCGCGTGCGGCTCGAGGCCAGCACGATCGAAAACATGAAATTGTTCCAGGAGAAGACAAACGAAAGGATCGACGCCGTTACGATGCCGGGGCCGCTCAACGGCAGCACGACAGTGACAAAGGTTCGCAGCGCGCTGGCGCCATCGACGACGGCGGCCTCGGTCAGCTCGCGCGGAATGCTCTCGAAGAAGGGCACCATCACCCACACGATGAAGGGCAGACCGACGAGCATATGCGTCAGAATCAACGAAGTGTAGGTGTCGATCATGCCGAGCGTGCGAAAGACGATGAACAACGGCACCAAAAAGGTGATGCCGGGCACCATGCGCGCCATCAGAATGACAAGCGCCAGCCGATTTTGACGAAAGCGTGCAATGCTGTAGGCCGCTGGCAGGCCGATTAGCAGCCCAATCAGTGTGCAACCGGCGCCGATGATCAGGCTGTTGATGATGTAACGCATAAAGTTCTGGGTGCCAAAGACATTTTGGAAGTTGCGCATCGTCGGCTCGAAGATTAACTCCGGCGGGAGCCTGATGATCTGTAGCGGTGTCTTAAAGGCGTTGAGCACCATCCAAAGAAATGGCGTAAGCATGAAGAAAAACACGGCGAACAGCGCTAGCCCATAGATTAGATTGCCGATCAGTCGCAGTCGACGCCGCCTCGCCCTTGTCGCATTGACCATCTTGTTACACCTCCAGCCGACGACGCGAATAGGCCACCAGCAAGCTGACCCCGGCCACGATCGTGAAAAAAATCACCAACAACGACGACGCATAGCCGAAGTTGAAATAGTAGAACGCCTGATTGTAGGTATAGATGTTGAGCGTCTCCGAGCTGAAGCCGGGGCCGCCGCCTGTCATACCGTAGATAATGTCGAAGGTCTTGATGCAGTCGATAAAACGCAACAACCCTGCTACGCTGATTGTCGGTAGCAACATGGGCAGCGTAACGCGCCAAAGCGTCTGCCAATAGGAGGCCCCGTCCACGCGCGCTGCTTCAAATGGTTCGCTTGGTAGTCCGGCCAAGCCTGCCAACACGATCAGCGTGATCAGCGGCGTCCATTCCCAGACGTCCACCAGCACGAGCGAGGGGATGACGGTGGTCGAGCCGGCGATCCAAAGCTGCTTTGGCATTCCAAGCTGCCCCAAAACATAGTTGATCACTCCTGCCGTCGGCTCAAACATCAGCAGCCAGACCATCGCCACTGCCACAGGAGTCGCCATCATCGGTAACAGCAGGATCGAAGTCACTATGCGCTTACCCGGATAGTCTCTGGCGTCGATAAGCAGCGCCATTGCGATGCCAAGTGTCATTTCCAACGCCATCGCCAGCGCCGTAAAGTAAAAGGTGTTCCAGACCGCATTCCAGAAGCGCCCATCCCGCATCAGGTCGAAATAGTTCTGAGGACCGATGAAGGTGTTCGGCCGACCCGCCGTGAGACTCCAGCCTGAGAAGGAGTTCCAAAGTGTATAGGCGAGCGGAAAGATCATCATGAGAACGATGAAGATCACCGCCGGCGCAGGGAACAACCAGCGTTGGTGACGATCGAAGAAACGGCTCATCAGGGTCGTCTCCGCGCTCTTATAAAACTTTCAGGAGCATTTAGGGCGAAATAAGGGGCGATAGGGTGTTTAGGGTGGAGGGGCCTGCGCAAACGCTCACATCCCTGTCAACTCCACCACCCGATCGCCCCATACAAACCTACGGTTCGCTGTCCAACAGCGCCTGGAACTGTGCGTTGGCTTCGTTGGCCGCCGTCACGTAGTCGCCCCCTTCGATGGAAACCACCACGGCCCCGCCGATGATGTCACGCGCCTGTGTCACAGCAGTGACCAGGGGTCGGTCGTAGCTGCGGCCGTTAGCCGACGCGGCCACAGCTTCCACCCAGTCGGCCGGGAAGGCCGCAGTTCCGGCCGGGTCCGCCCACACAGACTGGCGCGCGCCTGGGACAGCGCCTTGTCCCTGGGTAATACGGACGATCTCTTTGCTCGTCGCCCACTTGATGAATTCACAGGCCGCCTCTTTGTGCTTGGAGCCAGAGTACATGGCGAGACCCCAGCTCGTTACGTTGTACATGATCGAGCCAGCCGGCCCCGCAGGGAAGACGGCGACACCTGTCTTGTCGGCGACGGCGGAGCGCTCCGGATCGAGCATATTGGCGTAGATCGAGCTGGCGTCGGTGTAGAGCGCAGCGTTGCCCTGAGCGAAGATCGCCACCGCTTGGGGCCACGACATGTTGAGCACGCCCGGAGGACCATACTCGCGCAGCAGCGTTCCATAGAGGTCAATTGCCGCCAACGCTTCCGGCGTGTTGATGGTGGCGCGGCGATTCTCGTCAAACCAGTCGCCGCCGTAGCTGTAGAGGAAGCTGGAGAACTGCGTCACCAACGGGCTGCGCTGGCCGCGCGCCACAAAGCCATATTGCTCTTTGCTCCGGTCCGTCAACGCGGCTGCAGCCGCTTTCAGCTCATCGAGCGTCTTGGGTACCTCAAGGCCCGCCTCTTCCAGCAAGTCCTTGCGATAGTAGAGCACCTCTTGTTCGGTGACGATCGGCACGCCGGTGAGCACACCCCGAACAGTCGTTGTACCGACGGCGCCAGGGGCGAAGTCGGCAAAGTCATAGTCCGGGTCGCTCACGCAGTTGGTCAGGTCTTCATACCAGCCGTTCATTTGCATCACGCGCGCCTCCTGCAACGGCCGCTGCATGAAGACATCGATGTCTGAGCCGCCAGCGGTGAACTCGGTCGTCAGTTTTTGATTGAGCTGGTCCTCTCCATAGGCTTCAAAGTTGACCTTGATGCCGGTTTTCTCTTCAAACTGGGGCAACAACGGCGTAATCGCCTCCTGCCAGGGATGATTGGCGCCCACCAGCCGCAGCGTCGTTCCAGCGTAGGGTTTGTCTCCTGCCGT
>JANWYX010000312.1 GCA_025055055.1 Caldilinea sp. | reverse complement strand
CTAGAGATGACGACTAATTTCACCTTTCTCACACTTGGCGCGCTTTTTCTTGTCCATGCGCATCCTATGCTGGGCATTAGCCAGATGCAGCTTTTGCTCACGACGGTGGCGCTGTTGCTGTTGCCGTTGAGTTTGCTGATTGCGCTTCTCACTGGAGGACGACCACTCTCTGCCTTGTTGAAGGTGTTTGACCGGATGGGACAGCGGTGGAGCGCATACCGCGGAAGTGCGTTCCGTCCATTTACAGAGACGCGATGGGCACGCGCCATTTATAACAGCGAAGCGCAAAGTGTTGCGCTCTGTCGCAATCATCCAGGGTTTTTGCTGCTTGCAGTCGGCGCCTCCCTCCTGAGCTGGGGCGCTATCATCGGGGAATTCTGGCTGATGACCGCCGTGCTAGGAATGAGGCTAACGGTCGCCGAAGCGATCACAGCGCTGTTGGCGGCGCGCATCGCCATTTTGCTGCCGATGCCAGCAGCCATCGGCGCCCTGGAGGCAAGCCAGGCGCTGGCGATGCGCATGCTCGGACAGTCCTCCGCTGCAGGCGTCAGCCTGAGCCTACTGATTCGCGCGCGTGACGTGCTGTTCGGCGTCGCCGGCCTTGGGTTGGCCGGCGCGCTGCTGGCAAGGGGCCGAAAAAGCGCCCCATCCACCGATGAAGCCGGTGCCGTACAGCCCGAACTTCTCGACCTTTCGAGCGGCTCGACGCCGCCCGAAAGGTGAGAAGCCCCGATTACTCCTCTTTCGCCGTGATATGGATCTCCAGGCTAAACTCGTCGGCGACGGTTAGCGTGTTGACGAAGCTGAGCTGCTCGATGCCGAAATCGCTCATCAACAGCCGCGTGGTGGCGACGCCTGTGAGCGTGTCTCCGTTGAGGCTCGCCGTCACATCGAAGGTGACGGGCCGCGTGATGTTGCGGATCGTGAGATCGCCGGAGAGCTTGAAGCTGACTTCTTCGCCTTCGTTGTAAGAGGCGGGAGCGCCTTCAATCGCTTTGGCGACGAAGGTGGCGATGGGAAAGCTGTCAAGACGCGGGCCATTCTCCCGGATCCACCGGTCCCGGTCCTCTCGATCCGTCTTGAGCGTGTTGATGCGCACGGTGAAGATGTTCTCCCCCAACGGCGCAGAGAGGTCGTCCAGGTTCAATTGCAGGCGTCCTTCGATGGCCTGTGTGCTGCCGATCACCTTGTTAAAGCCGGCCGGGATGCCGAGTTTCGCCAGCGCGCCGCCGAAGAATTCTTCATCTACCAGGTAGGAAGCGCGTGAGGCTTCCGGCACAACGACAAACGTGCGCAGCCCAGACACCGGTCTGCCCGAAGCGTCTGTTTCCGCCTCGACAGGCTCTTCCGCCTCAACAGTAGCTTCCGGCGACTCGGCAGGTTGTGGGGGCTGCGGCGTAACCGCAGGAGCAAGCGGCATTGCACATCCCACCGTCAACGCGCCTACAATCAGAATCGTCAGCCACCCGACAATGCGAAAAGACATGGGTTTCCTCCTTTCTCTCGTCAGGACAAAACGCACGGATTAAAGGGGACGAAACCGGTTGTTCTCTCGATCTATTGTGCTTCGTTCCGTGCCTGCATCCATAAGCTTTCAGGAAGCGCCAAAGCTTCCTGAAAGGGGAGTCGTTTAATAGTTCGCCGTTTCAACGGCTTCGTGCATCACCCCTTCCGGCAGATAAGCGGGTTGAGCGATTCGGCTCACGCCGTAACGGCCTAGCAGCGCGCGCATGAACATCGAATAGAAGCCTTCGTGTCGCAGCGTCGGCTCCAGCTCGTTTACCTCCAAGCCGGGAATAAAGCCGTATTCTGCAAAGGCTTCGATGAAGGCGGCGTCTTTGCTGATGATATGCACCGGCGTCGCCCACCCGTCTGCGCGACGGGAGACTGCCGGCGGCTGATGATCGCCGATGAGCACGAAAATGCTGTTCTCATCGCCTACATCCAGGATCCACTGCGTCAACATGCGCAGTTGATAGTCGATTGCATTCAGATAATTGGCGCGCATGGCGTCCAGCCCGATCGTTTCCGGGTCGACCGGCTCCGGCTCCGGCCCCAGCTGGTTCAAGGTGCGCCAATCCTCCGCCAGTGTCGGATGGGGCGCCCACGGGTAATGCGAGTTCTGTGTGATTGTGAAGAACATCAACGGCTTGTCCGTCTTGCTCTTCAGATGTTCATACGCCCAGTGCAGCACCCACTGGTCGGGCGGCGCCGGCCCCCAGCCGTAGCGCGGGCCGACGTATCCCATATCTTTGAAGCGGATGAGCTCGTCGACCGCCAACATGCGCCTGTATTTCGACCATCCTGCTTCGGAAATATTTTCATCCAGCGCCGAAAGCCAGACGTAATGATAGCCCTGATCGTGCAAGGTGGCGCCTAAGCTAGGGTAGCGCTCCACCTGATATTTGTTGCGTAAATCCAAATACTGCGGGTGATTGTCGATGCGCATGCCAAAGAGCGTGGTCGTATAGGACAGCCAGGAGCCGCCGCCCCAGGTCGGCGCTTCGCTCAACGCCGTCGTCACATGCCACCCTTCAATCTTAAACATTTCGATCAGCTCGCTCAGTAAGGCGCGATACGCTGGCGTAAAATGAGGGCGCTTGTACAGCACGCTGCCGTAGGACTCGACAAAGATGATGTAGATGTCCGGCTTTTGCGCCAGTCGATGGCTGCTATAATCGTAGACGTGGCGCACCAAATTGTCATCGAACCCTTTGACGTCCCGGTAAATTTCAAGAGAGACCTCGAAGTTGCGTTGGAGCTTGTAACCAAAGCTGCTGACCACCATCTGTGGTCGCGCCGTGTACTGCTGATAAAGCACCGACGCAAGCAATGTAAGCGGCGCAATTCCTGCCAGGATCAGGCGCGAGCTGCGGCTGAGGCCGGGAGACGCGCCGCTCATCAGCAGGACGCGCCACAGTCCGAGCACGACGGCGCAGCCTGCAATCGAAACCAGCAACGCCCCGACGTAGAGCCCCCGGCCGGCGTTGACGCGCTCCGCCAGGAAGGGCAGCCCATCGCGCGCCAGGAAGAATTGGCTGTAGAACGAAGGTTCAAGCAGATAGATTCCGGTCACGATCGCCTCATAGAGCGAGTAGGTCAACATCAGCATATAGATCAGCCCAAAGAGTGCGCCAAGCCATTTTCGCCGCCATTTCCCCAACCACACCCACAGCGCCGTCATCGCCGTCAGTTCGACGGAGATGCGCCATGGATCCAGGGATTCCCGCCAGATCAACAGATGGCCGAGCGCCGACTGCCATCCTCCTTCCACCGGCAGCGCAGGTGGCGCCAATGCGTTCTCTTCGCTCACCATGGCCATGGGGAGGAAGAGCAAGACGTTGAGAACAAGAAACGAAAGCCAAAACAGGAGATTGGGATATCTCTTGTGCAAGCGAACACGCAACACTGGCTCGGCCATACCAATTCACCTTGCGCCTGTGGAATCACAAAATTGTACTGAAAACGGCGTTCCGCATCAAATAAGGACAGTTATCCTGATCATCGACGGATGATTCTGCGAATTTCCTTGTAGAACGGTTTTAAGCGAGCGTAGAGACGTAGATAGATGCGGCGATACAACTCGTCATACATGAGATGAGTGCGGTGATTCGGCTCGAAGACTCGGCCGGGGCGCGTCATCGCTTTGATGGCGGTGGGGAAATCGGGATGGAGTTTCAGCCCCACCGCAGCGTCGATTGCGGCGCCTAGCCCGGACGTTTCATAGAGATGGGGGCGCACCGCCGGCAGGCCGAAGATATCTGCCGTGATCTGCATGGCGACGTCACTCTGAGAGCCGCCGCCTGAAACGCGCAGCTCAGTGATCGGGGTGCCGGCGCGTCTTTCCAGGCGCGCCTTCCCCTCGCGCAGGCCATATGCAAGTCCCTCCAGGATCGCCCGATACAAATGGGCGCGAGTGTGTACGTCTGTGAAGCCGATCACGGCGCCCATCGCTTCGGGGCCGGGCACCTTGACGCCCGGCGACCAATAGGGCTGAAGGATCAGCCCTTCGCAGCCGGGGGGCACATTCGCCACCAGTTCATCCAGCAGCTTCTCGGGCGCAATTCCCTGCGCCTCGGCTGCGAGCAGCTCGCGTTGGGCAAACTCCTGTTTGAACCAGCTCACCATCCAAAAGCCGCGATAGATCTGAACTTCCAGGTTGTATGCATTCGGAATCGCCGCAGGATAGGGGGGAATGAGCGGGATCGGCTCGATGTAGCGCGTTTGCGTGGTCGTGATCGTTGCGGTGGTGCCGTAGCTTAAACAGCCGATATGCGGCTCCAGCGCGCCGGCGCCGATCCCCTCGCACGCTTTGTCTGAAGCGGCGGCGATCAACGGCAAGCCTTGGGGGATGCCTGTTGCCTCGGCTGCCTGCTCCGTGATTTCGCCGAGCGGATGCGTCGGAGGAACCAACTCTGCCAGCATCGATGGGCCCATCGGAACGACCTTCCACTTCCAGTCCCACTTCGCCGCCCAGCGCAGCCGTTTGTAGTCGAAGGGCATGAAGCCAACCTGACAGCCCACCGAGTCAACGTAGCGGCCTGTCAATTTGTAGGTGAGATAGCCGGAAAGATAGAGGTACTTGTACGTCTCCGCCCACACTTCCGGCTCATGAACGCGAATCCAGTTCGCTTCGGCCTCGGCCTGGATATACGCAACGGTTTCGGTCATGCGCGTGAGGCGAAAGATCAATCCCCAGATTCCACCGATCTTCGGCAGACCCGGTGTGCGCCGTTGATCCAGCCAGACGATGGCAGGGCGCAGCGGCCTGCCCCGACTGTCCACGTTGATCACGGTGGCGCGCTGCGTCGTGAGCGCTGCGCCAGCAATGCGCATCTTGTCCGCCTGCGGCTGCTTCCACAGCTTCTGACAAGCCTCGCATAAAGAAGCCCAGTAGTATTCGGGGTTCTGTTCAGCCCATCCCGGCTGACGGGAAAAATAGGGCTCGATGTAGACCTGCGATTTGGCCAGCAGATGGCCGTGAAGGTCGAAGATCAGAGCGCGCACGCTCTGTGTGCCGTTGTCAATCGCAAGGATGTGGTCGCGCATACACGCTAGATGTCTGTTCGATGGGTGGCTGAGCGGCCTGACGAATAAATATCAGCCATGGTAACCGTCGCCGGCGGCAACGTCAAACCTGACGTTTCTCTCCCTTATGGACAAAGTGACACTTGTCCCAGGGCACCGATTATTTCTATCACTGATATGTGACAACTTTCACAAGGTAAATTGGCAGTGTCGGAGCAACTTGCCCACCACCGCATCACAACACGCTGGGAATCTGTACGAAGGGGAACGGAAGGAGAAACCTGCTATGGCGCTGGATCGCAAAGAACTCGAACAAATTCTCTCCACGCTTCAAAAGTACGCAGAAAAGAAATTGACGCCGGAATTTTTGCTGGCGCTTGACCACGAAGATCGCTTTCCTGCGGAAGTGCTCTCTGACCTCTATAACAACATCGGCCTGCATTTGGTCTTCATCAGTGAGGAAGACGACGGTCTCGGCGGTGGCGCTTACGACGTGTACCGCGTCTCAGAGGCCATGGCCAGCATCGACCTCGGCATCGCCACCGGCGTGCTCGCCACCTTTCTTGGCGCCGACCCCATCGTCGTCGGCGGCGCGCCGGATCAACGCCACTACTGGATGAGTCGTATCGCCAACGAAGGGCTGCTGGTCGCCTACGGCGCCACCGAACCCCAAGCGGGCTCGGATTTGGCGCAGCTGAAGACGAAAGCCGTGCCCGTCTATGAAGACGGCGCGCTCAAGGGGTACAAACTCACCGGCCGTAAACAGTGGATCTCGAACGGCGGCGTCGCCGACATCTACACGATCTTGGCGATGGCACCCGGCGGCCCGTCATGGTTCGTCGTCGAGAAGGATGCGCCCGGCTTCACCAAAAACAAGCCGGAAGACAAACACGGCATCCGCGCCAGCAACACCGCCGCCCTCTTTTTGGAAGATGTTTATGTGGACGCCGATCGGCTGATGGGGCGCGTCGAGGGGCAGGGGCTGGCGCAAGCGCAGGCTGTCTTCGGCTACACCCGCCTCATGGTGGCGGCGTTTGGACTGGGCGCCGGGTGGGCTGCGCTCAAGCGCGCGATCCGCTACAGCCAGACGCGCGTGCAAGGTGGCGCCACGCTCAACCAGAAGCAGGGCTACATGGACAAGCTGATCGTTCCCAACGCCGTGCGCCTCGAAGCGTCGCGCGCCTACATTGAATGGACCGCCGAGCGCATCGACAGCGGCGACCCCAATCAGCAGACCGAAGGCGCAGTGGCGAAATATATGGCGACCGAGGCCGGCAATAAAGCGGCGGAGGATTCGATTCAGGCGCTGGGCGGCTACGGCTATACGCGCGAATACATGGTCGAAAAAATCAAGCGCGACGTGCGCATCACGACCATCTACGAAGGCACCTCCGAGATCATGGAGTGGACGATCAGCCGCGACCGCTGGCAGCTCCATCTGAAAACCAAAGGCGCCTACTACAACGACTGGGCGGCGCAGCTAGAGGCGCTGGCGCGCACCAACGACAACAGCGGCGCAGCGACGGCAGCGTTGGGCATGCGCGCGCTGGCCGTCTTGCTGGAGCGCGCGCGTGTCGACCGCCTGACGCGCAATCAGCATGTTCTCTTTCGTCTGGGCGAGCTGATCGCCTTCGCCGAGACTGCCGCCGTTTTCGCCGAGCGCTCGATTTCGCACCCGACCGAGGCCATGCCCTTCAGCCCGGAGACGCTGCGGGCCATGAGCCGCATCCATGCGCGCGACGCGGCGCTGAAGATTGCGACGGATGGCCTGCGCTGGGCCATCGGCGCCGGACAGAGCGATCCCAATCTCGCCAACTCGCTGCATCTCCCGGCTATCTATGCGGCGCAGGCCGGCCTTCTCGACGACATGGATTTCGTCGGCAGAAAGCTGGTGGAGGCTTTCCCGGCCGAATGAGAGAGGAGAGCCGGAGAGTTTGAGAGAGGTGGGGAGATGACACGCTGAATCTCTCGCCGCTTGATCCCTGCTTTCTATTTGTGTCTTGACAAAGGAGGACCCAATGCCCAATCCAAGCTCAGACCGAGCGATCGCGATCGTCGGCCTTGGCGCAATTTTGCCCGACGCATTGAGCGCGCCGGCCTTTTGGCAAAACATCATCCACAAACGTTACTGCATCACGGAAACGCCGCCCGACCGCTGGAGCATCGCCGACTATTATGACCCCGATCCGACGGCGCCGGACAAAACCTATTCCAAGATCGGCGGTTGGGTACGCGGTTATCAGTTCGACTGGAAGAGGTATCGCATTCCACCCAAAGTGGCGGCGGCGATGGACGAAGGTCAGCAGTGGGCGGTGAGCATCGCCGACGAGGCGCTGAGCGATTACGGCTACCCCAATCGTCCGCTCGACACCGAGCGCACCGGCGTGATCCTGGGCACGGCGATGGGGGGAGAGTTGCACTACATCACGCAGCAGCGCGTGGCTTTTCCGGAGTTCATGCACGCGCTGGAGGCCGCGCCGGAATTCGCCGCCTTGCCCGCCGACAGGCGCAAGGCGATTATCCAGCAATGGCATCAACGGCTGGATGCGATGTTGCCGCCGATCACCGAGGACTCGATGCCCGGCGAGCTGCCCAACATCGTCGCCGGACGCGTCGCCAATATCTTCAACCTGCGCGGGCCAAACTTCATCACCGACGCAGCCTGCGCCTCTTCCTTTGCAGCCATCGATGCGGCGTTCGAGTTGCTGGTCGAACGTCACGTCGATGCGGTGATCACGGGCGGCGTTGACCGCAACATGGGCCCGGTCGTCTTTGTGAAGTTCTGCAAGATCGGCGCGCTGAGTGCAACGGGTAGCCGCCCCTTTGGTGAAGGCGCCGACGGCTTCGTCATGGGCGAGGGCTCAGCCGCCTTTCTGCTTAAGCGGCTCTCTGACGCCGAACGCGACGGCGACAAAATCTACGCCGTCATTCGCGGCGTCGGCGCCTCGAGCGACGGCAAAGGCAAGGGCATCACGGCTCCCAATCCTCAGGGCCAGGTGCTCTCGGCGCTGCGTGCCTGGGAGAACGCCGGCCTTGATCCCGCCACGGCAACCCTGGTCGAAGCGCATGGCACCAGCACCCGCGTGGGCGACGTCGTTGAGGTGGAAAGCCTGACCAAAGTCTTCGGCGGCGCGGCGCGCGGCAGCATCGGGCTAGGCTCGGCGAAGAGCAACATCGGCCATCTTAAGGCGGGCGCAGGCGCAGCCGGCCTCTTGAAGGCGACGATGGCGATCTTTCACAAGGTGTTGCCGCCAACCCTGAACGCCCGCACCCCCAACCCCAACATTGATTTCGCCAGCACGCCTTTTTTTCTGATTCACGAGCCGATGGCCTGGGAGCAGCCTAAGAATTTTCCCCGTCGCGCGGGCGTCAGCGCCTACGGCTTTGGCGGCACCAATTTCCACATTGTGCTCGAAGAATACGTGCCCGGCATGTTGAAACCTGAGCCTAAAATTTTTGCTGCAACAAAGGTCAACGGTGAACAGCAGAGGGTGGGGGCATCGACGCTCAGCCACTCCGCATCTCCTTCCGCCCAGGCTGTGGCCCAACCTACGACAGGTCATGTTATGCACAAGAAACCCCTGCGCGGCATTCTATCCATCGGCGCGCACACCCCTACAGAGCTCAAGGACAAGCTG
>JANWYX010000447.1 GCA_025055055.1 Caldilinea sp. | reverse complement strand
CAACATGCTGCGCCACAAAGGACGGCTGTTGCGCACAATGATCGTGATGATCCTCGGCACAGCACTTTTCATCGCCGTGATCTCGGTGCGCATCTCCGTCAACACCACGCAGGCGGATTTCCTGCGCTATCACCAATACGATGTGCAGGTGCAATTTCAGGACATGCATCGTATTGCACGGCTGGAGTCTGCTGCCCTGGCTGCGCCTGGGGTGATCGGCGTCGAAAGTTGGGCGCTGGGCGGCGCCACGCGCGTGCGCCCCGACGGGGTGGAGAGCAACCGCTACCAAGTGGTGGCGCTGCCCGAAGGGTCGAACATGATCGATCCGATCGTGCAGGCGGGGCGCTGGCTTCAGCCCGGCGACGAGTATGTTGTGGTGCTAAATGCAACAGTGGCGCAGAATGAGCCGGATGTGCGCGTCGGCGACCGCATCACACTCAAGATGAACGACCGCGAACGGCAGTGGTTGGTCGTCGGCATTGTGGGTTCTGACGCGCAAGGCTCGAAAATTTACATGCATCAGAGCGTCTTCGGCTATGAAAACCGCAGCCCCGATCGCGCCAACAGCATTCAGGTGATCACAGAGGAGCACGACTTGTTCGGCCAGAAAACGATGGAGGCGCTGCTGCTTCAGCATTTTGAGAAGCTGGGCTATGCAGTGCGCTCAACGCGCACGACGCAGACGCTCAACGCGCAAAACGGGCTGATGTTCGATGTGATCGTCGGTTTCTTGATTTTGAACGCCGTGCTGCTTGGCCTTGTCGGCAGCCTGGGGCTTTCCACGACCATGGGCATCAATATGTTGGAGCGCATTCGCGAGATCGGCGTGCTGCGCGCCATTGGCGCTTCCAACGCTGCGCTGCGGCGCATCGTGCTGCTGGAAGGGCTGGCGATCGCTACGTTGAGTTGGCTCATCGGCTTTGCGCTTTCCTATCCGGTGGCGCAGGTGATGAGCGAGCAGATCGGCATCGCGCTGCTCGACACACCGTTGTCGTTCACCTACGCGCTGCCGGCCGCAGTGGCGTGGTTGTTTGTATTGCTGGCGTTGGCTGTCGCCGCCAGCCTAGGACCGGCCTACAACGCTGTGCGTTTGACGATCCGCGAGGTATTGGCCTATGAATGAACCATTGATCGTGCTCAAGGGGGTGAAGAAAGCCTATCGCACACCGGCAGGCGACTTTTATGCGCTCAAAGGCATCGACCTTGAAATCTGGCCCGGCGAATTCGTGGCGTTGTTGGGACGCTCCGGGGCCGGCAAGTCGACGCTAATCAACATGCTCACCGGCATCGATCGACCCACCGAAGGCGAAATCTGGATCGACGGGCAGGCGATTCACCGCATGCGCGAAGGTCAGCTGACGCGCTGGCGCGGCCGCAAGGTGGGCGTGGTCTTTCAATCCTTCCAGCTGATGCCTATGCTCACCTGCGCGCAGAATGTGATGCTGCCGATGGATTTCGCCGACCTGTATGGTTCGCCTCGTCGGCAATATGCGCGAGCGCTCGAGCTGCTGGCGGCGGTGGGCATCGCCGAACACGCCGACAAACTGCCTTCGGCGGTCTCCGGCGGGCAGCGCCAGCGCGTTGCCATCGCGCGGGCGCTGGCGAACGATCCAACCTTCATTGCCGCCGACGAGCCGACCGGCAACCTGGATTCGCGCACGGCGGAGGCCGTGTTTGCAGTTTTCCACCGGTTGGCGGCGGCGGGCAAGACGCTCTTCATGGCGACACACGACCGCGAGCTGGCATCGCGCGTCTCGCGCGTGCTGCGCATCGAGGACGGGTTGATCGTTGAGGATGTGCGTCTGAAATCGATTGAGGAGGGACATGCGCTTGTTGCCGAAATGGAATCGTGAACGCGTCGCTGCAGCGCAGCCGACCGATGGTTTTCGCAGCAGCGCCGAACTTATCGTCCGGCCCATGATTGACCTGCGCAAGGTTGTGAAGGTCTACGAAACGCCGGCGGGACCGTTTATGGCGCTCAAGGGTGTCGACCTGCAGGTCGAGCGCGGAGAATTTCTGGCCGTGGTGGGCAAGTCGGGCAGCGGTAAGTCAACGCTGATCAACATGTTCACCGGCATCGATCATCCGACGGACGGCGAGGTGATCGTCGCCGACACACCGATCCGTCGTCTGAACGAAGGCCAGATGGCCGAATGGCGCGGGCGCACGATGGGCATCGTCTTCCAATTTTTCCAGTTGCTGCCCACGCTCACCGTGGTCGAAAATGTGATGATTCCGATGGATCTGGCGGGCCTATATAGCCAGAGCGAACGCTACGCACGCGCCATGCACTTGCTGGAGCAAGTCGGCATGGCCGACGACGCGCACAAATTCCCCGCCACACTTTCGGTGGGTCAAGCGCAGCGCGCGGCGATTGCACGCGCCCTCGCCAACGACCCGCCCATCGTAGTCGCTGACGAACCGACCGGCAACCTAGACACGCGCAACGCCGCCATTGTGTTCGACCTCTTTGTCTCGCTGGCGGAGGCGGGCAAGACGATCGTCATGGTCACTCACGACGACGAGCTGGCCAAGCGCACACAGCGCACGGTGACGATCGCCGATGGACTGATTGTGGATGAAGTGCGGCACTGATATGTGTTTGCAAAGGCAAATTTCGAGCGCGGTCGGCGAGCGTTGCGATCTTTGTCAACGGCAGCAGGACGACCGTCTCAGTTCTGTCCCCGATAGGCCCAGCGCACCATGCGCCGTTCAAGCAAGGCGAAGGCGGCATAGAGCGCCACGCCCATGGCGGCCACCACCAACAGCCCGGCGAAGACCAGCGGCACCTCGAAACGCGAGCTGGCGATGACCATCATGTTGCCGATGCCGCGGTTGGAAGCGCCGAGCTCGGCGATGACCGAGCCGACGAAGGAGAGCGTCACTGCCACCTTGAGCGAGGCGAAGAAATAGGGCATGGCGCGCGGAAAACCGATCTTACGGAACATGTCGAAGCGGCTGGCGCCCAGCGATCGCAGTACATCTTGCATCTCCGGCTCGACGGTGGCGATACCGGTTCCCACGTTGACCGCAATGGGAAAGAAGGCGATCAGAAATGCGATCAGGATGGCGGGCATCGTGCCGACGCCGAACCAGATCACGAAGACCGGCACCAACGCCGCTTTAGGGATCGAGTTGAAGCCGATCAGCAGCGGATAAAGCGCCTTGTACAGCAGCTCGGAGTACCCGATCAAGGCGCCAAGCGCCACACCCATCACGATAGCCAGGCCAAAGCCGACCAGCGTCGTGTACAGCGTCTGCAAGGCGTTGGGCCAGATGGCGCTCTGCCAGCGAAAATAGGTTTCGACTGCCACGCTCGGCCGCGGCAGCACAAATTCGTCCACCCCAAAAACCAGACAGCCCACCTCCCAGATCAGGAAGAAAAGAATGATTGTGACGGCGGGCGGGATCACATCCAACAGCCGTTTTTGCATCTTTTCACTCATGCGCGCACCTCGCCGATGCAGGTGTACAGGTGATGCACCAGGTTCACAAACGCCGGTTCGAAGGTGTTCTCCAGCGTGCGCGGCCGCGGCAGATCGACGTGCGCTTCTTGGACCAATCTACCCGGTCGTTTGCTCATTACATAGACCCTGCTCGCCA
>JANWYX010000251.1 GCA_025055055.1 Caldilinea sp. | reverse complement strand
GTCTACGCGCTGGTTGCGCTGGGCTATACGCTAGTCTACGGCATTTTGCTCATGATTAACTTCGCCCACGGCGACGTCATGATGATCGGCGGCTTCACCGGCTTTTTTGCCTTACAATTTTTCATGGCGCTGGGTTGGCTGCAGGAGTCGGCGGCGCTGGTTGCGCTTGCGTTGATCTTGATCGTGGCCGCGGGTATGTTCGGCTCGGTGTTGACCGGCGTCACACTGGAGCGGGTCGCCTACCGGCCGTTGCGCGGCGCGCCTCGTTTGGTGCCCCTCATCAGCGCCATCGGCGCCTCGCTCTTTTTGCAATACTCGGTGTTGCTCATCTTCGGCGTCAGCCCGCGCGTTTACCAGAAACCGGCGTTGATCGAAGGCGGCTTTCGTGTCGGGGGTGTCTTTGTTCCCTACACAGGTCTCATTATTTTCGTGACCTCTCTCTTTCTGATGCTGATGCTTTATCTGATCGTTCAGCGCACCAAATTAGGCCGTGCGATGCGCGCCGTCGCCGAAGATAAAGGCACGGCAGCGTTGATGGGCATCGACGTCGACCGGGTGATCGTCTTCACCTTCATCCTCGGCTCGGCGCTGGCGGGCGCAGCCGGCGTCATGTTGGGTTTTCACAACACGGTGGTCAAGTTCAACAGCGGTTTCATCCCGGGGCTGAAGGCCTTCACTGCCGCCGTGCTCGGCGGCATTGGCAACATTCCCGGCGCTATGGTCGGCGCTCTGTTGCTCGGCGTGATCGAGGCCATCGGGCCGAGCGCACTGGGCATCCCCACCGAATATAAAGACATTATCGCCTTCAGCGTATTGGTGTTGATCCTGATCTTCCGTCCCTCCGGCCTGCTCGGCGAGGTGGTGAGCGAGAAAAGGGCATGAGGATTATGCTGCTTCCAGCCGTACAGAGAGGTCTCCGCATCGGCGCAATCGCTTTTGCGATTTTGGCTTATCTGACCTTGGTCGGGCTGCCGTTGCGGCTGAGCGACCTTGCCCTCCCTATCTTGGCCGGCGTGATGGCGCTGTTTTTCTGGTTGACGCTGCGCGGCGGAAAAAGCAAGCAAGATGTGTTGAACCGGCAACCTACACCGCTTTTCACGGCGGGTCTGACCGCAGGTTTGACGGCCGGTCTGCTGACCGCAGCGCTGCTTTCTGTTTTTGCGAATCTCACAAGCAGCGGGGTGCGTCTTCAGCCCATCTTCGACAAGATGACGCCGCAAAATTTGGCGGCGCTCTACGGCGTTGCGCCCGGTGTCATCGTCGGCGGCGAGCTTTCGCCGCTGGCCTGGCTGCAACAGGTGCTGCTATTGACCGTGGCCGGCGTCGGCGGCGCTGCGCTCGTGTTGGTGGAGCGTTGGATGCGCAGCCGGCCGGCGCCGCGCATCTCGGCGTTGCGGTGGATACCGCTGCTGGCGCCTGTTGTACTGTTCATCTTTGTCATCTGGCTAGGCATGCCCGGGGTGACCTTCGGTGGCAACAACCGAGGCACGATCCGTCTATTGGCCGCCATGGTGACGATCGGCAGCGGCATCCTGGCGCTGCGGGCCGCGCGTCCTCGCCGTGAACGACAACTCCTCTCGCTGCTCTATCTGGCCGGGGTCGCCTATCTGCCGTTTACGCTCGACCAGTTTCAAAATTCGGTGCTCGGCATCGTTTTTATCTTTGTCATGATGGGCCTGGGTCTCAACATCGTTGTCGGCTTCGCCGGGCTGCTCGACCTGGGCTACGTCGCCTTTTTCGCCATCGGCGCATATATGTATGCCTTTCTATCGGCGCCCTTCTCCTCGCCGTGGCTTTCTGCCCAGCTACAGAGTCTGGGCATCCCCGCCAATGCGCCGTTGCTCAGCTTTTGGATGGCGCTTCCGATCACGATGCTCGCCGGTTGGATCGGCGGCGTGCTGTTGGGCATTCCGGTGCTGCGGCTGCGCGGGGACTATTTGGCGATCGTCACGCTCGGTTTCGGTGAAATCATCCGTCTTTTCATGCTCAACCTGGCGGAGCTGACGAACGGCCCGCGCGGTCTGCTCAACATTGCACCGCCCTATCTGTTCGGATACAACCTCGGCAACCCGCGCGATATCTTTATTTTGGGGCTGATCGGCTCAGGAATCATTGCCTTTTCCGCCTATCGGCTCGACAATTCCCGACTCGGTCGCGCTTGGATCGCCATGCGCGAAGACCAAGACGTGGCGCAGGCGACCGGCGTCAATTTGGTGCGCACCAAGCTGTTGGCGTTCGCCATCGGCGCGCTCTTTGCAGCGCTCGCCGGCCAGCTTTATGCAGCCCGCCAGACGAATATCTTCCCGGAAAATTTCTCGCTCTTCGTCTCGATCGATGCGCTCTCACTCGTGATCGTGGGTGGCATGGGCAGCATTCCCGGCGTCGTGCTCGGCGCACTGGCGCTGAAGGGTCTGCCGGAGGTGCTGCGCGGGGTCGATGAGTATCGCATCGTCACCTTTGCGGCGCTGTTGGTGACCATGATGATCGTGCGACCGGAGGGCATCATCCCTTCGACCCGACGGCGTCGCGAACTGCATGAAGAAGCGGAGCCCGTGGTCGGCGAAGACGTTCCCTCCGTGCTGGAACGACTTGCGCCGGGCCAAAAATCAGATAAGCAGGATGGAGGAAAGCAATACGATGGCGTTGCTTGAGGCGCGCGGCGTCACCAAAGTGTTCGGAGGCCTGGTGGCGGTCAGTCAGGTCGATCTCACGATCGAAGAGCGCATGATCGCAAGCCTGATCGGCCCCAACGGCGCCGGCAAAACGACGTTCTTTAACTGTCTCACGGGGCTGTACAAGCCGGAAGAGGGCGACATCATCTTCGACGGGCGTTCGATCGTCGGGCTGCGTCCCGATCAGATCACTGCGCTCGGCATTGCGCGCACCTATCAGAACATCCGGCTCTTCGGCAGCATGACCGCCATCGAGAACATCCTGGTCGGCCAGCACGTGCGGCTGCGTTCGACCCCGATTGGCGCGATCCTGCAGACGCCTTTTACACGTCGCGAGGAACAACGCGCAGAGAAACGGGCGCGCGAGCTGCTCGCCTTCGTCGGCCTCACCGGCAAGGGCGATATGCTGGCCAAGAATCTGCCGTACGGCGACCAGCGTCTGCTTGAGGTGGCGCGTGCGCTGGCCAGCGACCCCAAGCTGTTGCTCCTCGACGAGCCGGCCGCCGGCATGAACCC
>JANWYX010000225.1 GCA_025055055.1 Caldilinea sp. | reverse complement strand
AACACAGCACTCGTTTTGCCTTTTTTCTCGGCAGAGTGGCGCTGCGTCAGGATGATTATCCCACCGCCCGCGCCTTGCTTCAGAGCGCCATCGCCGGCTACGAGGCGAGCGGCAACACCCTCCGCATGGCCGACGCCCTGGTAGACCTTGCCGACGTCGAAATCGAGTTGGGCAGTTATGCAACCGCCGAACAGCATCTTCGTCGCGCCGAAGAGCGCTATGCGGCGCACGGGCAGGTGGTCGGCCTCGCCGCAGTGCGCTGCCGCCAAGCATCGATCGCCTACGACCAGGAAGCGTTCGATCGTGCAGCTACGTTGTGCGAGGATGGTCTGCGTCTTTTGCCCCCGGATGGTGGCGAGCTCGTGCGCTCGCGGATCTTGCGACTGCTCGCCGACATCGCCGTGCGCAAGCAAGAGCTGGAGCTCGCGCAGCACTACACGCGGCAGGCGCAACAGGTCAGCGCCGTTCTTAACGATCAGACGGAGAATGCGGCCATCCTCTTTGCGCAAGCCAAGCTGGCGCACTATTTCGGCAACGAAGCAGAAGCGTTAGAAAGCGCTCTGCAGAGCCTTGCGCTCTATACGGCAATGGGCGATCGCAAGGCCGCCGCCGTCATCCATCTGTTGCTCTGCCGCATCTATCGGGCGTTGGGAGATGAGACAAAGCTGTGCGAAGTCGCCGCACGCGGCAGAGCGCTGGCGATCGAAGTGCAAGACGCCTACATCGCCGCCCTCTTCGCACCGTTTATGGCCGGCGCGCCGCTGGCGCCCTTCTCTTGAGCAACCTATTGCCCCTCGGATCACGACCGAAAAGCGCGGAGCTCCTTGAAAGAGGACAACGAATATTTTGCGTTCACCGAGCGATCACATGTCAAAGTTTCACCACCATATGGATGACCTCACGCGCTGCACTGCCGGCGAACTTGCCCGCCGCATCCGCGCCGGCGAAGTCAGCGCCAAGGCCGTCGTCGAAGCCTTCCTGGAGCGCATCACCGCCGTCAATCCCACCATCAACGCCATCGTGCAGCTCGCCCCGGATGCGCTCGACCGAGCGCGTCAGGCCGACCACGACCTGGCGCAAGGGAATCTCCATGGCCCGCTGCACGGTGTTCCTTTCACGGTCAAAGATGTCTTCGATGTAGCCGGGCTGCCCACTGCCGTCGGCCTGGAAGCGCGACGATGGGAACGCGCAAAGCAGGACGCAATAGTCGTGCAGCGTTGGCGACAGGCCGGCGCCATTCTGCTCGGCAAGACCAACTGTCCGCCCGGCGGCTTCGGCAGCGACACAGAAAATCTGCTCTACGGTCGCACGCTCAACCCGCACGATCGGACCCGCACGCCAGGCGGTAGCAGCGGCGGCGAGGCGGCCATCATCGCCGTGCACGGCTCGCCGTTGGGCTTGGGCAGTGACAGCAGCGGCGGGCTGCGCGTGCCTGCGCACTTCTGCGGCGTGGCTGCGCTCAAGCCGACCGTCGGCCGCGTGCCCAACACCGGCGCGTACAACCACCGCGGAGGATTGACCGACGTGCGCACACAGATCGGCCCGCTGGCGCACTCGGTGGCGGACCTGGCGCTGACCTGGCCGCTGCTGTGTGGACCAGATTTCATCGACTCCGGCGTGGTTCCCATGCCGATCGGCGACCCGACAAGCCTCTGTCTCGGCGAGCTATGCGTGGCCTATTTCACCGGTGACCCGGCGTCGCCCGTCTCCGCCGAAATTATCGACGCCGTGGGGGCGGCGGCGCAGGCCTTGGCGCGCGCCAACGTCCATGTCGAGCCGGCGCGGCCGCAGAACTTTGTACGCAACGGACGCGCCATCAGCGACGCCTATTCAGATGTCGCCAGCCTGCGCGGGCAGGACGTCGTCGAGCTGTACGACGCCTGGGACGGCTACCGCAGCTTCTGTCTCCAATTCATGCGCGCCTATGACGCCATCCTTTGCCCGGTTTCGCACCAAACGGCGCCGCCCTTTCGCGAAGTGGACCGCAGACGCTTCGATTACACGCTACCCTTCAGCCTGCTGGGCTGGCCGGTGGTTGTCGTTCCGACCGGACGCAACAAAGAAGGGTTGCCGATCGGCGTGCAGATTGCAGCCCGCCCTTGGCGCGAGGACGTTGCGCTGGCGTTGGGTTCGGTCATCGAGCGGGAGCTGGGCAAACTTCAACCCATATCATCGAGAGAGGCGATTCGAAAAAATTCATAGCCGCCGTCGGAGGTGCGGCAGAAACGCATGGTGCTGACCTCATATTATACGGACCATGACAAACTCTCTCCCTGCATTCGGAGTCGCCCCATGAGCGATTTGCAGTCTGAGCGCACGCTGCGCCATGCATTCAACGCCGCCTCTCCGTTGTTGTTTTCACTCCAAAGGAGCGATGGATGATGACCACCCTCCGCACTGTCGACCTCGTCTTGATCGGGCTGGGAGCGGTTAACCGCAATGTCCTGCGCATCCTGGAATGGAAGGCCCCTCTCCTTGCGCAGCGCCATGGGCTGGCTTTTCGCGTTGTCTGTGCAGCGGACAGCAGCGGCGTGGCCGTTGACCCGTCCGGCTTCGACCCGGCGGCCCTGCGACGCTTCAAAGAGGCAGGCGGCCGGATCTGTGAACTTGACGGCTTCCTGGCCGGCACGGCGCCGGCGGACGCGCTGTCTACGCTGGCGTGCGACCTCGTGCTGGAGGCGTCGCCGCTGAACCTGGAGACAGGCGAGCCGGGGTTGAGCGTGGTGCACGCAGCCTTACGCTGCGGCGTCTCCG
>JANWYX010000178.1 GCA_025055055.1 Caldilinea sp. | reverse complement strand
GGCAGGGAGCTCTCATCTTTGGGGTGATCGCAGCCAACGTGGAGGTCGGCGATGGAAAGCAGCGCAAAGAGAGCGGATCGGCGCAGAGTTTTTCCACGCCGGTCTGCTCTCTCCTGTCAGCTGTGTCTGGACAGCTGTGTCTGGACACTATCCTATGCAAGGTAATCGCGCAGTTTGCGGCTGCGCAGAGGGTGGCGCAACTTGCGCAGCGCCTTTGCTTCGATCTGGCGCACGCGCTCGCGGGTGACGTTGAACTCCTTGCCGACATCCTCAAGCGTGCGCGTGACGCCGTCTTCCAGGCCAAAGCGCATGATCAGCACCTTGCGCTCGCGTTCGCTGAGATTGTCGAGGATCTCTTCCATCTGTTCTTTCAGCAAGCGCCGGCTGGCCGAGTCGGCGGGGCCGGGCAGGCTGTCGTCCTCGATGAAGTCGCCCAGGTAGCTGTTTTCCTCGGAGCCGACGGGCGTCTCCAAGCTGAGCGGCTCTTGGCTGAGCCGTTGGATGCGACGCACTTTGGCAGCGGCGCGCTCCACCTGGCGCTGCAGGTCCGGGTCAAGGCGTTTGCCCTTGGCGACCGCCTCCTTGTAGCGCTTGACATCTTCAGGGGAGAGGAAATCCATCTCGATGGCGATTTCTTCGTAGGTCGGCTCGCGTCCAAGCTCCTGTTGGAGGCGGCGCTGCACGCGCACCTGCCGGTTGATGGTCTCCACCATGTGAACAGGGATGCGGATCGTGCGCGCCTGATCGGCGATGGCGCGGCTGATGGCCTGGCGTATCCACCAGGTGGCGTAGGTGCTGAACTTGAAGCCCAGCGTGTGGTCGAACTTGTCGACTGCACGCAGAAGGCCGAGGTTACCTTCCTGGATCAGGTCCAGAAAATTCAAGCCGCGGCCGATGTAGCGCTTGGCGACGCTGACCACGAGGCGTAGGTTGCTCTGTGCAAGGCGGCTGTGGGCCACGCGTCCCTGGTGCACGAGCATTTCCAGTTCGTCTTTCTGGTCGAGTTCCTCGTCGGTTAGTTCATCCTCGCTGCGGTTGCCGAACAGCTCCTGAAGTTTTTTCTCCGCCTCCACGCCCAGCCGAATTTTTTCCGCCAGCTCCATCTCTTCTTCCGCTGTCAGCAGCGGGTGACGTCCGATGTCGCGCAGATACATGCGCACGGGGTCCAGGCTTTGGCCGATCTCTTCTTGCAAATCGGCAATCAGCGCTTCGATGGGTTTGTATTTTTCTTGCTCGATCTCCTCTTCAAGCTTCAGGTCGCGTTCGATGCGCGGGATCGGCGCGCTGTCGTCCTCTTCTGTCTCGGCCTCTTCCGGCTCCTCGAAGAGGTCTTCCTCCTGAGATTCGCTTTCGCCCAGATGGATATATTCGTCCAGCTCGCTTTCGCCGCCGTCGCTGCGCCGCGGCGACGGCTCAATCGCCTCGAGTTCTTCTTCGGGATCGCGGTGTTCTGGGGAGGGTGAGATTGGCTTCGCCATCGATGGTGTTCTGTCCTTAATACTAATCCGAATGTAAATCCTTGATGCTACATGGTTACGAGTTTGGCGCCTTCTCGTTGACCTGTTCTGCGGAACAGCTCCTGCGGAATGCGTGCATGTTGTCGCTGCAGATGAGCCAGTTCTCGCAAATAGCCGTTCATCACGGCCTCAAAACTGCGCACTCCTTCCAGGTCGCCGTTCTGCTGCAATTCATCCTGTAGATATTTGATCCGTTTCGTCTCTGCGCGCAGCCGATCGATCCGCATGCGCAAGAGCCCTTTGACGACGTCCTCGCGCACGAGGTTGGGTTCGCGCGCAGGCAACATCGCAGCGTAAGCCAATAGCTGCGCAAAACGGCCGTGCAGCTGCGGATCTAGCGTATCTTGAAACAGCTCGATGTCCCAAGGTTCATCGCTGTTCAAGAATCGTTTCAGCGCCCGGAAGATTTCCTGATTTTCGACGTGGCGCCAGTCTTGCGGCTGCACCGGCGCCAAATGATATTGTTCGGTCACCTGCGCCAGCCAGAGGACGATCTCGACGTCGGCGAGCAGATGCGCCAACACATGGTCCTCTGTGTCGTAGGGGCCGGGTTTGGCTGCGCGGCGTTCGGACGACGATGGCGCCGGTGACGTCTGCATTGGATTGGCGTTCTGCGCTGGGCCGGGGCGTTGATTGCCGGCCAGCGCTCGCATAGTGCGCGCCGAGGCCTGCACGCGACTGGCAATGATGGTCTCGTCGATCTGCACCATGCGACTGAGGCGCTGGATGTAATGCTGTTGTTCGATCTCGTCATGCAGCTCTGCAATCAGCGGCGTCAGCTCGGCGACCGCCTGTCCCTTGCCCAGGGCCGTGCTGAGATCGGCCTGGCGGGCGACGACGTCAAAATAGAAGTCCACCAGCGGTTTGGCCTCGGCGACAAGCTGCTCCCACAGTCGTGCGTCCTGGCGGATGACCTCGTCCGGGTCGCGGCCTTCCGGTAGCGTAGTGATGAACAGATTGGCGCCCAATCGCTCTTGAAGTTGGACTTTGCCGTCCGGGGTCACGACGGGTTTGGACACGCGCGCCAGGGACTGCCGCGCCTGGTTGAGTCCACGTACGGTGGCCTGTTGACCGGCGGCGTCGGCATCGAGCGCCAGGACAAAGTTGTTGGTGTAGCGCTGAAGTTGTTGCAATTGCTCGCTTGTCAGCGCCGTTCCCATGCACGCCACGATATTCGTATAGCCATGCTGATGGGCAGCGATGACATCCATATACCCTTCGACAATGATCACCCGGTTCTGTTCACGAATGGCGCGGTGCGCGCGATCCAGGCCGTAGACGACATGGCTCTTGTGAAAAATCGGCGTTTCTGATGTGTTCAGATATTTGGGCGCACCGTTCTCGAACGCTCGGCCGCCGAAACCGATCACCCGCCCCTGACGATCGCAGATGGGAAATATCAACCGATCGCGAAAAGCGTCGTAAGTGCTCTGGCGCTCTTCATTTCGTTTGACCAATCCAGCGTCCAACAGAAGTTCGAGAGAAACGCCGTGCTCGAGCAGGTGATCGCGCAGCCCGCTCCAACCGGGCAGAGCGTAGCCCAGCCGAAAGGCCTGAGCGGTTGTCTCGTCGACGCCGCGGCTTTTCAGGTACAGGCGCGCTTTTTCTCCCATTGGGTGATGTGCGAGCGCGTGCTGGAAGAAACCGGCAGCGAGCTCGTTGACCTCATAGAGGAGGGTGCGTTGTTCGCTGCGCGCCTCGCTTCCCGACACTTTTAGATCGACGCCGACCTGAGCGGCGAGGAGCTCCAACGCTTCTCGAAAGGTGAGATTTTCCTTGCGCATGACGAACGAGAACACGTCGCCGCCTACACCGCAGGCACCAAAACAATGCCATGTGCCTGTATGGGGAAAAACGACAAAGCTCGGTGTGCGTTCGCTGTGAAACGGACAAAGACCTTTGTAAACGCTGCCTGCCCGTTTGAGCGATGTGTAGCGAGAGACCAGCTCGACGAGGTCCACTCGCTGTTTGATTGTATCCGTGACGTTGAAATCCGTGACGCTGCTTGCCATACCGTTCCTCTCCCATCGCCACGGCGTCTTACTGGGGCGTCTTCTTGGCGTCAAAATTCAAGCCAAACACTGCGATTATACTGGCTGTATGAGTAGGTGTCAAAGCGTTCCGCAGAGGGTGATGTTCTTCGACGCAAGGTCGTACCCAACGGTTCTACGAATGATTCAGCGGCGCTCTTCTTTCGCCAACGGGCGAGCGCAAGCCCGCTACGCCTGACCCGGCAGGCCATGTCGATTGGCGATGGCCGGATAGACGCGTTCTGCTGCAAGGAACACCTCGATCAGCGCCATGGCTTTTAGTAAATTGCCGCGCGTTTGAATGCGGCCGTCAAAAAACGCTTGACGGGTGCTCTCCATTCCCATCCAGAGGGCATGTAGTAGGTCTGCGCTCAGTGTGATTTCGAGATTGGCGCGTCCCGGACGAGGCCCGAAGAACGCTTCTAACGGCGGCTGACGACCATCCAACAAGATCTCGGCGTCCGGATCGGCGACGTTCATCCGCACAACGAGGTTGCTGTGCATGAAGGCGTCGACATGTTCGGGATGCCGCGCCACCTCGTCGAAGACTTCTCTCATGACGGCGTAGAATTGCTCGGCGGATTGGTAGACGGGCATAGAAGGAAATCGGCGTCTGTGCACAAAGGCCTGCAAAACGAAGTGAAACGGGTTCCATCACCCCTGCGTTGTCATGCTCACCTGCTGGGTGGGCTGCCGCAACTGCGCGTAGATGGGGCGTCCGATCACGCTTTCATACCATTCAATATAGCGCTGCACCGTGTTGCTGAGGTGATGGGGGCGCGACTTGGCGAGGCTTGCCTCTCCCATCTCCGCCCAGCGCTCGCGCTTATTCAAGAAGAGCTGCACCGCGCCGGCAATGCTGGCAGGATTGAACGGGGAGAAGAGATAGCCGTTGACACCGTGTTCCACCAGTTCCGGCAGGGCGCGTGCATTGGCGGCCAACACCGGCTTGGCGCAGGACATCGCTTCCAACGTGGCGATGCTCTGCAGCTCCTGTGCACTCGGCATGATGAACGCGTCGCAGCTGTTGATGAGCAGCGGCAAATCATCAGAAGGGACAAAGCCGGGAAACACCACGACGTGATTTAGGTTGTGACTGTTTGCGTGTTCGATCAGGATGTCCCGGTAAAGCCCCTTGCCCGCAATGACGAACTGAATCGGCTCGTGTTTCAGGATTGCGGCGGCCTCCACCAGGTCGTCGAGCCCTTTCTCCCGGTCGACCCGTCCTACGTACAAAAAAAGCGTGCGGTCGAGCGCCAGGCCATAGCGGCGTCGCATGATGCTCGGGTCCAGATCGGGGCGCGGATAAAATTCATTCTGGTTCACGCCGCACGAAATGGCTTTGACGGGAATGCGAATATCTTGCTTGCGCAAGATGGCGACCGCCGTCTCCGTCGGTGTAGTGGCTGCATCGAGCTGGTTGAACACCTCCAGCATGTTGCGCCACATCGCCTTGTGGACGACCCCCTGCACGCTGCGCGGAATATAGAGGTTGTTGGACCAGTTGTTGGGAAGAAAGTGATTGGTGCCGACCACGGGCAGGTTGCGACGCCGCGCCAGACGCAGCGCAGTGCGGCTCAGAAACAGGTGGTCCTGGATGTGCACAATGTCCGGGTGGAATTCCTCCAGCACCGACTCCACCAAACTGTCGCTGAAGGCAGTGATGTTCAAGTTGTATCCGATATGCAGCGCAGGCGCCGTCTGGACGATGACGCCGTTGATGACGCAGCGGCCGGCCACGCCTTTTTCCGACGGCGCCAGGACCATGACCTCTTGGCCGGCCGCCGCCAGCCCTTCGGCCAGCCGAATGGTGAAAACAGCCTGGCCGTTGTCCTTGCGATAGTAAGATTGCCCAACAAGCAATATGCGCATAGTTGCCGTTTTCTCTCCGGTCGTGAAGGCCTCCCCCTCCTTTGCAATCCGGCGACGGATGGAGTCGCCGGGTGCCGGCCCTCTTCCAACATTCTCCCTTGCTATTCATTTATAACATGTTCAGAGATGGCTGCAAATTTGAGAGGGGAGCGGGCTTCGCTCCAAACAATCAAAACCTCGATCACTCGGAGCGGGCAATCCGGGAAGAGACATCCGTGCCAGATGCCTCTCCTGCTCGCGCCGACTTCCCGATTTCTGAATTAGGTGGAATGTTCGCCGTCAGCTTCTGGACGGCTTTGAGCTTCCAGGAAGCTCCCGTTGCGGAACCGATTACCCCTCCGGCTTATCGGTCGATGGTTGCGTAGATTCGCTGCGCCGATCTTCTCCGCTCTGTTTGAGCAGATCTTCGAGAGTTGTCCCACCCGGTAACTTGACCTGCTCCAGAATGGTGCGCAGATTTTCCCGCAACACGACCGTCGCCTTCTGGGCGAATTCTTGCAACTCGGCATCGGTGGCCTGCCCGCGCGCGCGAAGGCGCTCGACCAGCTCGTTGACGGTCTTCTGGATGTCCGCCTCTGCGATCTCGCCGCGCTCGATCATGCGCGTCAGCAGCTCAGAGATTTCGTCTTTGGTCAACGCGAGGGCGCCGATGCCAAGATGCAGCGCTTTTTGCCCCATCAAGATCAGATTGGCCGCCTGGACAATGGCTTCGTTGCGTAGGTTGAGAAGCATTTCGTTCAATTGTTCGGGAAGGAGCGAACGATTCTGTTCCTCGGTCATGATGATGCCATCCTTTCGTAAAAACCGTTGAATTCAACCCTCTTACTGCCGGTGCACGTGCATCGGCTCTATCTCTGTCGATAGGCCTGCAACGCTCGTTTCAGATGTCCGCCGGCGGCGTCCAGTGCAGCCTGCACTTCCTCGCCACCGGCGCCGGTCAACAGCGCAAAGGCCGCCGCCTTGACCGTACCGTGCGCCTCCAGCGCAGACTGCGCCTGTTGGGCATCAACGCCGGTGATCGCGCAAAGAATTGCTATTGCGCGCGCGCGCAACTTGGCATTGGTCGGCGCCACATCTACCATCAGGTTTTCATACACCTTGCCGAGTCGAATCATTGTGGCGGTGGAGATCATGTTGAGCACCATTTTCTGTGCTGTGCCTGCCTTCATGCGCGTCGAGCCGGTGATCGCCTCAGGACCACACACCACGACGATGGGAAAGTGCGCCGCCTTCTCCATGTCTGTGAGCGGGTTGTTGACGATGCAGCCAACTGTGGCGCCAACGCTGCGCGCATAGCGCATGGCGGCCAGCGTGTAGGGAGTGCGGCCGGAGGCGGCGATCCCAACCACCACGTCTTCGGGGCCGATGCCCAGCGTCTTCATGTCTTCGATCCCCTGCTCGGCGTCATCCTCGACGCCTTCGATCGGAGAGCGCAGCGCCGGATCGCCGCCTGCAATCACGCCGACGATCCGGCGCGGGTCGATGCCAAAGGTGGGCGGGCACTCCGAGGCGTCGAGCACGCCGAGCCGTCCGCTTGTGCCGGCGCCTACGTAAATCAGGCGCCCTCCGTTGGAGATGGCCTTCACGGCGGCCTCGACCAATGCCGCAATCGCACCGAGCGCCTCTTGGACCGCCGGCGCCACGCGTGCATCTTCCTGATGGATGAGCGTGACGATCTCGATCGTCGATCGTTCGTCGATGTCGAAGGTGTTGGGATTGCGCTGTTCGGTGATCAGGCTATGCAGATCCATGTTGCTTCTTTTCGGCGATGATTGCGGAGAAGCTTTCGGTTGGGCGCATCAAATCGTCAGGCTGCCTTTGGTGCTGGGCACACCCTGCCGACGCGGGTCGATCTGGGTGGCTGCGTCCAAGGCTCGCGCCAGCGCCTTAAAGAGCGCTTCGATTTTGTGATGATCGTTGCGCCCGTACAGCACGCGCGCATGCAAATTAAGCCGTCCGTGAATAGCGAGCGATTCAAACAGATGAAAGATCAGGTCGGTGCCCAGTCTGCCGACCGCCGGCGTGGCGAAGTCGCACTCGAACACACAGTAGGGGCGACCACCCAAGTCGACGGCGACCAGCGCCAGCGACTCATCCATCGGCGTATAGGCATGGGCCGTGCGTACCAGGCCGTTGCGCTCGCCGAGCGCTTGGTCCAACGCCCTGCCTAGGCAGATGAAGACGTCCTCGGCCGTGTGGTGCTCATCGATGTGCAAATCCCCGCTAGCGCGCACCTTAAGATCAAACAGGCCGTGGCCGGCGAAAAGGGTCAACATATGATCGAGAAAGCCGACGCCGGTGTCGACGTCCGCCGTGCCGGCGCCGTCTACAAGCAGATGAACTTCGATGTCGGTCTCGCGTGTTTTGCGTTGAATCGAGGCGCTGCGTGTTGTCAATGAGATTACTCCTTTGCGATTGAGACGCGGTTGAAGCGTTGTTGTGCCAGCGCACGTTGATCTTCGATCAAATCCAACACCTCTGCAGGCTTCGCCACTCCCAGAAATTGAAATGTAGAGCCGGTGGCGGAGGCCGTCTGGCAGATGACGTCGCCGTATTCGAAGATCGTCTGAAAGACGCCGCGACGTTGAATGTTGATGTCTTGGATATTGAGCAGGCTGGCGATTTTGACGTCGTGGTCGAAGGGCGTCGTTTTGGTAGAGTCGATGAGCCGTTGATTGGTGACGATCCACAGGTCGTTTTCATAACGATACCAGTGCAGGGCCGCATAGCCCAGCGCCACCAATGCAACGATGATGATTAGAATATCCGCTACGAGCTGCAAGCCGCCGCCAAAATTGCGCAGCCACCACCAAATCAAGCTGCCGAGGATCAACAGCAGCGCAATCAAGACAAGACGCCCGATCAAGGAAAAAGGATGACGTTTGATAATGCGGGCGACGACTTCGCCTTCTTGTAACTGAATCGGCAGCGCCATGTTTCCCCTGGCCTTTCTTTTGCAGAAATGTGGTGATTGGAAGACATTATAGCCGGGCTGCGTCGATTTCGCGCAGCGCCTCGACCAGCCGATCCGTCTGCTCAGGGCGCCCTATCGAGATGCGTATACAGTTGTCCAACCCCGGCTTGTTGTAATGGCGAACCAGGATGCCCTGCCGCTCCAGCGTCTGTTTGATCTCTTTGGCGTTGCGGCCGACCACGCGACAGAGCACGAAATTTGCTTGCGACGGCTGGGGTCTCAAGTAGGAAATCGTCTCCAGTAGCGCAGTCAACCGCCGTCGCTCCGCTTTCAACTTCTCTACGGTGGCGCGCAGATAGTCCAGGTTGCGCAGGCTCGCCAGCCCGGCCACCGTCGCCGCCACGTTGACGTTGTACGGCTGCTTGAACTTCCACAGCGTCTCCATCAGCCATCCTGGGCAGACGCCATAGCCCAGTCTTAGCCCGGCGATGCCCGCCGCCTTGCTGAAGGTGCGCAGCACCACAAGGTTGTCATGACGCAGCACCCAGCTTGCGCGGCTGGGATGGTCGGCGAACTCGACGTACGCTTCGTCCAGCGCCACCATCACCGGCAGACGTAGCAGCCGCGCCAAGTCGTCGTCCGGCAGCCACGTCCCCGAGGGATTGTTGGGCGAGGTGAGAAAAAGCAGTTTGACGCGGCCGGGAGCGTACTCCAGCACTGCGCGCTCCACTGCCTCGACGTCGACGCCGTAGTCCGGCCGACGCCAGATCTCGATCACCTCGGCGCCGGCGAGCTGGGCATCAAAGCTGTACATGCCAAAAGTCGGCGGGCAATCGATGACGGCGTCGCCAGGGCGTAGAAAAATTCGACAGAGGTAATCGAGCATTTCGTCGGCGCCGTGGCTGGGCAGGATGTGATCGGCGGGGACGCCGACATACGCTGCCAGGGCGTTGCGCAACTCCGTTTGCTGAGGATCGGGATAAATATGATAGAACCTGTATTCCGCCAGTGCTTCGAGCACAGCCGGCGCCGGGCCGTATGGATTCTCGTTGGCGTCCAGTTTGATAATCTGTTCGATAGGCAAACCGAGCCGTTCGCTGAGCACCTCGAAGGGCACGATCGGAGTGTAAGCTTCGAGTGCATCTAACTCACTGCGCATCAGATTCTGAACGGCAAAGATGGGCGGTGTTTGTACGGTGGCTGGTCGGTCGGCGGCGTCAGAGATCGGAGACATAGCTTTTGTCGTGGTTACTCACTTCCTGGACGGTTCCATTATGGGCGTTGCAAACTTCTTCGAGAAGCTTCAAAACTTCTGGAAAGAGAAACGGCCACCTGAAAATAGTAAGTTAGCGCATCAAGAGTCGCCGTTGGACGGCGGCGGCGTGAGCAGTCAACCCTTCGGCGCACGCCAGCGTCTGCGCAGCCGGCCCGATGCTTTGTAGCGCCTGTTCGTTGAGGCCGACCACGCTGACGATCTTGACAA
>JANWYX010000154.1 GCA_025055055.1 Caldilinea sp. | reverse complement strand
GGCCCGACGCGGGAAAATCCACCCATAGATCGTTGATGGCCACGATGTGCGGCTCCCCCTGCAAAACGGCGCCGCGCACGGTCCAGCGCTGGGTGCCCGAGGTGGAACGCAGGGTGAGCAGGCTTTCGTAGGCGAACTCGCGCTGATGTTTTTTGCGTTCGATCAGGTTCATGCCTCGCCTTTCGGCCAGCAGCGACGCGTTCACCAGGTTGACGCGCACCGAGACTACGTCCGACAACATGCCTTTGATCACTGCAGCGCGGATGTAGCTCAGATCGAACTCGGCGAGGTCGCCTTCGGCGGTCAGCTCGACGTCGCCCATCCCCTGCGCTCCGAGCTGTTTCATGAAGCGTCCCATGCGCTCCGCCAGATCGATGTAGGGTACCAGAAACTCCAGGTCTTTGGGCGGGATGATCGGCGCGTTGACGGCGTAGCGCGCCGGTCGGTCATTGAGCACGTCGAGCACCTGCAGTGCCACATCTTCGGCCACTTTTTCCTGCGCTTCGACCGTGCTGCCGCCCAGGTGAGGCGAGAGAATAATGTTCGGACAGCGGCGCAATGGGCTGTCGGCGGGAAGCGGCTCCTGTTCAAAGACATCGAGCGCTGCGCCGGCCAGCCTTCCCGACTCGATGGCCTCCACCAGCGCCTGTTCATCGACGATGCCGCCACGCGCCACGTTGATCAACCGCGCCGTCGGTTGCATAAGCGCCAGCCGTTCGCGGTTGATGAGGTTGCGCGTTTGGGGCGTCAACGGCACGTGCAGCGTGATGAAGTCCGCTCGCGACACCAGCGTGTCTAAATCGGTCAGCTCAACCCCGCGCTGATGGGCATATTCGGCGGTGACATAAGGGTCATAGGCGAGCACACGCATGCCCAGTCCCTGGGCGCGGCGTACGACCTCCTGTGCAACGCGGCCCAGACCGATGGTGCCGAGCGTTTTGCCGCGTACTTCCACGCCCATGAACTGGTTGCGTTTCCACAGGCCGGCGCGCACGTGGGCGTCCGCCTGTGGAATGTGGCGCGCCAACGCCATCAACATGGCGATCGTGTGTTCGGCGGCGGCCACGACGTTGCCGGTGGGTGCGTTGACGACGATGACGCCGGCTTGGGTGGCGGCGTCGACGTCGATGTTGTCCACGCCGACGCCGGCGCGGCCGACCACGCGCAGCCGAACACCGGCGCGCAGCACTTCCGCCGTCACTTGGGTAGAGCTGCGCACCAGCAGGGCATCATAGTGAGGGATGATTTCAATCAGTTGTTGTGGCGTAAGATCGGTGCGCACATCCACTTTGATGTTGGGCGCGGCCAGCAGTGGCGCCAGCCCGGTTTCTGACAAGCTGTCGCTGACGAGAACTCGAAATTGTTCGGCCATGGTTGAACTCCGGTGAAGATTGATGGTAATAAGAGGGTGGTAGAGCTACATGGATTCCGGGGCGCTGATGCCCAGAAGGGCGAGCGTTTTGACCAGGACGATGCGCGTGGCCTGACAGAGCTGCAGCCGCGCTTCGCTCAACGCCGGGTTGGAAGCGTCCACCACTCTGCAGTCTCGATAGAAACCGTTGAAGGTCTTTGCAAGCTCCACTGCGTAGTGGGTGAGGTTGTGGGGGGAGAGCTTTTCGACCGCCAGCTCGATCTGTTCTTCTAATTCGAGCAACTTACGGATCAAGGCCAGCTCGGAAGGATGGTTCAAAAGCGCGACGTTCGGCGTGGCGCCGGCGGCAGGATGGACGCCTTCGCTGTTGGCCTTTGTCAAAATCGAGCAGATGCGGGCATGGCTGTATTGCACAAAGAAGACCGGATTTTCTTCGGTTTGTTGTTTTGCCAGATCGAGGTCAAACTCGATCGTGCTTTCGGGGCTGCGCGTCAATAGGTTAAAGCGCACGGCGTCGGCGCCGACCTCGTCCACCACTTCGCCGACGGTGATCAGGTTGCCGCGGCGCTTGCTGAGTTTGACCTCCTGTCCGTCGCGCATCAGTTTGACCAAGCCATGCAGCACGATGGTCAGCCGAGAGGGATCGAGCCCGAGCGCCGCCATCACTGCGGCCATGCGCGGCACATGGCCCTGGTGATCGACGCCCCAGACATTGACGACGTGGTCG
>JANWYX010000086.1 GCA_025055055.1 Caldilinea sp. | reverse complement strand
GCAGGAATGTCCAATGAGGCGTCGGGCAGGTTCATCCCCTTATTGCTGTGCAGGACGCCGGACAGGATCACCCGCGTGCGAATCTCCGTCTCGCCGGTTTCGATCACTTCCAACTCAAGCATGCCGTCGTCCAGCAAGATGCGCTCGCCCGGCTTGACGGCTTTGGGCAGGTCTTTGTATTGGACCGGCACGCGCCCTGGCTCACCGATGATGTCTTCTGTGGTCAGAATGAGCTCTTCACCTTTGACGAGGGGTACCCCGCCTTCGCGCATCTTGCCCGTGCGCAGCTTGGGCCCTTGCAGGTCCGCCAGAATGGCGATCGGCTTTTGGAGCTGTTCTGCAACGACGCGCACGCGTTCGATCGTTTCGGCGTGATATTCATGCGTGCCGTGGCTCATGTTGAGGCGAGCCACGTTCATGCCGGCTTCTGCAATGCGGCGCAAAATGGGAAGCTCCCGGCTGGCCGGGCCGATTGTGCAGACAATTTTGACGCGTAACATGGAAATGATTCCTCAGTGTAATTCGCTGGACAATTTTTTGGCGTATCTTATCATACCATCTACGGATCAAGAAGAGCAGAATAGGCGATAGAGGAGCGAAGCCGGCCTGCGACGCCGAGGAGAGGAAAGAGCAAAAAGCAATGGGTTCTGGGCGCCCATTTTGAGCAATGCAGTCGATAAGGGACGCGCTCCAGTACAGGTGCTTAAAAGTGAACGGCGCCCGGAAATCCATCCAGGCGCCTGAGGTCAGGAGGAGTGCTGTTCAGCGAACCGGATTTCTCACAATATCTGGCTCGGGCGGGGCGATGGACTTTCCCGGTGTATTCGGTTTCCCCGAGGTGTCAGAAAGCCCCGGCGCAATGGCAAGGCCCGGCGCAATCGACAGACCCGGCGCAACCGGGCGCCCAGGCGCCTCAGAAAGTCCGGGCTCAACTGGCGGCGCCGGCGCAACGACAGGGGGCTTGGCCGCTTCGAGCGGTGTGTCGACAACTATCTCCGGCAGGTCGAGATTCACCTGCGGCAGCGTCGCCGCCAACAGTGTCTTGGTAAGCAAGGCGTTCGTCTGTGTCCACAAGCCTTCCACTGCTGCGCCCGCTGCCAACAATCCGACGACAGTTCCAAGCACCAGCAGCCCCACCAACAACGCGTATTCGATCATAGATTGCCCGGCATCCTGGCGAAAGTGGTCAAAGCGCATTGTTTCCATCCTTTCTTTACGAATTGTTCTGATTATTTCGTTAAGAATTTCTGCAGCATTTGGTCGGGTTTCATTGTTCTCTGAGTGATTGTTCTTTCGGTGATGCGACCTTTGCTGTCTCAAAAATAGCTCAATTTACGGACTTTTAAACTGTCAAGAGGTTAGCAAAGCGCCCGATAAAATATGCTTTGTTTACGCAGGCGCCCGGCTGTGCTATGATGGGAAATGCTATGATGTGAAAACAGAAGAAGGTTTTCTCAGCGCCATTTCACTCTCTGGCAGGTCCCATATGCCGAGCCCATCCGATCACGAGGCAAATCCTTTCGGCTGGCTTTCTCCGCCCGATCCTGCGACGCTTGACGCCGACGCCCTTGCGCTGTTCGAAAAGGCGCGCGCCAACGTCGGTTTTTTGCCAAACGTCTTCGCAGCGTACGCAATGCGTCCCGAGCACATGGTGCGCTGGATCAAGCATTTCAACATCATCCTGCGCGGGGCGTCCGGCTTGAGCCCGGCCGAACGCGAGATGATCGGGGTGGTCGTCTCAGCGGAGAATCGCTGTCTGTACTGTTTGGTCGGCCATGGGGCCGAACTTCGCCGGTTGACGGGCGACCCTATTTTCGCCGACCAACTTAGCTATGATTATCGTCGCGCCCCTCTGGATGAGCGCACGCGCGCCATGCTCGATTACGCAGTGAAGATTACCCGCTCACCTGTCGAATGCACTCAGGCGGACATCGAACACCTACGCAACCTGGGTTTCTCAGACTGCGACATCTTTGACATCATCGAGACGGCGGCGATGTTCAACTTTACCAATCGTCTCGCCTCTGCGACCGGCATTTTGCCGAACGCAGAGTATTACAGTCAGGGGCGCACCTCGTGAGTGATGCAAATGGGCGGGGCGGCTGCAGTAAGTTCGGATGGAGACGGGTTTCATGATCGATATCGGGTTTTTTTTCGACCGCTTTGGGTGGGCCTACACTGCACCTGAGCCCAATCTATGGCACAGCACCTTCTTCACCGAAAGCGAAGAGGAATTCGATCTGTACGTGATGGTGGTGGAAGACTGGGTGCACTTCGCCCTAACGCCTTTTTTGCCGTCGGCGCCGGCGGCGCAGCAGGGGCGCATTCACAGTGTGCTGCTCAGGCTGAACCAGCAGATGCGCCTTGTCCGCTTTGCACTAGACGGCGATGGCGATGTTTCGTTAATCGCCGACGCTCCCCTTCACCGGCTGAACGACGCCTATTTCGCCCAAATTGTGGAGGCATTCGTCTACTACGCCGAGCGGCTGGCGGCCGAATTGAGGCGCATGCTCTTTGACGCACACTATGCATCGCCGTTGATTCGAGAAGCGTAGCTTCACTCGAAGGCCTCATAGGTGAAGCTGCAATGACGCCACAACGACGAAAAATTCGGACGAAAAATTTGTTGGAAAGATGAGAAGGCTGTGACGATGGACCATCAACAGTTCACCGTGCGTGGGGCTGGAGGCGTCGAACTGTTTGCACAGCGCTGGCGGCCAGACCGCGTGCCGCGCGGCGTTGTAGTGCTTGTGCACGGTTTTGGCGAGCACAGCGACCGCTATGGTTACCTGGTGACGGCTTTGACCGCGGCCGGCTACTTGGTCTATAGCTTCGACCATCGCGGCCATGGCCGTTCACCTGGCCAGCGCGGCCACGTGCACCGTTTCGACAACTTCCTGGAAGACGTGCGGCAAATGATCGCTCGTGTACGCACCGATGAGCCGTCGCTGCCTCTGTTCCTGTTCGGCCATAGCGTTGGAGGGCTGGTCGCCCTAGGGTATGCGCTTCGTCATCCGGAGGAACTCCAGGGCGTCATCGCCTCTGCGCCGCTGCTCTCGCAGCCGAACATCTCGCCGCTGGTGTTGACGATCGCCCGCCTGCTTTCTCGTCTTGTCCCAACCTTCCCGCTTGACACCGGGCTCGATCCCACGACGATCGCTCGCGACCCGGCCGAAGTGCAGCGCTATACGTCAGATCCGCTGGTGCACGCCAAGACCTCTGCCCGCGCCGCCGCTGAAGCCATGGATGCAGTGGCCTGGGTGCAGGCGCATGCCGGCGAGTTGCGCACGCCCTTGTTGCTCTATCACGGCGACGCAGATCGGCTGGCGCCCATCGTAGGCAGCCGAACGTTTTTTGCCAATGCAGGTAGCACCGATAAAACCTTTTGGGAACTTCCCGGTGGTTTTCACGAGGCACACAACGATTTGGATCGCGAGCAGCTTTTCGCCCGGCTCGTGGCCTGGCTGGATGCTCGCACGCAATAACGACGCAATTCATCGCCACATGTTCTCGCTGGAGGATAGAAGCGCTGGGGGAAAAGAGCGGTCATGCATTAGCAAAGGCAGAGGGGAGATAAACATCTCCCCTCTTGATCACGAAACGGCGATTGTTTGGATTGACAAACGTTGTAGCCGAGCAAACGGCCGCCGCGTGGGCAGGCTCGATCAGGCGTGAACGGCCTCTTTTTGGGCCAATTTTTCGTCGAGAATGGCGTTCAGCCTTTCGATCTCCTGGTTCAGTTTTGCCAATCGCTCGCGCGTTGGAATTCCCAGCCGGGTCAGCGCGCG
>JANWYX010000050.1 GCA_025055055.1 Caldilinea sp. | reverse complement strand
AGGCCGACCACGCTGACGATCTTGACAAAGTCCAGGACGTTCACCGGGCTGGCATAGCGTGCGGTCCCGCCCGTCGGCATGACGTGGCTGGGGCCGGCCACATAGTCGCCCAGCACCTCGAAGCTGCGCTCGCCCAAAAAGACGCCGCCTGCGTTGCGCACCTGACCCAGATATTGCCAGGGATCGCGCACGAGCAGGCAGAGATGTTCCGGCGCGTAGGCGTTGGCCAGCTCGAACGCCTGCGTTAGCGACTCGGTGATGACGATACCGCTGGCGCGCGCCAGCGAGCCTGCGATGATCTCGCTGCGCTCCAGCGTCTCCATCTGGGCGTGTACGGCTGCCTGCACCGCCTCCGCCAGCGCGCGCGAAGGAGTCAGCAGGATGGCGCTTGCCAGCACATCATGTTCGGCCTGCGCCAGCAGATCGGCGGCGGCGAGTTGCGGGTCGGCGCTTTCATCCGCAATGACCAGCGTTTCCGTCGGTCCGGGCAGGCCGTCGATGCCGACGATGCCGAAGACCTGGCGTTTGGCGAGCGTCGTGAAGAGACTGCCCGGCCCGAAAATTTTGTCGACGCGGGCGATCGGGTCGGCGCCGAAGGCCAGCGCGCCGATCGCCTGCGCGCCGCCTGCTGCGTAGACGCAGTCTACGCCGGCGATGTCTGCAGCCACCAGGATGGCCGGATGAGGCAGGCCGGTGGCGCGCTGCGGCGGTGAAATGGCTGCGACGAAGGGAACGCCCGCCACGCGCGCAGGCACAACGGTCATAATTAAGGAACTGGGCAACGGCGCCGTGCCGCCGGGAATGTAGACGCCCACGCGCTCGATGGGGCGCACGAGTTGTCCCAGCGTGCCTTCAGCGTCGTTGTGAATCCAGCTCGGCGTTGGCTGACGACGATGGAAAGCTTCGACGCGCGCCGTCGCCAGCTGGAGGGCCTCCACCACATCGGGGGCGACCATATCGTAGGCGGCGCGGATCGCCTCCGGCGGAACCTGCAGCGCCGCCGGCGTTGCGCCGTCGAGTCGTTGCGACCATTCCAGCACGGCCGTTGCGCCGTGCGCACGCACGTCGGCCAGAATACGTCGCACCGCCTCCTCCGGACCGATCCGTTCCCCGAAGAGCTGTTCAATGCGCTCCAGCACGGCGGAGGGAACGCTCACTTCGTCCCATGCCGTGCGCCGTAGGATCGTTCGCCTCGCAGACTCAACATCGAAAATTTGCATCGCCGAAACCTTTCAATTGCGTGCTGCGTGTTGCGTGCTATGCGTTGAAGTGAAGCGAAACACGCACCATCTTTCACGGATCGCTGCAGTCGCGTCGGAAACCGCAGACGGTGCAGGTGATTTTGCAATGGCGCTTGATCACCGGGCTTCCGCACACCCAGCACCGTTCATCGTCGGCCTCCGAGGGTTCGTACCAATGCGACGTCGCCATCCCCTGTGGTTGCAGGCCGGCGGACGAAGCAACAGAGACCGATGCTGCGCTCGGTTGTAGCGGATAGAAGACGACGTCATATGTACACAGCCGCCCTTCCTTGTAAACAAATCGCGCCGAGAAGAAATGCTTCTGGTCAAGCCAGGGCAAAAAGATGCGATCACCCTCCCACAGCGGCAGCTCAAGCAGGCGATCGTTATCGATCCATTGCAGCACCCCTTCGGCGGAGTCGACCAACGCTCCGGTAAATGAGTGCGCCACAAAGACAAAGGCATACCAGTGTTCGTCGGCGCGAAAGTCAGGGAAGGTGAGGATGCCGCGCAACTCTGGGTTGTGAATTCGCAGCCCACTCTCTTCGTAGACCTCCCGGATCGCGCACATTTCCGGCGACTCTCCCGGCTCGAGTTTGCCGCCTAACCCGTTCCATTTGCCCCGATGCATGTCGCCGGCGCGCTTGATGCGATGCAACATCAACGTCTGGCCCGGTCGCCTGACATACACCAGCGTCGCCAAGATGTTCGCCATCGAATGATTCCTCGCACGTGGCGGAATCGCCTTACAGTTCGCTGCATCTTTTTCTTCAACTTCTTTTTCTTCATAGTACCCCACCTCACTGGCGATGCACAAGCGTACATGGTACACTGATGCACATGCCGGCCCGTGAACGCGTCCGCTCGACGCGAGCCTTAATCTTACGTCGTCGCGATGTCCATGACGCCGATCGCGTCTTGACGGTGCTCACGCCCGGTGAAGGCAAGCTGGATCTGATTGCCAAAGGTGTGCGCAAGACGAGCAGCCGCAAAGCCGGTCACCTGGAGCCCTTCGTTCACGTCGCGCTGACGCTGGCGCAGGGCAGCACGTGGGACATCGTCACCGAGGCACAGACGGTGGAGAGCTTTCGCCATCTGCGCAGCAACCTGGAGGCCATCGCCGTTGCCGGCTACATTTGCGAGCTGGTCGACGCTTTCACCGGCGAGGGCGAAGACACCCATGCGATCTGGGATTTGACACTGGAGGCGCTGCGCATTCTCGACGAGGCGACGGCTCGCAACGCGGCGCCGGCCAATTTGCTCTCCTGGTTCGCCTTGCATCTGCTTGGCCTGGCCGGTTTTCAGCCGCAATTTTTCCGTTGCCTCGCCTGTGAAAAGGAGCTGGAACCGACGCTGAACTTTTTGGCGCTGGCAGAAGGCGGCGTCCTTTGCCCTCAATGTGCGGCCCAGCGCAACGACGTCGAAGCGTTGGATGTGGACGTACTCAAAGTGTTGCGCTTTTTCCAGAGCCGTCCTTGGCATGCGGTTGCACAGGTGACCGTGCGACCGGCAACCTTGCGTCGCGTCGAGAACATTTTGAACCGATACCTCATCATCGTGTTGGAGCGTCAGGTGCGTTCGGCGCATTTCCTACGTCGCCTGACGTCAGCGCAGTTCCCGCAATCGTGAGGAAGCTTATCTATGCACATCCGCGACTATCAGGCGTGGCTGGAGGCGTGGGATCGCGCCCGCACTTGGGAGCAGGTCACATTGAGCCATACGCTTCTGCATGCGCTTGAAGAGCTTGGGGAGATCAGCAAGATCGTGCAAATGATCGAGGGATACCGCGATCCTTCGCCCGCCGATCTTGAGCGCCTGCGTGAGGAGCTGGCGTTAGAGCTCAGCGACCTCCAGGTCATGCTCTTCAAACTTGCCTATCTCTGCGGCATCGACATGGAGGAGGCGATGGTGCGCGGGCAGCGCAAGGCGGACGAACGTTTCCCCAACCCCGCCGACGGGCCGGCCGAACGCGAAGCGTATTGGGCGCGCTATCAGGCCTACCTCCGTCGCGCCGGCCTCGAGGCGTAAGACACTCCTCTTTTTCATCCCATTCAGCACAAATTTAGAACAAACGTGCGTTTGGGGTCTTGACATCGCACAGATGTTCGTGTACCATTTGGGAAAAGTTGGGAAACAAACGTTCTGTTTGGGATAATGCGATTGGGAAAGAGCCATGAACTTCTTCGACCTTTCTGAGCGCCAACAACGGATCATTCACTTCATTGTCGAATTTACGCAGCGGAATCACTACCCGCCGTCCATTCGCGAGATCGGCGACCATGTCCGCATCAGCAGCACTTCGGTGGTCAAGTACAACCTCAGCAAGCTGGAATCTTATGGGTTCATTTCGCGGGCGCCGGACAAGAGCAGAGGATTGAGCGTCAATTTTTCGGCGCTGTTGGCGAGTGGGTATCCCCTTCGACAAAACGGCGAGTCGCTTCAAGAAGCGGCGCTCGGCAAGGAAACATCAACCGTCCGGAGAGCGCCGGAGCTGGAATACACCGTTGAAGACGCAGTTCATGAGTCACCCGTGGAGAGAGTGACGGCGCGGCGTCTCCGCGTGCCGATCTTGGGGAAGATTGCTGCAGGTTCGCCGATCGCAGTCAATCCCAGAGAGGCCTACGATCCGGAGGACTGGATTGAATTGGCCGAAGGGTTGTTGAACGTGCCTGCCGACAACCTTTTTGCGCTGCGCGTGCAAGGAGATTCGATGATCGATGCCAGCGTGCTCGACGGCGACATTGTGATCCTGCGACATCAGGAGACGGCCGAAGATGGGGACATGGTGGCGGCGTGGATTGAAGGCGATGAGGAGACGACTCTGAAATTTTTGCAGCGCGAGGGCCCCAACGTGCGGCTGATCCCCGCCAATCCGAATCCAGAGTATCAGCCGATCGTGCGCCCTGCCGACAAAGTTCGCATCAACGGCAAAGTTGTCTCCGTCATCCGTGTGTTGAAGTAGGCGTCTGAGTGCATAAAAAAAGCGGGCATTTGCCCGCTTTGTAGGAGAAGCATTTGCACGTCGACTGCATTTTCGAGCCGAGGTCCCCACCGCTTGGCGGCTGCGTCGGGGCATGAGCCGTCCAAGTGCCTAAGCGTTGGCTGCGTTTTCGAGATAGCGCACAGCGTCGCCGACGGTGATGATCTTTTGCGCATCCTCGTCGTTGATCTCTCCGCCGAACTCCTCTTCAAATGCCATGATCAATTCGACGAGATCGAGGCTGTCAGCCTCCAAATCCTCGCGGAAATTGGCATCCATGGTCACATCTTCTGCGTCGACGCCAAGTTGATCGACAATAATTGCTCGAACTCGTTCAAAGGTGCTGTTTTCGCTCATAACGTAGTCTCTCCTCTTTTCAGTGCCACTGCTCGGACATGTTCTGGCTTTGTTGCATCACCGCCCGATCGATTTCATTCCCGGCAGGGTCATTGGCAAAATCGTAACGGCTATTGTAGACCAGCGCATAACTCCCTGTCAAACATCGGGAGCGTTTTTGCTTTGAAAGTTCCGCACCCTCAGAGAACAAAATCGCCGGCGTTTGTTTGAGTTCACCGAAATTTCAAAACACCGTTTGCCCGGAGAAGTTGCGCGCCTCTCGGCAGATTGGTGCGTTCTTGCTGTGGGAATCATACGACAACGGCGCTGCAACAATGTCTTGTATACTGAAAATTGAATTGAATCGATGGATGGATGATTGGTTCAATGCTCTGAGAAGCGTCCGACACTTGTCGATGGGAGGCAGCAGTTTTTCCGGAGTTGTCGGTCGTTTGGCAGAATTGTGAAGTTAGAGGGGAGCTTACTTCACAATTCGAACCAGCACCTCCTTTGGTTCCTCCTTTGTACAGGCCCGCCACCGTTTATGCGGTGGCGGGCGCTTTTTGGGATATTCACACTTTGAAATTGCGTATAGTAAGACGTGGACAATCGATAAACTTTGTTTTTTGTTCTCGTCCTCGCATAGCAAAATTGACGTGATCGGCGGCGATGGTTAGGCGTTGCTTTCGCCCTCCAAAGCCTTTCATCCTTCCGAAATATGACAAGCTTCACTTTTTACGCTCCCCGACCGAACACAGAATGTTGGCCGTCCTCCTTTGGAAAGCTCTGAACTTCTTCGAAGCGGGTTGTCGGCTTGGAAGTCGAGAGGTTGCCTCAAAAATTTTGCACCTCCTAAAAATTTTGCATAGTCATCGTCCCTTCCGTTAACGTCGGTTAGAATATTTCGGATAGTCATCGAATGGAAATGTTTGTTGAAAATTTACCCTATTGCGCATAACGAACTGCAATGCTATGATCGCCACCGATAGCCGGAGATCTGCTGTGTTCGCCATCTCTCAGCAGAGTCATGATTGCCATCGAAATTGCCATCGAATAGGAGGACATCATGTGGCGTCATATTCGTTTCCCTCTTGCAAGGTTGTTGTCCAGGCGCTCGCTGCGACAGTTTCAGGGCCTCAGCCCAGGCGTTCAACGCAGCGTGGGCCTGGTTGTCATTCTTGCCATTGTCGCCGGCATCGCCGCAGTGATCGTCCAGCCCACCTCCACGAGCGCTTCACTCGTCAACCTCTTATACAATGGAGGGTTTGAGCAGGGGTTCACGCATCGGCCGGGCTGCGGCGCCGTCGGCAGCGGATGGCAGTGCTTCACCAACGGCGGCGCCGTCAATTATGGCTTTTATGATGACCAATGGGATCGTGTGGTCGCCGAGGGCAGCCATAGCCAGTTGATCGAGCTGAACACCTACGGCGTCATGCTGGGAGATGCCGACCGCTACGCCGGCATCTATCAGACGACGCCTGTGGTCGCCTGGGAGGAATACACGCTTAGCCTCAAAGGACTGATCCGCACCACCAATCTGGAGGGCGACCCGTGGCGTTATCGAGTGCAGGTGGGATGGACGTTCGGCCCTGATCCCGATTGGACGCGCGTGACCAACTGGATGGATGTAGGCTGGGACAAGTATTATCTACGCACCGAGCCCGGCGCCTTCAGCAGCTTCACCACGCGTCTGCGCGCAGAGGCCGGCCATGTGACCGTGTATATTCGCGTTTGGAAGAAATGGGGCGTGCCGGAAGAAGAGCTCGACGTCAATCTGGATGCCATTTCGCTGGTTGGCCCCAGCCCGCACACGCCTCAGCACCCGAAAGTCTTGCCCACCTATGGCGCAGTTGACCCAATCGACCCGGGGGTCGGCGCACGGCCACCGACCGAGACCGTTTCTCCGCTCCATCCAACGCCCTCGGGCGTTTGCATAGGCCCAAATCTAGTCTATAACGGCGATTTCGAGGGAGGATTCAACGCCGTCTCCATCGGTCATGTCGGCGCCAGCTGGGGCTATTTCACCAACGGCGGTGGAGCGGAGTACGGTTTCTACGACGATCAATGGCCGCGCGTTGTGGCGGACGGCAGGCACAGTCAGCTGATCGAGATCAACACCCGGAACCGATATCCTGTCGACAACGATCGCTACGCCGGCATCTATCAATACATCAAGGGTCTGCAGCCCGGTGCAACATATGAGTTCAGCATGAAGGGGCTATTGCGCGGGGAAGGCAACGAAGACGATCCTTATCGCTTTTCGGCGCAGTGGGGCTTCTTGCCCGGTTACAGCGGCGACTGGCGGGCTGTGAGCAACTGGACGGAGATGAATCTGGGGCCGATCGGCGTGCGCACCGATCCGGGGCCGATGGCGCGCTACTCGATGAAGTTCGTGGCGCCTGCCTCGGAGATCACGCTCTTCATTCGTGGCTGGAAGAAATGGGGAATTCCCAACGTGGAGATGGACTTCAACATCGACGGCGTGGCAGTTGTGGCCTGTGGCGGCTATGGTGGACCGGTGGCGCCTCCCATCGTGCAGCC
>JANWYX010000019.1 GCA_025055055.1 Caldilinea sp. | reverse complement strand
TCCCCCTCTCCCGGCATTGGGAGAGGGGGCCGGGGGTGAGGGCATCCGCCCCTACGCTAAACCGGTCTTCGTTGGCCGTCCCCAACCTCGTGATTGACCGGGGATGGGCGGCTGCAAACCGCCCCTACGATGCACCCTTCTCCCCCTCTCCCGGCATTGGGAGAGGGGGCCGGGGGTGAGGGCATCCGCCCCTACGCCAAACCGGTCTTCGTTGGCCGTCCCCAACCTCGTGATCGGCCGGGGATGGGCGGCTGCGAGCTGCCCCTACGATGCATTAATCGGGGAATATCGATCAAATGAGATTTTTTCTCTATTTGAGACCAACCCTCAGTCGTTCTATAATCGCCAGCATTCCCGCCTCAAAATCGTGCATTCTCGTTCCAGCAAAGGAGGATATAGACATGTGCGTTCCTGCTTGCACAAAGAAGATTGCTTCAGAGGCAGTCGCTCGACGCAATTTTTTGCGGGCGGCTGCGGGGATGGTCGGCGTGGCTGCGCTGGCGGGCTGTGCGCCGGTTTCGGCTACACCGCCCGCAGGCAGCGCTGCGGCAGCGGTCGGCGCCATGGCCGGGAAGCATAGCTTCAGCCGCATTGTCGATCTGACCCACACCCTTGCGCCCAGCTTTCCTACGTTCGGCGGCGACCCGCAATTGGAGATGGAGACGCTGGTGACGTTGGCCAACGACGGCTACAACATGTATCGCTGGCTATTGGTCGAGCACACCGGCACCCACATGGACGCGCCCTTCCATTTCTCGGACGGCCTGAGCGCCGACCAGATTTCGGCCGACGATTTATTTGGACCGCTGGCGGTGATCGACATCCGCGCCAAGGCCGAGGAAAATCCCGACGCGCAGCTCACGCCGGATGACATCGCAGCCTGGGAAAGCCGGCATGGCCCCCTGCCGGCAGGGGCCATCGTGGCGATGTACAGCGGCTGGGACGCTTTTGTCACGACGGACAAGTTCCGCAACGCCGACGACAGCGGCGTCATGCACTTTCCCGGCTTTCACATCGAGGCCATCGAGATGTTGTTGACCGAACGTGACGTCAAGGGCATTTTCGTGGACACGCTCAGTCTTGACTACGGCCCCTCGGCGGATTTCGCCGTGCACTATCGTTGGCTGCCCGCCAACAAATGGGGCATCGAGAATGTGGCGAATCTGGGGCTGCTGCCGCCCACTGGCGCCATCGCCATCGTAGGCGGGCCCACCATCGCAGGGGCCACGGGCGGGCCGTCGCGCATTTTTGCGCTGCTGTGAAACGATTGCGTAATCCGTGTTTCGCCACAACTCACGACAGGAATCGCAAAACACGCAACACGAGCACCCTGCACTGCACAACAATATCTCGATCCTCCCGGCGCTTTTCTGGCGATATTCGCCATTCTAGCGTATCATATTTGCCATTCAAGGCGCAACGGGGCGGAGACGCAAAGACGCAGAGGGCAGCCTTTGCCTTTGCGTCTCCGTTGTTTATCCGCCCGATTACGTAGAAAAATAAAGAACGCATTTTTAGAAAGAGCCGCTATGCAAGCCAGAATCGTCGTGCTGGCCGGAGATGGGATTGGGCCAGAGGTCACCAACGAAGGGAAAAAAATTCTCGACGCCGTGGGCCGAAAATTCGGTCACACCTTTCTCTACGACGACCAACTGATGGGCGGTTGCGCCATCGATCAACTCGGCACAAGCCTTCCCGAGGCCACCGTGGAAGCGTGCCTCCAGGCCGACGCAGTGTTGCTGGGAGCGGTCGGCGGGCCGAAATGGGACGACCCCACTGCCCCCGACCGACCGGAGCGCGGCCTGTTGGCCCTTCGCAAGGCGCTCAACCTCTTCGCCAATTTACGGCCGGTGAAGGTGCATACAGAGCTGATTCACGCCAGTACGCTCAAAGAATCGGTGCTGAAAGGGACAGATCTGCTGGTCATCCGCGAGCTGACGGGAGGCGCTTATTTCGGACCGCGCAAGGAGGCAGGGGAGGAAGGCTACGAAGCGTATGACACCATGCTCTACACGCGGCCGGAGATCGAGCGTGTGGTGCGGCTGGCTGCGGAGGCGGCGCGCAGCCGACGCAAGAAGCTGACGAGTGTGGACAAAGCCAACGTGCTCGCCTCCAGCCGGCTGTGGCGTCGCGTCGCCATCGACGTGATGAAGGAGTACCCGGACGTCGAGCTGGAGCATGTGTTGGTCGACGCCATGGCGATGCACCTGATCCGCCGCCCTGCCGCCTTCGACGTCGTTGTGGCCGAAAATCTCTTCGGCGACATTCTCACCGATGAGGCGGCCATGTTGGCCGGCTCGATGGGGATGCTCCCCTCTGCCAGCCTGGGCGACAAGCGCAACAGCCATGGTCTGCCGTTGGGACTGTACGAGCCGATCCACGGCAGCGCGCCTGACATTGCCGGCAAGGGCGTCGCCAACCCATTGGCGACCATCCTGAGCGTGGCGATGTTGCTGCGCCATAGCCTGGGGTTGGAAGCCGAGGCGCAGGCGGTTGAGCGTGCAGTGGACGAAGCGCTGGCCGCCGGTGCGCGCACCGCCGACATCGTCGATCCGGGCTGCGAAGTCGTCGGAACGGGCGTCATGGGAGACCTTGTGGCTGCGAGGATCTAAGGATAAGTTCGCCTGTAGAGGTGCATGGGCAGCGAACATCAACGCAGCGACGCCGAGTCTGTCAGAAAAATTCCGTGTCTCTGCGGAGAAACCGCCACTCTGCAATACACTTTGCAATACAGTTTGCAATAGATGTAGGAACGAAAACGCTACCATCGAAATAAAATTATCGCCATGAATGAAGCGCAACAACAACGACTGAGCACAAACATCCATCTGCTCGGCGACATGCTCGGGGAGACAATTATCGAGCAAGAAGGGCAGGCAGTGTTTGAATTAGAAGAACAGATTCGCGGCCTTGCCAAGGCTTGGCGCGCCGGCGACGCATCGGCGGGCGAGGCGATCAAGGCCCTAATGCCTTCGCTCATCGAAGACCTGCCGCGCACCTTCGCAGTGCTCAAGGCGTTCACCACCTATTTTCAATTGGTCAATCTCGCCGAGGACGAACAGCGTATCGAAATCTTGCGCGATCGAGCCCGCGAGGCACAGATGGCCGGCGTGCCCATGCGCGAAACGCTCTACGAATCCATTGCCCGCCTGCGCGACGAAGGGCTATCTGCAGAGGACGTGCAACGCATTCTGGACAATCTCTACATCGTGCCGGTGCTCACGGCGCATCCCACCGAAACCAAGCGCCAGACGATCCTGAACAAACTGCGCACCATCAGCGATACGCTCGAACAGATCACCACGCCGGGACTTTTACCCAGTGAAGAGCGGGAGCTAAAAGAGCAACTGCGCGAAGACATCGCGCTGCTGTGGCAGAGCGACGAGACGCGCGATCGACCGCCGACCGTCATGGATGAGGTGCGCACCGGTCTCTATTTTTACGAGGTCACCATTTTCAAACTTATTCCCAAAATCTATGAAGAGCTCGAACACAGCCTCGCCGAGGTCTATCCGGGCGTCCCATTTCGCATTCCGCCCTTCCTGCGCTACGGCTCGTGGATCGGAGGAGATCGCGACGGCAATCCCAATGTGACGTTGAGCGTGACCGAAGAAGCGCTGCGCGCCATGAAGGAGACAGTGCTCAAGCAATACAACATCGCCATCGACGAGCTGTATCAGCACCTGATCCCTGCCGTCACGCGCGTCAACATCAGCGATGAACTGCGCGAGAGCATCGCCGCCGACTTCAAGCTGGTGCCCGAAGAGGAAGTCGAGGTGCTGGAGCGTTTCCGCATGGAGCCGTACCGCCAGAAACTGATCATGATGTTCCGTCGGCTACGCGCCACACGCGCCGAAAATGAGCGTCCCTGGGACGATCGCGAGCGCAACCCACGTGCGTACCGCAACGTGGACGAGTTCATGAACGACCTGCGCATCATCGAGCGCAGCCTGCTGGCGAACAAAGGGGAGCGCCTAGCGCGCGGCCGTTTGGCGAAGCTGATCCGCCAGGTGGAGGTCTTCGGCTTTCACCTGGCGACGCTCGACATCCGGCAGCATTCGTCTCGCCACCGTGAGGCCATCGCCGAAATCTTTGCCACCTATGGCATCTTCGCCGATTATCAGGCGTTGAGCGAAGCCGACAAGATCAGCGTACTCACGCGCGAGATTCACAACCCGCGGCCGCTGACCGCGCAGCTCCATTTTTCGGAGCCGACCAACGAGACGGTGGCACTCTTCCGCCTGATGCGTCGCGCTAAGCACGAGATCGACGAAGATGCGGTGCAAACCTACATCATCAGCATGACCAATTCGGCGAGTCACGTGCTCGAGGTTTTGCTGCTCGCCAAAGACGCCGGCCTGATGGGGCGCATCGACATCGTGCCGCTCTTCGAGACTGTCAGTGACCTCGACGCTGCGGCGCAGATCATGGCGACGCTCTTTGAAAACCCCGCCTATCGTCGTCACCTCGAAATGCGCGGCTGGCGACAACAGGTGATGATCGGCTACAGCGACTCGAACAAAGACGGCGGCTACTTACGCGCCAACTGGATGCTCTTCCTGGCACAACGCACATTGGCGCGGCTGTGCGACCAGTTCAACGTCCAACTGACACTCTTCCACGGCCGCGGCGGCACGCTCGGTCGTGGCGGCGGCCCGGCCAATCGCGCCATCCTGGCGCAGCCGCCCGAATCGGTGCGCGGCCGCGTGCGCCTGACCGAGCAAGGCGAGGTGATCAGCACGCGCTATTCCAACTTTGCGCTGGCGCGCCGCCACCTGGAGCAGCTGGTCAACGCCGTCATCCTGACCGCCGGCAAACGCCCTCAATTCCCCAAAGAGGAGGAATGGGCCCAGCGCATGGACAAACTGAGCGATATCGCTTTCCAGAAGTACCGCGCGTTGGTCACCAAGCCGGGGTTCATTACCTATTTTCACGAAGCGACACCCATCAACCATATCGGCGCGCTCAACATCGGCTCACGGCCGGCGCGGCGCAAAGCCACGCAAGACATCAGCGACCTGCGAGCGATCCCTTGGGTCTTCGCCTGGACGCAGTCGCGGGTTAACCTGCCGAGCTGGTATGGCGTCGGCGCCGCGCTGGAACAATGGTGCAACGGCGGCGAAGATGCAGAAAAGTTGGCGGAGCTGCGCGAAATGTATCAACAATGGCCGCTCTTCAGCACGATCATCGACAATGTGCAACGGGGACTGGCGAAAGCGGACATGGCGATCGCATCGCTCTACGCCGAGCTGACCGATGAGGCAACGCGCAACGCCATCTTCACCGACATTCTGGACGAGTTTCAGCGTACAGAGCGCATGGTGTTGCTCGTGGTCGAGTCCGATCATTTGCTGAGCAAGGAGCCGGTGCTGCGCCGCAGCATCAAAGTGCGCAATCCGTATGTCGACCCCATGAACTACATACAGGTGGCGCTGCTGCACAGACTGAAGACCGAACGCGATCCGGAGCGGCGACGGCAATTGACGGCAGCCGTGCTCAGTTCCGTAAACGGAATTGCGGCCGGCCTGCAAAATACAGGATGAGGATGCGATGACCGATTTGCTCTCTACGGTGGATGGTCTTCTCATCGATATCGACGGCGTTCTCATGTTAGGCGACGAGGTGATCCCGGGCGCGACAGCGGTGATCGACACCCTGCGCGCCCGGAAGATTCCCTTTCGCTTCATGACCAACACCACCATCTACTGCCGGTACACCTTGCTCGAACACCTGAATGCCAGAGGCTTTCAAGTCAGCCTGGATGAGCTTTACACGGCGACCTACGTGGCAGCGCAATACCTGCGCGAGCGCAATGCACGCAGCTACTTTCCGCTACTCTTGCCGGACGCCCAACTAGAGTTCGCCGGCATCGACGTGGACGAGCAGGAGCCGGAATATGTGGTGGTGGGCGACATGGGCGCCGGCTTCACTTTCTCGCGGCTGAATCGGGCTTTTCGGGCGCTACGCAACGGCGCCACGCTGATTGCGCTGCACAAGAAGCGCCACTGGCGCACGCCGGATGGCCTCTTTCTCGACGCCGGCCCATTTGTGATGGCGCTGGAGTATGCCGCCGAAACCACCGCCATCGTCGTGGGCAAACCGAGCGAGGCATACTTCGAGATGGTGCTCAGCGACCTTGGCCTCCCTCCCGAGCGCGTCGCCATGATCGGCGACGACGTCGAGATCGACGTGCGCGGGGCCAAGCGCATGGGGATGCAAGGGTGGCTGGTTAAGACCGGACGTTTCCGCAAAGAGGACCTCGGTCGTGGCATCTGGCCCGACCGCGTGCTGGAGAGCATCGCAGATTTGCTGAAAGAGACCCAACCATGAACAGGCAAAAAATTATCCTGTACGATACAACACTGCGCGACGGCACCCAAGGGGAAGGCATTTCGTTGAGCCGGGACGACAAACTGCGCATCGCCCGGCGTCTCGACGACTTTGGCATGGACTACATCGAGGGCGGCTGGCCCGGCTCCAACCCGAAGGACATCGAATTTTTCGAGCGCGCCAAGACCGACTTGCATCTCAAACACGCAAAGCTGGCGGCGTTCGGCTCAACCTGCAAGGCGGGTCTCGATCCTGCGCAAGATGAACAGGTGCAGCTTTTAATTCGCGCCGGGACGCCGGTCGTCACCATCTTCGGCAAAACCTGGGACCTGCATGTGACCAAAGTGCTGCGCACCACGCTCGACGAGAATCTGCGCATGATCCGCGAGACGGTGCGCTACCTGAAATCCCACGGCAGAGAGGTAATCTACGACGCCGAGCATTTCTTCGACGGCTACCGGGCCAACCCGGAGTACGCGCTTGCAACGCTCAAAGCTGCCATCCTCGGCGGCGCGGATAGCATTGTGCTGTGCGACACCAACGGCGGTACCCTGCCCTGGCAGATCGGGGAGGCGGTCGACGCCGTGCGCCGCGAGCTGCTGGGCCAGGAGACGCCCGACTCTCCGCGCCTGCCCGAGTTGTCCCATATCATGCTTGGGATTCACGCCCACAACGACAGCGAAACCGGCGTAGCCAACTCGCTGGAGGCGGTACGCCGTGGCTGCACGCATGTGCAAGGGACGGTCAACGGCTATGGCGAGCGCTGTGGCAACGCCAACCTGATCAGCATTATCCCCGACCTGCAGCTCAAAATGGGCTACCATTGCGTGCCGGAGGAAAAGCTACGCGGGCTGGTCGACCTCAGCCGCTATGTCAGCGAGCTGGCCAACCTCAGCCCGGACACGCATCAGCCCTTCGTCGGGCAGAGCGCCTTTGCGCACAAGGGCGGCACCCACGTCAACGCCGTCGTCAAATATGTGATGAGCTATCAGCATATCGACCCGGCGCTGGTCGGCAACCAGACGCGCGTGCTGGTCAGCGAGCTGAGCGGCAAAGACAACATCGCCACCAAACGCAGAGAGTTCGGCCTAGACGGACTGAGCCGCGAGGAAGAGCGCCGCATCTTGCAGAAGATCAAAGAGCTAGAGAACGCCGGTTTCGCCTTCGAAAGCGCCGAAGCGAGCGTCGACCTGATGTTGCGCCGCGCGCGGCCGGGCTATCACCCCCCCTTTGAACTGATCGACTACACCGCCACCGTCGAGCATCGCGCCGGCCGCGGCATGTTTGCGGAGGCAACGGTCAAGGTGCGCGTGGGCGACCGCATTTTCCATGAAGTCGCCGAGGGCAACGGTCCGGTCAACGCCCTCAATCGTGCGCTGCGCAAGGCCATCCTCCCCTTCTACCCGCGGCTGAGCAACCTGCATCTCACCGATTACAAAGTGCGCATCCTCGACAGCGAGAGCGGCACCGCAGCCATGACGCGCGTACTCATCGACTTCACCGACGGCGAGCGACAATGGACCACGGTCGGCGCATCCACTAACATCATCGAGGCAAGCTGGATTGCGCTTTCCGATTCGGTGGAGTATTTTATCCTTACGGACGCAGAGCGCCATCAGGTGGAGATCACATTGCCGGAGAAGGTGGCCGGAGACGATTAGACCGGGAGCCGAATTGCGCCTCGAACGTTGTCTGTTGCGCAGGTGCATTCTGCGCAACAGACCGTTCTGTGCAACAGACAAGGACCTCCTTCCAGCCCTTTGTCTCTGCACTTTGCGGTCATGACCACCCGTCGCCATTGCCGTCATTCATGTCGCTAGAAACAAAGGATTACACCGTACTGATCGTTGAAGACGAAGATACGTTGCGACAGGCGTGCGCAGACGTGCTGGATGCCTTTGGTTATCGCGTTTTGCTGGCGGCGAACGGAGAGGAGGCGATACAGGTGCTCGAAGAAAAAGGCGAACGCATTGACTGCGTCATTCTCGATCTCACGATGCCGGGGATGAACGGTGCGGCCGCCTATGCGGAAATGCGAAAAATCAAGCCGGATCTACGCGTGCTGGTCACCAGTGGTCACGACGTGGAGGATGCACTTCGCCATTTTCCCGCCGACAGCGTATTCGCCTACATCCAAAAACCTTATAGCATATACGAACTTCACAGGCGACTCCAGGAAATGCTCACCTCTAGCGCCTCGGGTAAACTGACATAATCCGCGCGTTGTTTACAGTCGCAAGTCGGTTACACCGGCAATGCCAATCGCATTCCATAGTACCGTTGCATAAAAATGCGCAACGCCTCGTAGACAGGATCGTCCGACGCTGCCGCCGACAGCGTGGCTACGTCGAGCCAAAGCGTTCCCTCCGGCGGCGTGTAATGCGGCAAATTGGCCAGATAGACCACAGTTTCATCGCCCGATGGAATGGGGATGGCGTCAGGCGGAGTCGAGGAAGGCGTCAGCACAACGGCGTAGCGCCGTCCCTTCCAGCGGAACGCCAGCCGATTCGGCGCTCGCTCCACATCGACCAGCCCCC
>JANWYX010000435.1 GCA_025055055.1 Caldilinea sp. | reverse complement strand
GTCGTTGGTCAGCACGCCGGGGCGATCGGTTAGGACGCCCAGATTGGAGCCATCGTAGTTGGCGCCCAGGGCGCGCATCCCACCCACCAGTACCGTCATCTCAGGCGCAGTGAGCGTCAGAAGCTGGGCCTTGTCCACCAGAAGCTCCTCGGCCGGGCGACGCGCTTTCTCGCTGAGATAGTTGCGGAAGCCATCGGCCTTAGGCTCAAGCCACCGGAACGACTCCACGTCGGTCTGTTCTTGGGAAGCGTCGGTTCGGCCCGGTTCGAAGGGCACGGTGATGTCGTAGCCGGCGTCGCGCGCTGCCTTTTCCACAGCCGCGCAGCCGCCCAACACGATCAGGTCCGCCAGAGAAACCTGCACACCGTCCGTGCGTGAGCGATTGAACTCCTGTTGAATCTGCTCCAGCACGCCGAGGACGTAGGCCAACTCTGCGGGATTGTTGACGGGCCAGTCCTTTTGCGGCGCCAGGCGGATGCGCGCCCCGTTGGCGCCGCCGCGCTTGTCACTGTTGCGGAATGTGGAGGCCGACGCCCAGGCGGTACGCACCAGTTGCGAGACGGTCAGGCCGGACGCCAGAATTCTCTGCTTCAATTCGGCGATCTCCGCCGGGCCGATCAATTTATGGTTGACGGCGGGGATGGGATCTTGCCAGAGCAGCTCCTCTTGCGGCACCTCCGGCCCAAGATGTCGGGCGCGCGGCCCCATATCGCGATGGGTCAGCTTGTACCAGGCTTTGGCGAAAGCCTTTTTGAACTCTTCCGGGTTTTCATGGAAGCGTTTGGAAATCTCCCGATAAATTGGGTCTTCCTTCAAAGCCAGGTCGGTCGTAAGCATCACCGGCGCGTGCCGTTTGGTCGGATCGTGGGCGTCGGGCACGGTGTTCTGTGCTTCCGGGTTCTTGGCACGCCACTGCCATGCGCCGCCTGGGCTTTTCTCCAACTCCCACTCATAGTTGAATAGGTTGTCGAAGAAGCTGTTGTCCCACTGCGTCGGCGTGGCCGTCCAGGCGCCTTCCAGGCCGCTGGTGATAGTATGGCTTCCTTTGCCGGTTCCAAAGCGATTTTCCCAACCGAGCCCTTGCGCCTCGATGGGCGCTGCCTCGGGGTCGGGGCCGAGGTAGCTGGACGGAGCGGCTCCATGGGTCTTGCCGAAGGTATGGCCGCCGGCAATCAGCGCAACCGTCTCTTCATCGTTCATAGCCATCCGGGCAAAGGACTGGCGAATATAGCGCGCAGCTTCCTTGGGATCCGGCCTGCCCCCCGGCCCTTCCGGATTTACATAAATCAAGCCCATGTGGTCGGCTGCGAGGTCTTCTCGCAGAATCCCAGATTCATCATGGCGCTCATCGCCGAGCCATTCGCCTTCCGGGCCCCAGTCAACCGATTCATCGGGCTCCCAGACATCCTCGCGCCCTCCGGCAAAACCGAAGGTCTCAAAGCCCATGGATTCCAAGGCGACGTTGCCGGCGAGAATCATCAGATCCGCCCAGGAAAGCTTGCGGCCGTATTTCTTCTTCACCGGCCAGAGCAATCTGCGGGCTTTGTCTAGATTGACGTTGTCGGGCCAACTGTTGAGGGGAGCGAAGCGTTGGGTTCCATCGGAGGCGCCGCCGCGACCGTCGCTCACGCGATAGGTGCCGGCGCTGTGCCATGCCATGCGGATGATCAGCGGTCCGTAATGACCATAGTCGGCCGGCCACCACGCCTGGGATGAGGTCAACACCTGCTCGATGTCCCTCTTCACAGCCTTCAAGTCGAGCGTTGAAAAGGCTTCCGCGTAATCAAAATCCTCGCCGAGGGGATTGCCGGCGGGCGGGTTCTGGTGAAGAATCTTCAGGTTCAATTGATTGGGCCACCAATCGCGATTGGTGCGGCGTTCGGTGTGGCCGGTCACCGGACACTTGCCGTTGGCGCTGCTCGAGTTGCCGTTGCTCATCGAGTTGTCGTTGCTCATGGCGTTTCCTCCATTATCCCTATAACCCTATCTCTGCATTATATAGATGATGTTGATACCACAACGATGTTGGTACGAGGGCGCAATTTTAGGTTTGATTGTGCATGTCGGCTTGAGCCTGACATGCGGGACAACGCCCCCAGTAGATCACTTCGGCCTCGTCGATCTCGTAACCCATTGCGTCGGAAGGCATGAGACAAGGCGCTGCGCCGACTGCGCAGTCTACATCTTCTACGCGGCCGCAGATGCGGCAAATGAGGTGATGATGATTGTCCCCGACTCGCGCTTCATAGCGGGTGGGAGAGCCCATGGGTTGAATGCGCCGAATGAGGTTCTTGTCTGCCAGCGTGTTGAGGGCGTCGTAGATCGCCTGCCGAGAGATCGCCCCTAGCTCGGCCTGGGCCAGATCGAGCACGGCGTCGGCGGTGATGTGCGGATGCTCCGACACCGCGCGCAAAACGGCCAGGCGCTGAGCGGTAACGTGAAGCCCATGTCGACGTAGGCGATCGCTCAAATCTTTGTTCATAGCTTTTATCATATCAGATATTCTGGACTTTGTCAATATTTTGATTGAGCCTATAAGTTTTGTGGATCAAAAATCGGCCGAAGCCGAGTTGTTGGCCATGGATGGATTTGCGCAATTGAGATGCAAGGCGTCGAGTTTACTCTTCGGGCGGGCGTTCCAGCGGCGGCGCCGTGGCGCTGAAGTCCTGGGCGATGCGATGGGCGTACTCCCTGACCAGCGTCTGCACCCGCTCATAGTCCGACGAGGCGACGACAAAGCCGACGTGATGTTTTTTGTGCAGTCGCCAGACCACCTCCGGGTCGTTGTAAGCGGCGGTGTCCGGCCATTCCTGCCGAGCCAACGACACGATCAGGCCGGCGTAGTCCGAGCGCGTTTGCGGCGGCGCATAGTCTTCCCGCCGAATATCGGCGACGACAATGCGCGCCCACTCCGTCCAGGGATTCAAACCGGTGGCATGTTCAACCAGGCGATCGGTGCCTGCGCCGCCGACGCGCGCTGCGATTTCAAGAAAGTACAATTGACCGTCTTCGTCACTGCGGATGAACTCGGCATGGGTGACTCCTTGTGTCATGCCCATCGCCGCAATCACCTGTCGATTGATGGCCTGCAGCGCTTGCTCCGGTGGGCTATTGCGCAACACCGTGCTCGACGCAAAGACACCGCCGCCGTGATAGACCATCATCGGCGGCAGACCATACCGATGGACTGCTGCAAAACGCACTTCTCCCTCCCACACCACCGAATCAACGTGAAAGACGTCGCCGGGGAGGAACTTTTCCAACAGGAAGTAGCTCTGGCGGTCTCCCAACGTCGCAAGCGCTTGCCATAGCTCGTCAGGATGGTGGATCATTTTGATGCCCATGGCGCTGGCTTCGGATCGGGGCTTGAGCAGCCATGGGCCGGGCACGCGCGCCAGGTATTCACTCACCGTCGGATAATGAAAGACAGCGGTGAACGGCGGCACAGGCACCCCTACCTGATGGGCGCGCACGCGCATCGCCAGCTTGTCGCGAAAGAAACGCGCCTGGGACGCACCCATCCCCGGCATGCGAAAATGTTCGCGCAGGTCGGCGGCCGTCTCAACGTCGTAATCGTCGAGCGGCACGATGCGATCGATGGCGCGCTCGCGCATCAGATAGGCGATGGAGTAGGTGATGTCCGGCTGCCTGGCCAGGTTAGGGAAAGGAAGCATAAAGAACTCGTCGATGGCGTGGCGCGGCCACTCCTCGTGTTCGAGCTTCTGGGTTGTCACCAGGATCGTGCGACACCCCTGCTGCTTACACTCTTCGATGAACAATCCACCTTTGAAGTAGCTGGCCAGACAGAGAATCGTTGGTTGCATCATCTTCTCGCTTGGTGAGATGGGTGAGATTTAAAGAATTAGAAACCCGGGCGATGACCGGCGCGCAATCATCTACACAGGCCGCTCCCCGGCTTTGGGCGGCGCCACCGCCATAAAGTCGCGGGCGATGCGTTCGGCGTAAGATGTGATGAGCTGTTGCACCCGTGCGTAGTCGGGCGAGGCCACGATGAAGCCGACGTGATGCTCCTTGCGTAAGCGCCAAACCAGCTCCGGGTCGTCATACGCAGAGGTGTCGGGCCAAGGCTCACGCGCCAGGGAGACGACCAGACCGGCGTACTCCTCCTTTGCGGGCGGCGGCGCGTATGACTCTTTACGTAGGTGCGCCACTTCCAGCCGCGCCCACTCTCGCCATAGGTTGACACCGGTGGCGTGCTCCACCATTAGGTCGATGTTGGCGCCGCCGACGCGCGCCGCAATTTCCAGGAAGTAGAATTTCCCGTCCGTTTCAGAGCGGATGAACTCGGCGTGCGTCGCCCCGCGCACCATGCCCATGGCGGCGATCACTTCGCGGTTGAGCGCCTGCAACGCCTGCTCCTCCGCCGTGCCATAGGGCAGATTGCCGGTGATGAAAACACCGCCTCCCTGATAGACGGCCATCGGTGGTAGGCCATAGCGGCTGCACACCGTGAAGAGAACCTTCTTGTCCCACACAATGGAATCGACGTGGTAGACATTCCCCGGCACAAACTTTTCCAGAACGTAAAAGGACTGCCGATCGCCCAGTTCTTCAAGAATCGGCCATAGCTCTTCGGCGCGGTTGACCTTGCGGATGCCCATCGAGCTGGCCTCTGAGCGGGGCTTGAGCACCCATGGCCCGGGAACGGTCGCCATGAAGTTCCGCAGATCCTCATAGTTGAGCACGTGTACGAACTCGGGAATCGGGATGCCCTCGTCGCGCGCTTGCACGCGCATGGCCAGTTTATCGCGAAAATAGCGCGACGTCGTGCAGCCCATGCCGGGGATGCGCAGATGCTCGCGCAGGTCGGCCGCCGTCTCCACGTCGAAATCGTCGAGCGCAATCAGGCGGTCGATCTTGCGCGTGCGCGCCAGATAACTGACGGCGTAGGTGATGTCCGGCTGCTTGAAGAGGTTGACAAAGGGCATGACGAAAAATTCGTCGATCGCGTCGCGCGGCCAGGCTTCGTGCTCCAGGTCTTGCGAGGTAATCAAAATGGTGCGACAGCCGAGCCGTTTGCACTCCTCGATGAAGGCGCCGCCCTTGAAGTAGCTGGCGAGACAGAGAATCGTGGGCGTCATGGTTGCGTCCTTGTGGATGGAACGTTTAATCGCCCGCATATTACACCTTGCAGAGCATTCCGCAAAATGTCATTGGTTTTTCGTCTTTATGCGTCACGACAGGGCCGATCCAACCCCAATACAATAGGAAATGGTTCGATGCAGACGACCGCGTTTGCGCACCGTTTGGAATGGAGGCCGGAGTAGGAGAGCAAGACCATGATGCGAGGAGTCACCGGGACAAAGAATACCGCCGACGTTCAGCCCCTTTTTACACCACAGCGACATTTGTGGATTTTGGCCGTCGGTCTGTGCATAATTTTGTACGGGCTGGCCGTGCCTAGGGTTGTCAGGGCGCAGTCGCCGGCGGATGGCTTTGCTCCCAGTTTTGACAACGAGGTGCGCGCCTTTGCTTTGCAAGGAGATGGCAAAGTGGTCGTAGGCGGCGCCTTCACCAAGGTGGGTGCAACGCTGCGCAGTCGCTTGGCGCGCCTGGATGCGAGCGGCGCGCTGGATATGGACTTTGAGGTGATTGTCAATCAGACGGTCTATGCGCTGGCAATCCAAAACAACGGAGCTATCGTAATCGGCGGCGCTTTTACGCAGGTGAACGGAACAGGACGCAATCGCATCGCCCGCGTGGGCGCCGACGGCGTCCTTGACGCGGTGTTCAATCCAAATGCAAACGGCGCTGTTCATTCGATTGCCCTGTTGGCCGACGGCAAGCTCTTGATTGCAGGTGAGTTCACGATCGTTGCCGGCCAGCTGCGCAGTTATCTTGCCCGCCTCCATGGCGACGGAACGCTCGACGCCTCTTTTGCACCTGCGCTCAACGGGCCGGTGTATGCGCTGGCCGTGCAAGAGGACGGCGGCGTGGTGGTAGGCGGCGCGTTCACCGAGGTGAACGGACAGCCTCGCGCTTATCTTGCGCGCTTTGACGCAACCGGAGCGCTCGATCCCGGCTTGGCGCCTGTTTTGAACGGCCCGGTCTATGCCTTGGCGGTCGATCTTGATGGCTCAATCGTCGTAGGCGGCGATTTTACGTCGGTCAACAGCGTCGCGCGCAGCCGGTTGGCGCGCTTCACCCCGAACGGTGCGCTCGCCGGCGCGCCGGCGCCGACCTTCGACGGCGCCATCTATGCACTGGCGATTCAGGCCGACGGTCGGATCATCGCCGGCGGCGCATTTCTGCTGGTGAACGGCCATTCGCATCCCCGGCTGACGCGCCTTGGGTTCGACGGCGCTCCCGACCCACAGTTTTCGCCGGCGCCTAACGATTCCGTCTACGCGCTGCTTATCCAGCCGGACGATAAGCTCGTCGCCGGGGGCGCCTTCACGCTTGCCGGCGGAGCGTTGCGCAACAGGGCGGCCCGTTTCTATGAGGACGGCAGCCTCGATGCCGATTTTGCGCCGATGGGCGATGAGAACATCAGCCAAGAGGTGATGGCGCTTGCGCTCCAGCCGGACGGCAAGCTTCTGGCAGGGGGCACATTCACTTCCTTCAACGGTGAAGAGCGGCTGCGGCTGGCGCGGTTCTGGCCCGATGGTCGACTTGACGATGGCTTTACTCCGCGTCTCAACGGCGATGTGCGCGCCATCGTCGTGCAGCCGGATGGGAAAATCATTGTGGCGGGCGGCTTCACCCAGGTGAACGGCCAGCCACGCCCGTTTATCGTGCGTCTGTTTGACGATGGCTCGCTTGACCCTGCTTTTACGCCGTTGAACGACGGCGATCTGCTCAGGGCGCTCGCCGTGGCGCTGCAACCGGACGGTAAAATTGTAGTCGCCGTGGAGTTCAAAGAACAGATCAATCGACGCCCTCGCCTGCTGCGCCTTCACCCAAACGGCTCTGTCGACGCTTCATTTCAACCGGCGCTGCACGAAGGGTTGATCAGCTCGCTGGCCGTTCAGAGAGATGGGCAAATCCTCGCCTGTGGAGAATTCACGGTCCTCCTGAATGCTGAAACCATCGCCGGCAATCTCGTGCGCTTGCGACCCACCGGTGAATTCGACCCCGGCTACGCACCAGACCTGGCGCGCTGTCTGGCGCTGGCGCTGCAACCGGACGGTCGTCTCCTGGTTGGCGGCATCACCCCCTCATTGCTGGTTCGCATCAACGGAGACGGCAGTTTGGACGCCGGTTTCAGCGCCGGCTTGACCGACGGCTATGTGAGCGCAGTCCTTGTCCAGTCCGACGGCCGCATCCTAGCGGCGAACAATTATCAAGAAAACGAGCAGTGGCGCAGTCGCATCGTGAGGCTCCTCGGCAACGGCGCCCTCGATCCGAGCTTCGAGACGCATGTCGCCGACAACACGGTTTTGGCGTTGGCGCTGCAAAAAGACGGCAAGGCATTGTTAGGCGGCGGCTTCACTCAGCTCGTCAGCCAGGCGCACGGCGTTGCCTCGCGCGTGTGGCTGGCGCGGCTGTCGGCGACCTCGTCGGCCGTGCAGACGCTGGCCGCCGACCCCGATGCAGGGCGATTCGTCTGGAGTGCCGGCGCTCTTTTTCCTGCGTTTCACCGCGTTGAATTCGCCGTCTCGACCGATGGGGCGGCAACGTATACCCCTCTTGTGCATGGCGACTGGTCTGACGGCCGCTGGCAGGCGAATTTTGCCGGTGCGCCGCTGAATCAATACTTCTGGCTGCGTGCGCGCGGCGCTATCGCCGGCGGTGGATTCAACGCTTCCGCCAGCCTTATTGAGGCGGTCGCACGCGTATTTATCCCCGGCGGCGAACTTGAAATCGCCACTCTGGTCCACCCCACGCACCTTGCGCCGGCCTGGCGAATCGAAGTCGTCGGCGCCACGTCATTTACGGCGACCTGGACGGGCGCCGCCGCGACCGGCGTCCGCGCAGTTGCGGCAGATCTTTACACGGTGACTCTGCACGCGGGCCATGGCGTCTCTCTCGACGACTATGACGTCGGCTACGCCTGTACTGTGGACGGTCGGCCCGGCCCAAACGGCGAGGGCAGCGCCTTTCAAGTTGCAGTCAACGCCCAAAGCCGCGTGCAGTGCACCTTCACCTTAACGCGGCGCACCGGCTCGTTGGAGGTGCGTCACACCGTCGAACCGGCGGCCTCCGGCGGCGAATGGGAGCTGCGCATAAGCGGGCCGACGACATACACCACAACGTTGCCCGGCGGCGCCGGCACCGGTCTGCGCACCGTCTTCACCGGCGCCTATACCCTAGAGCTGATCCAACGCAGCGGCGGCAACTATCGCACTTCCTATCAGTGCGCGAGCGGTTCGCAACCGCTCGTCAGCGGAGAGGGGGTGCAGGCGACGCTCAGCATCGAAAACGGGGAGACGGTGATCTGCCGGTTTCACAGTGTGCGTGCGGCGACGACCTATCGGCTCTATTTGCCGTTGACGGTGCGCAGCCGATAAAGAAGCGCTTGCAAAAGAAAACCCATCGCTGCCGCTCAAGACAACGATGGGTCAGGAGGATGATGCACCCGACTTTGGTGGCGATGACTGGATTTGAACCAGTGACCTAGGGATTATGAAGCCCTCGCTCTAACCGCTGAGCTACATCGCCGGATTAGAAACCGCCAGCAGCCTGCTGGCGGTTTGAGTAGCGGGGGTAGGAATCGAACCTACGACCTTCGGGTTATGAGCCCGACGAGCTACCGCTGCTCCACCCCGCGGCGATTACGTTGCCAATATACCATAGAACGGCTGAGAGGTCAAAAATTCGTCGCCGCTTTTTAAACATGATTCATCTCACTTCGATCTCTCCAATCGAGAGCGGACCTTCCTCAACGGCGCCGGTGTCCGGGTCATACACCACCACTTCTAAACGATAGCGCCCGGGCTGTAGCTCCGTCGTTGGAGCAAGCACTTTGAAATCCGGCAGCGCAGCCTCAAAGAAGAGCGTCGTCGGAAGGATGCCGCGCGCGGGCGGGCCATCCTGCTGGGCGAGCACACTCTCCTCCTCAGAGACGAGACGCAAGGATGTATTGAGTTGGCGGTCAATTGAGGTGGCCGCTTGCCAGGTGAGTTCGATGTGCAGCGGCTCGCCGACGACCGGCGTTGTGCTACGCCATTCGAGCAGTTTCAGGCGGCCAAAGCGGAGGGGTGGGTCGAAGGCGCGCTCGAGTTGATATGCAGGTTGCTCTCGCCGGCCCTGCGCCAGCAACGCCATGACGCCGCGCTCTTGGAAGGCGACGTCGAACTGCTCAATCACTGTGCGCAAAAAATCGTTTTCGTAACGGGTAGCAAGACGAAAGGCGTCGGTCACCAACCACACACGTGGTGCACGGCGCAGCGTCGTTTCAAGCTGCACAGTCTGGTGGAGCAAACGCGCGCCGGACCAGCGATCGACGAGGGCCCCGTTCCTGGCGATGACGAACTCTTCGTAGACCCGCTGCACCGCATAAAAATCGCACGGCTCGCCGAGCACGAAGGCGCAGGCCGGCGGCTGCGGTGTCATCACCACGTCGCCCGGCTGACGGTGTCGGGCCACATATTCGAAGACGCGGTCATAGCCTTCGACCTGACGCGTGGTGGCCGCCAGCGCAGGCTGCCAGCCCGTCCATACGACGACCCCGGAAAGGGCGAGCGTTATCGCCCATCGCCACTGCTCTCGCGTAAACAGCGCCTCAAACAGCCAGACGGCCCCCGCTGCACCCGTCAGCAGCCAGAGCGGCTGCACCAGGAAGAGATAGCGCGCCTCGCGCCACTGTCCGCCGACCAGGGTCAGGATGAAGAGGAGCACAAAGAGAAAAGGCCAGGCGAAGAACAGTGTCGCTTGATGAAAAGGCTCGAGTTGGACGATGCGCCATCGCCGTTGCGCCAAGGCAACCAACGCTGCGCCGACCGCCAACAACGCCGCCAACGTCCACGGCAGCCGCTCCGGGGCCACGAGCAGCGGGGCATAGGCTGGCCAGGCTGTCGCAACGTCGAAGCGCGGGGTCACATACGGGCGCTCCGCCTGGATCGTCTCGAAAAAGCCCGGCTGCCCGACGATCTCGATGACGTAGCGGACAGCCATGCCGGTCAGGATGAGTGCATGCGCCGGCCAGACCTCGCGGCGCAACAGCCATCGCCGGCCTCGCCACAGCGCCATGCCCAGCAACAATGGAGGATAGAGCAAAACTGTCTGCTCCTGGGAGAAGAGCGCCAAGAGGAAGCAAAGCGAAAAGAGCAGGTGGCGTTTGAAAAGCTCTTTGTTCCAGCCTTCTTCTGAGTTGATGGCTTTTACGGCCCAAAACGCCGCCCACACAGTCAGCAGCGTAAAAAACTGCAACTGTGCGTAAAAACGCGCGCGGCCGCCCCAGACGATCGCCTCCGGCAGCAGCGTCAACCCCGGTGCGGCCAGCCACGCCACGCGTCCGTTCCATACGCGGCGGCCGATAACGAACACGGCTGCGATGGTGGCAAGACTGAAGAAAAGCGCCGGTAGGCGTCCCGTTGTATAGTCGAGGCCGGCGAGCACGCCTGCAAGGGCGGTGACGTAGGTGGCAAGCAGCCCGCGCGTGTAGAGCACGCCGCTGGGCATGAGCGGCGCGCCAAGCTCTAATGTGCGTCTCGCCGCCCACAACGTCGTGAACTCATCCACGTGCAGGCTGACGTTCTGGATATGCCGCCAGCGCAACCAGAATCCCAAAACGAGCAGGAGGCCGACCGCCGCCAGCGAAACCAGAAGGCGCTTTCTCAACGCGCCGCGGTTTTCTTCCTCTGGCTCCCTGGTGTTTTCGATGTGCTCCTGGTGCGGAACGGGTAGGGAGACTTTCATGGAACGACGATCTCCCCGATGACGGCAAAATCGCCGACGTTCTGTTCGCCGCGAGCAACCGGCAGGCGCCTGTCGCCCACATACAACCCCACGCGCACCGGATAGCGTCCAGGTGGCAGATGTTCCGGCAGCGCCACGGCGATGACATCTACAATGCGCTGTCCGGGCTGCCAGGTGGTGGTTGGGGCGAAGCCGTCCAACGGCGGCTGGTCGCGCTGGGCGACCAGTTCGCCTCTTTCGTCGACGATGTGCACGAAAGTTGTGTAGGCTTCAAGGGGCGTGGTCAGCGCGTCCCACTGGAGATGGATGCGCGCCGTTTGCTCTTTCGGAGAGCCGTTCTCAATGAAGGCGCCGGATAGACGGGCAACTGCGCCGAAGGTGAAAGGCGGTTCGAGCGCAGGAGCGCCCGGCGCTGCCCCGACCTGCACCAGGGCGATTTTGCGTTCGTCGCCGGGCAGGCGTTCGCCTGTGCGCGCATCGACCGCAGCCAGCGGCTCGAAGGTGGCCGGATCATAGAAGGAAAGCGCGAGCTGATAGAGGCCGGGCGCCATGTCGTCGGCAAGCGCAAGCGTATGACCGTCCGGGCGTACCTGGCGCACCGGCCAGTCGCTTGTCGGCGCACCCCAGGGCCATCCTTCGTCGCGCCAGCGTTCTTCGCCGTGGACGTCGAGCAGGCGCACAAGCACGTTGTAGTCGGTCTCCATTGGCGCCAGCGCCTGCAAATAGAAGGTGACAAGCTGAGACGTCCCGGGTGCCATGTGCGCTGTTTCCATCTCGACGCCGATCAGCCGGATGGCGCCGCCGAAATCGGTCGCCGGCGCGGTGTTAAGCGCAATGAAGGGAGGCAGCAGCGTGTTGCGCAAGTCGTAAATGCGCGCCAATGTCAGGCCGTTTGCCTGCACCTCGTGGACAGGCGTCTGCGCCTCAAACCAGGCTACGGCTTCTTGCGAGGGCAGTTGGCGCTGCCACTGGTTGATATATGTGACAGCGTAGTCGGTGTCGAGCCACGAAAGCGGGGAGCTATACCCCATCGGCACAGCCACGCCGTCGGAAAAATAGGAAAAAGGTCCGTCTGCATACCACGCGGCGATGCGAAAATTTTCACTGCCCGGCAGTGTATTGAGCCAGCGCGCTGCCGCGTCCAGCCCCTCTCCCCAGCCGACAAAGAGCACCTGCGGCGCAGTGCGGCTGCCGCCGACGAGCGGATTGTAATACGTCAGGTAGTAGGGATAGGTGAGCGCGGTGAAGACGCCGTGCAGTGCAAATGCTGCGCCCAGAAGCGTTGCGGCCGGCGGCGCGCTCCGCAGACGCTGCAGCCAACCGCCGACTTCGATGCGCCACGGCGTCTGTGCGAGCGCCAGCCAGCCTACCGCCGCCGCCAGATCGAAGGCGAGAAAGGCGGGTAGGATGTAGCGGTCGAATTTCTTGGCGGGCACGCTCATTGCTGCAATGAAAACCAGTGCGAAGAAGAGCGCGCCGCGCACCGTGCGACTCGTACTCGCGTCGGCAAAAATCCATTCCCGGCGCATAGAAAAGACGAGCGCCGCCACAACGCCGATCAGAACGGCGGGCGTGGTGCGAAAGAGGAGCGCCACCGGATAAAAGAATGGGCCTGGGTCGTCTGTAGGCGCGCCCAGGAAGAAGTTCGGGTTAACGTGCCCCTCGACGTAGGCTTCCATTTCCGTCGCCATACGCAGCAATGTGCCGAGCGGGTTCACCCACATCGCCGGCCACAACAACACGAAGGTTGCGACTGCGACGGCGCCCCACAGCACGTAACCGAGGCAGAGTCGGCGAATGATGGCGACTGCGGATGCGCCTCCGCCGGGATGAGACGAGGACTCGTCCTGGTCTACGTAAGGATCGGCACCTAGAATTTGACGGCGAGAGCGCCACACGCGCCAGCATTGCACGACAAGCAAAACGCCTCCGATCGGCGCCAGCAGTGCGGCGGGCGTTTTGGTCAGCCATGCCAGCCCCATGAAGATGCCGGAAAGCAGCAGGTCGCGCCACAGACGGCCGCCGTAGAGCCAGGCCATGAAGAAGAGCAGCGAGAGGAAGATGAAGCTGGCGACGAAGCCGTCCGGGTGAAGCTGTCGCGAGAGCGCTACGCCGAAAGGGTCGACGGCGAGAAAAATGAAGGTCAGATAGGCGCCGTCGCTTCCGAGCAGACGCCGCATGGGAAAGATACCCAGCCATAGGAGCAGCGCCACGCCGAAGGCGATCCAGCGGCGGCCGGCCACCAACAGCTCCAGCGGCGTGTGAGCGCTGTTTGCCTTCACCCATGCCTCGAGGTGCTCGCGCTCCCAAGTGAAGTAGCCCGGCGCCTGCTGCGGATACTCGGGAAAAGCGCCGAGCAGGCCGAGCGCGCCCGCCCACATCACGGTGACGCCTGGATGTTCGCGCTGGAAGGTCTGGGCGAAATCGGCGTGGCTGAGGGCGTAGGCGAAGTTGGCCGAACGCGCCAGCCATTTGCGCTCGTCGGGTGATACGTAAGCATCGAGCGCCAGCGTGCGCGGCAGCCACGCCAGCAGGAAAAGAAAAAGCAGCCAGGCCGCCTGGCGATAGCGCAGCGTCATTCTTCTCCGATGCGGATGTCAGTCAAATGCACCTGCGTGCCGATCTCGTTACCCTCCTCATCCACGATCGGCAGCCGCTCGAAGGTCTCCTCCAAATACATGCCCGTGTAGAGCGGATAGAGGCCGTCGGGCGCATCTTCCTTGACCGGGATAATGTAGGGATCGGCGACCAGCTCGCCCGGGTCCCAACGCCAGGTGTCGCGGCCTTCGCAGACCGGATAGCCGTCGCGCTGCGCCACGATCTGCCCGTCGCCGAAGTAGGCTTGGTTGAAGACCTTGTAGGACTTATCGATCGGCCGCAGGGCGCGCCAAAAGAGCGTCAGATAGATGTTGTCTCCCTGGCGCAGCGGTTTTTCGTAGCGAATGTCGTATCCCTCCAGGGCGATCAGGTTGCCCAGGTTGGCGTACAACGGGAAAGCGATCGGCGGATCGACCGAGGGATAGGTGAGCGGCAGGTCGGCCAGCGCATGTCGATCGAAGGCATCTACAAATTCCTCGTTGCGATAGGTGATCAATCCTTCATTGGGTAGCTGCGTTGGAAATTCATGGCGAGCGCCGGTGCGTTTGTAGATGATCATCTTGTCGCGACCGTTGACCTGCACCCGTCCCCACTTCTCGAAGCCTTGGCGCAGATAGTGCTCCATGGCGAGCATGTCTTCGTTCGTCCAGGGCTCCAAGTTGCGAATCTCAAAAAACCATAGTGCGTCTCGGCGACAGCGCTCCTCCCCGCGCGTGTACCAGGCCGGCACCCACGCCTCCTTTTCGTTCGTTTCGTAGGGGCCGCTGAGCACGCCTTGGCGATACAGCTCGCCGATGGTCTTCCAACCATTGTTGAGGGGATAGCCGAAGCGCGCTTTATTGTCCGGCTCTTCATAGACGGTCCAGTAGCCCGGCGGCCGCTTCTCAAAATAGTTGAGCAGCACTTCCTCCTGGCTGAGGAAGAAGTGATAGGCATAAAGGCCGAAGTAGACGGAGAGCGCTGCGGCGACGCTTGCGCCCACCCATTTCGCTTGCGCCGCGCCGATGCGCTCTCGCAGCGTGCCCCATAGCAACGAGAGTTCATTGCCCGCAATCAGCGCCCAGGGCATAAAGAAGGTATAGACGTGCGTGCGCGGTTTTTCGACCAGAAAGAGCGCCAGAATCATCACCGCGCCGAACCAGAGCCAGATCACCCGATTTTCCAGACGTTGACGAGGCAGCAGGACGATCAGGCCAAAGACCAGCGTGAAGGGAAGGATGATCCAATCCTTGCCGCCGATGGTGAACCATTCCGGCCAGAAGAGGGTGACGCCGAAAAAGAGCGTAATCAACGCCGAAAGGAACAAGCTGAACGGACGGCGGAAAGTTTGCTGCACCACGCGCAGCGCCGCCGACAACGTCAAAACAATCCAGAGCAGCACCTGGAGGCTGGTGCTATAGAGTGTGGTGCGCAGAAAGACGTCATTCAGATTGTTGTACGGTGGGTTGCCCCCAATGCGACGCGCAGTGAGATAGGTGTAGGTGGCGGCGAAACGTTCATGATAGAGGTACGGAAAATAAAAAGTGCCGAGCGACAAGACCCCCACCGCTGCCCCGACCGCTGTGGCCCCCAGCAAATAGCGCCACCGGTCTCGATAGCGCCAGAAGGTCGCCGCCAAGAAAACTGCCGCCGGCAGTGCCGGCAACACACCTTCATAGTGGGAGAGCATGCCGGTCGCCAGCAGAATGGCAGCCAGCGTCAGGTAGTTTGTCGCAGCAATAGGTTTTACGTAAAGTCGATAAAGGACCAGCACCGCCAGCACCGAAGTCAGGAAAACGATGCTTTGGTATTGGACGATATGGGCAAAGCCGATGAAATAGCCATCGAACGCCAGAAACATGGCGGCGATCCAGCCGGCCAGCGGTCGATAGAGTCGCGCGCCGAGCAGAAAGACCGCCAGTAGGCCGGCCAGGTTGGCAATGGCGAACGGCAGGCGCGCTGTCTGTTCGGTGAGATGACCTGTCAGTGTGTACAGGACGGTAGGCAGGAGAATTTCGGTCGGCCCCTTTTTGTGGAGCATCAATACATCTTCGTAGCCCTGCAGCACGGCCGCTGCGCGCAGGGCGGCTCGCGCCTCATCGCCTTGGAAATCAGCGTATCCCAGCCCGATGAAGCGTGTGCCTGCGCCCACCGCTAGCAACACGGCCAGGCCAACCCACAGCCAACGTCGGTCGCCGCCGAGAGAGGGCCAGGCCGGCTCGCCCGGCGTCTGGTGTCTGCGCAGCCATACCCAGAGGAGGAGCGTCAGTGTCAGCGCATCAAAAGCCAACAACGTCGGAAGCTGCGTTGGCCCGCCGGGCAGATAGCTCAGTAGCAGCATGACGAGCACTATGACGCCAAACGCCGCTGCGATGCTGTACAGGAGCCGTTCTAAAAAGTCCGGCCGCGAGGCGCTTCGCCCCACCAACGCTTCGATCAACAACGCGCCGGGCACAAACCCGGCGATCACCAATACCGCCAGCGCCTGCGCCAGCATCGGCGTCGGCGTCAACAGGACAACGTGCGCCAATGCGCTGACGAGCAGTGCAATTCCAAGCCAACGATTGTTCATGAAAAAAGAGTGTACCACGACATGGCGAAGAGGCCATATCGTGACTCGCCGTAGATTTTACAGTTCGGCGAGCAGCTCCGCCAGCAGCGGATAGAGCCTGCGGTAGCGGGCGTACTGAGCCTCGTAGGCCTCCGTGCACCGGGTGGATGGCCGGATGTGCTTGCGCCAGTGCACGGTCTGCGTCACGGCCGCAGCGAAATCAGGATAGACGCCTGCGCCGACGCCGGCCAGCAGCGCGGCGCCCAGGCAGGCGGCGTCGGTGACGGCGGGGATGCGCAGAGGAGTGCGACAAACGTCGGCTTTGATCTGCAGCCAGAGATCGCTGCGAGCGCCGCCGCCGACGGCGTGGAGCTCGTGAATCGTCACGCCGGCAGCGCGCAGCAGGTCGAGGTTCAGGCGCAGCTCGTAGGTCAACCCTTCGAGCACCGCCTTAACGATTTCCGCTTTGGTTGTGGCGAAGGTCAGGCCCAGGATCGCCCCCTTCGAGTGCACGTCCAGCGTAGGCGTGCCGCTGCCGGCAAAGTGAGGCAGCAGCAGCAGGCGGGTTGGCCCCGGCGGCGCTCCCTCCAGCAGCAGGTCATAGGCATCGACGCCGGTGGCGGCGGCCTGCTCCATCTCCGGGCGACCGAATTGGTCGCGAAACCAGCGCAGCACCAATCCGCCGCTGTGGTTGAGTGTCATTGCCAGATACAAGCCGGGAACGACGTGACGATAGACGGAGACGCCTCCCTTCTGCAGGGCGGGCGCCAGCGTCGGCGACTCCATTGCCACCTCGACCACTTCGGCAGTGCCGGTTGAGACCATCGCCAGGCCCGGGTCAATCACGCCGCTGCCCAGCGCTGCACAGGCCTGGTCGTGGCCGCCGCTGACGAGCCAGAGGTCCTGAGCGAGACCGAGCTGTTGCTTGAGTTCGGTGCGCAGCTTGCCCACCACGCCGCCGGCGGGCGGCGCCGGTTTCGCCAGTCGGGTGCGTTCGATCGCGCAGCGCGTCAGGATGTCATCGTCCCAGTCGGCGGAGGCAAGGTTCATCATTTGCGTGCGCGAGGCCAGACAGACGCTGACGACGGCATCGCCGCCTAGCCGGCGCAAGAAAAAATCTTCGTATAGTAAAAATTGGTGAGCCTTTCGCCAAAGTTCCGGCTCATGGCGTTGCAGCCAGAGCAGTTTGGGTAGCGTGTTGATCGTGTGCACAGGCATTCCCGTGCGTTGGAAGAGGGCGTCTGCGCCCAGGATTTCCGCCAGCCAGGCATTTTCGGCCGTCGTGCGCGTGTCCATGCCCAGGATGGCAGGGCGCAGGGTGCGGCCGTGGCGGTCGACCGGGATCACCGCCTCCCCCTGACAGGAGAGCGCCAGCGCCACAGGTGGATCGTCTTTCGCCTGCGTCGCCGTTTCGCGCAGACATTGCCAGGCCAGCGCCCAGACCTGTTCGGCGTCCTGCTCCGCCCGGTCGGGCTGCGGCGTCTGGATCGCGTACTCGCGCCGAGCCTGCGCCAGGACGCGGCCGTCTTGCGCAAAGATCATGGCTTTGCAGCCGGTTGTGCCGATGTCCAGACCGATCAGCGACATCGTTCCTCCTTTCGAGTCCGTGGATTACGCAGAACGCAAAGGTGCAGAAGAAATTCACACTTTTCGACCCTTTGCGTCTTTCGTGGCTCGTTTATGGCTTAATCAGCACTTTCAAGCCTTCTCCGCTGCTGGCGGCGGCGAACGCCGCATCGATTTCGTTGAGCGCAAAGCGGTGGGTAATCAACGTTTCAACCGGGATCACCTTGCGTGCAAAGAGGTCGAGCGCCATGGCGTGTGCGGTGGGATGATAGGAGAAGGCGCCGATCACCTCGATTTCTCCGTAGTGAATGCGGTTGCTGTCCAGTGTGGTCATCGGGTTGGCCTTGGGCAGGCCGCCGAAGAGCACAACCTTTCCCCCTTTGCGCACCATTTGCACCGCCGCTTCTTGCGTGGAGGCGTCGGGATTGGCGCAGATGGCGATGTCGGCGCCCAAGCCGTGCGTCAGCTCGCGCACGCGCGCCACCATATCCTCTCGGCTGCTATCGATGATGGCGTCCGGCTCAAAGCGGGCGATCAGCGCGCGGCGGCGGTCGTTGCGCACGACGATGAACGCCCGCGCCCCGCGCGCCTTGGCCGTTAAGGTCAATAGGGCGCCGATCGGTCCGGCGCCGATCACCACGACGACGTCGTTCAGGCTGGTGTTGGTTTTGATGTGCGAAGCCAGCACCGAAGAGCACGGCTCGGCCAGGGCGGCGATCTCGTCGGACAGGTTGTTCGGGATCGGGTGGACGACGCCGTTGGCCAGCACTTCGCCGCTGATCGCCAGTTTCTCGGCAAAGCCGCCGGGGTGGCCGGGAGTGATGCCCAGAAACCGCGTCTGGTCGCACAGGTTGAACAGGCCGCGCCGGCAATACCAGCAGCGCCCGCAATGAATGTCCGGTCCCACCGCCAGGCGGTCGCCGACGGCGATGGACGCGACTTTGGGGCCCACCGCGATCACTTCTCCGGCGATCTCGTGCCCTGGGATGATTCCCTCCACGCCGGGCGGCAGCCCCTCGCGCCAGCGTCGCAGGTCGGAGCCGCAGACGCCGCACGCCGTGACTTTGAGGAGGACGCCATCTTCGGGCAATGGTGGGTCGGGAACTTCGCGCACTTCAAATTGGCGAACGCCTGTTTGAATCGCTGCTTTCATGCTCAGAATCCGCTCTCGAGAATGTGAAGGTGTCAATGGCGGATATCCGCAGATATTTTTAACCTGCGTCAATCTGTTTCATCCGCCTCATCCGTGTTCTATCCTTCTCCCGGTCGCCCGAATTCCGCACTCACTGCGTCGAGCACGAGCACCCAGTCAGGGCCGTCGAACGGGGGATGGAAGGTTGCTGCGCCGCGCGCAGCGAAAGCGCCGATGAGGGAGGCGTTGCCGGTGCGTGGATTATACCACCAGGCGCGCACCTGTGCGTCGGCCACCCAGTCCAACGTCACTGTGATCGGCTGTACCAACGGCGTGTAAATGAGGGCGTAGCGGCCCTCTGCATCGCGCGTGGCGCGCATGTGGCTGCCACGTTCGGTTGGATTGTCGATCAGAATGCCCTGGTCGGGAATGCGGCTGAAATAGGGTCGCGACTCCATGAGTCGGCGCAAATAGCCGATCTGCATCGCTCCCGGACGATTCAGTGCTTCAGTCCAAGGACGATCGGCATGATTGATCGGTGGATAGCGGACGCCGCAGAACTGCCAGATGGCGTGATGCCCGTAGGTCACGCCGCAGCCACCGGCGAAGACCGAACGGTACGTCTGCCGGCGCACGTCGTGATCGCGATAGTAGCCGTTAGCCGGGTTCCACGTCGGCCATGGATTGATCGGGTGATCCTCGTAATTGGGCTCTCCGTCAAGCGTAGGCTTGACCGGCGTCAATGCGTAGTCGCGTTCGACCATCTCCCAGACCGGGACGCTGCGTCCGCTGCCATGGCCGGACTGCATCATGTTCATGTCGAGCCAGGCTTCCTCGTGCAGCTCTTCGGAGCTGGAGTGACCGCCCCAAGGGTGGTAGGTCTTGAGCGGCCGTCCGCCTGCGCCTTCATCGATGCCGGCGGCCATTGAGCGCCAGATCGGACGATAGTCCTTCTGCTCGTGCAGCGTCGGTCGGTCTCCACCTAGAATCCAGAGGATATTGCTGCGCTCTCGATAGCGGGCGCCTAGCCAGCGACCATACGTGTATGCGTTCTCCGGCGTGAAGATCGCCGGCCCGACGCCCCACATCGGCGTCACCTTGTCTCCCCACGTCGGCAGGAGGCCGACGTAAAGGCCCTTTTCCGCCGCCTTGTCGATCACGGCGTCGACATAGCGGAAGTAGGCTTCGTTGGGCCGCGTCGGGTCTTCGTCGAGCAAGGGAAGGTCGCCGTAGACGTTGGGCGTGCGAACGCCGTCAAATTCGGCCAGAGCGACTGCCTGGATCACGTTCATGCCCTTGCGACGGCGGTTTTCCAGATAGCGTTCGGCCTCTTCGAGGCTGAGCCGGTGGAAAAGCTCCCATGCGGTGTCGCCCAGCCAGAAAAAGGGCGCGCCGCTTTCGGTCTGTAAGAAACGGTGGTTTTCACTGACCCGAATGTAGGGTGGCAGGTTGGTCATTTGTTTTCTCTTTTCTGAATTATTTTCTGGTCATTGTTTTTTAACCAGCTCCGCCGTAGCGCCGGAGGGATGGGTCTGCGCCAACGTTGCCAAGTCGAAACCGCGCAGATTCTTGGCGGCCAGACAGAGGGCGTCGCATAGCGCGCCGGCCGCCAGTGTGCTGCCGAAGGGGAGCACGCCCTCGCCCTCGGCATAGACGGCGGCGGGCAGCGTCAGCACCACGTCGCTCAAGCCGCCCAGCTCCGAGTCGGGCTTCCAGGTCAGGCTGATGACCTTGCCGCCGCGCTCGCGCGCGACGCGCGCAAAGTGGTTGATCTCGGCGCTCTTGCCGGCCTTGGAGAGGGCAATCAAGACATCGCCGGGCGCCACTGCCGCCGAGGGGCCGTGCAGGGCGTCGGCAGGATGTACAAAAAAGGCGTGCATCCCACACGTCGCCAGCAGATGCGCCAGCCGCCGCGCGATTGCGCCCGAGGTGCCAGAGCCGGTCGTCATGATGGCGCCGGGGCACTGCGCCACGAGGTGAACCGCATCGACAAAGGGCTGACCTAATCCCCCCGCCA
>JANWYX010000422.1 GCA_025055055.1 Caldilinea sp. | reverse complement strand
TATAGCGTGACGCTGGCGCCGTACATGAAGCATCTGCCGCAGCGTTGGCTGGCGCCGCTGGCCTTTTGGCTCACCGACGAGAGCTTTCTGGTTGTTATTGAGCGCTATCGTCAGCCAGACGCCTCGCCCTACAAGCACTGGTTCTTTCTGGGATCGGCGCTTTTTATGTACATCAACTGGCAACTCTGCACCTGGATCGGCATTTTCGCCGGCCGCACGTTGCCCAATCCAAGCAGCTGGGGATTGGACTTCGCCCTCATCGTCACCTTTATCGGCATGATCACCCCTGGGCTGCGCAGTCGACCGGTGACGATGAGCGCGCTGGTCGCCGGCGCAACGGCGCTGTTGTTGGCAGGGCTGCCCAATCGGCTGGGGCTGATGGGGGCGGCGCTGGCGGGCGTCTTGGCCGGAACGCTCACCGAGCGATGGATGACTGCACACAGAAGCGAACCGTTGACACAACCGACTGCAGAACGCCTTCCCCCTCCGTAGCGGGGGCTTTGAGCGACCTGTCGGTGCACAAGGTCACACAGGCAAAGCGACTGACGATGGAGATCGTATGACCTGGAATGAAATTGCTTTGGTGGCCGGCATGGCCGTCGTGACATTTCTGATTCGTTGGCCGACGCTTGCGCTGGTGAGCCGCGTTGCACTGCCGCAGCCGGTGGTGGATGCGTTGAAATTCATTCCACCGGCGGTGCTGGCCGCCATCGTCGTCCCGGCAATGCTGACGCCAAATGGAACGCTCGATCTGCATCCCGGCAACGCCTATCTGGTGGCGGGCGTAGCCTCCGGCCTGCTGGCATGGCGCGCGCGCAACCTGCTCGCCACCATCCTCTTCGGCATGACGTTCTTTCTGATCTGGCGCTGGCTCTGGTAGACTGGAAAAGAGAGGTCGACGTGAAAGGGTGAGTCGCAAAGGCAGGTGCACAAAATGCGTGTCAACGACGTCAACGTACACGTAGTGATGGCGGGCGCACAAGAGGGCCCGCTTGTCATTTTGTTGCACGGCTTTCCCGAATTTTGGTATGGCTGGCGCAAGCAATTGCCTGCGCTGGCGAAGGCCGGTTTCCACGTCTGGGCGCCTGACCAGCGCGGCTACAATCGCAGTGACAAGCCGACGGGCGTCTCCGCCTATCACATCGAGACCCTGGCGCGTGATGTCGTCGGCCTGATCGAAGCTTCGGGGCGCGAGCAAGTCTATCTCGCCGGCCACGACTGGGGGGCGGCGGTGGCGTGGTGGGTGGCGGGTCGCTATCCGCATCTTGTCAAGAAGCTGGCAATCCTCAACGTGCCGCACCCGGCGGTGATGCGGCGCACCGTGCTGAAGGACCCGGAGCAGCGCAAGAAGAGCTGGTACATCTTTTTCTTTCAACTGCCCTGGCTGCCGGAAGCGAGCCTGCGCCGCAACGACTACACCGACCTGATCCGCATGCTCAAAGGCAGCAGCCGACGAGGGACCTTCACCGACGACGACCTGCTGGCCTACAAACAGGCGTGGTCGCAGCCGGGGGCGCTCACCGCTATGCTCAACTGGTATCGTGCGGCGGTACGTTATCAAGGGCAGGCCGCCGAGCTGGGGCGCATCCGCGTCCCGACGCTGATGATCTGGGGCGCCAACGACATCGCGCTCGACCGTAAAATGGCCCGGCCGAGCATCGACCTCTGCGACGAGGGGCGGCTCATTTTCCTGGAGGAAGCCACGCATTGGGTGCAACATGAAGAGCCGGAGACGGTGAATCGACTGCTGATCGAATTCTTCGGAGAAAATCGCTGATGGGTGCACATCGTTCGTCCGACCACATCTTCATCCGCCCTCGCTACGGGGAGGCCAGCTTCGCCGAGATTCCCGATTTTGTGCAACATCTGTTCACGGGCGATGGCGACTCGCCGCTGCGGCCCGAAGGCTGGCGCAAGACAAAGCACCGCTTCCTGCGCATCGTTACGCTGTTCATCGACGCCTTCGGCTGGCGCTTTTTTGAACGCTTTCAAGATCATCCGCTGATCCGACATTTCACCCGGCGGGGAAGCATCGCCAAGCTCACTTCGCAGTTCCCTTCCACCACCAGCGCGCATGTGACGACGCTTTACACCGGTGTTCCGGTCGGGCAGCATGGCGTCTATGAGTGGTTCTACTATGAACCGACGGTGGACGCCATGATTGCGCCGTTGCTCTTCTCTTTCGCCGGCGATGAAAAGCGCGAGTCCCTGACAGAGTGGGGCGTGAAGGGCACTGCGTTGCTTCCGCCGGGGCTGTTGGCGCAGCGACTGGCGGCGCACGGCGTGCGGACTTATCTCGTACAGCCGCGCGAGTTCGCCAATTCGACCTACACCAAACAGATGGGGGAAGGCGCGCACATGATCCCCTACCTGACGATCCCTGAGGCTTTGGCGACCATGACACAAACGCTACGTCGCGCCCAGGAGCCGATGTGGCTGGTCGGCTACTTCGGCGACTTCGACGCGGTCTGCCATGTGCACGGCCCCCGACGCCTGCAAAGTCGCGCCGACCTAGAAGCCACGCTGGACGTCATCGAGCGCTGGCTGCAACGCGACATCCTGGGCCGCTTTAAGGACGCGTTGCTCATGATCATCGCCGACCATGGTCAGGTGGAGACCGACCCGAGAACCACGCTCTACCTGGATCAAACGCCCGGCTTCGAGAAGGTGCGCCCGCTGCTGCGCACCAACCGCCGTGGGCACATTCTGGCGCCGGCCGGTTCCTGTCGCGATTTTTTTATTCACGCCTATGAGGAGCATCTGGACGAAGCGCAGGAACTGCTTTCGCGCATCGTCGGCGAGCGCGGAGAGGTGCGCCGCGTGGACAAAATGATTCAGGAGGGGTACTTCGGGCCGGGGCCGATCTCAGAAACGTTTCAAGCGCGCGTAGGGAATCTTGTCGTCTTGACCTACCCCGGCGAAAGCGTCTACTGGTGGGGCGATGGTCGCTTCAAGCAGAAATACTATGGCCATCACGGCGGATTAACGCCGCAGGAGATGGAGATTCCACTGTTATTGTTGCCCCTGGAGTGAACCGCTGTAGCGGGCAAATTCTGATTCCTGCTGCAATGGCTCGTTGTCTTCTCCAAAAATCCTGCGATATACGTCGACGCCGTAGCTCGTCTCCAGCGGTTCGCCTTCTTGCAGCCGAAACGTGCGCGTTCCGTCCGGCAATCGCTCCGCTCGCAAGAAAAGCGCGTTGGCGCACTTGTGCTCCCAAAAATGATGCGCCAATTCATACATATGGGTGACGTAGGCCACCTTCACGCGTTTTTCGAGCAAAGCGCTGACGATTTGCCGGGCGATCTCAGAGCCTTCACGTTCGTTCGTCGAGGCAAAGGACTCGTTGCACAAAAGCAAGGCATTGGGCGTGAGATGAGCGACGATCGCGCTCATACGCTGCAGCTCTTCTTGAAATTTCCCGCTCTCCAACGTTTTGTCCTCCGCCCGCTTGAAGTGGGTAAAAAGACCTGTGCACAAATTGGCGGAAAAAGAGGCGGCCGGGACAAACATTCCGCACTGCATCATCAGTTGCGCAGCGCCGACGCTGCGCAGGAAGGTGGTCTTCCCTCCCCGGTTTGGGCCGGTGATGACGATCAGGTCTTTGCCGTCGGCGGCGATGCTGTTGCCCACCACGGCTTGCTGCATCGTCAACAAAAGGGTGACGTCGTGCAGATTTGTGCACGTAAGGCGCCGCTCTCGGAGGGGTGCAGGCCTCGGGAAGGTGATCGGCGCGGCGAGTCGCTTCAGCTCTTCATACAAATTCAAGCAGCCGATGTAGAACGCTAGCTCGAATTGCAACATCTTGAAGAAGCTCTCGATGTGGTCGGCCGCCTGCGCAACGGCATTGGCAGCCCGCGCCACTCCCCGGTCGCGCAACTCTCCCAAAATTCTAGCGCCCGCCTCATCACGAGGATGTAGCGTGTATGAATAGGTGGGCGACTTTCGCGTCAGCATGCGTTTAATCCAGGGTTGATCGGCGTTGTTCGGCTTACGCAGGACATACTCCGCGCCTTCATTCCCTGCGCCCAGCCGGGCGCTCAGCAGCACGCCTTGCGGGAATCGCAACGCATTGACCTGCCGCTCGACGAGGGCGAGATAGGGATCATCAAGCTCCTGTTGAATCATCGCAAAAAAGCGACGAAAGCCTCTGGAGGTGAATTGCTCTGCATGTGCGTCGGCGATCCGTCGCAGCTCCCAAAGCAGATCCAGCGTAGCTGCCAGCATCTGCTGCGCGCTGTTCAAAATTGAGGCCGGAGGCGAATATCGAGTCGAAATCCACAGCCATTGCCGCCGTTTCCTTTCCATAAACTCCAGAGGAATGCGGTAGATCCGCCTGATCACATCGGGATGATTCAGACAGTCTTGGAGAACTTCCTGACGATACTGAATCACTGCCATGTCTTGCAAGCTTGACAACAGAACTTGACGCAACGTCCGAAACAGAAACTCGTCTCCTTTCGCCATCGCCTCAAGCAGCACATTAAGCGCCAAATCTTGCATCAGATCTTCGGCCATCGGCGGCAAGGGTTGGGACGCATCAAAATCCTGCTCAGGATGCAGTAGAAAGACCTTCATCATGGATTCGCTCCTGAATATCGTGATAAGTGAGACGATGTTTCTGGGCAAGAGAAAAGGCGTACGCAAGACCGTTGGCCGGTTGTCGGACGACCTTGAACGTGCGAATCGTCGGGTCTGTGGGATCAACCGTCGCCACCATGCTGACAACCTTCTCGCTCAGCGAAGCGAGTTCATCTAGAAACGTCACCCACACGCAACGGGCGTCCAGGTCAATCACGCGCGCCATGACCGCCTTGCTCAAAAAGAGGGCGTCGTGCAACGCAGTGGAGGCGAAAGGCTCATTGAAGATGAGAAGGCTCTGCGGAGTAGCCTGGCTCAAAATCTTGTGGACGCGATAGAGGTCGTCCTCCAGGTTGCTGCGCAGGTTACGAATATCCTCCTCCGTTTCAAAATAGGTGAATATCTTGTCGAACAGAACAAGGCGAGCCTCTCGCCCTGGGACAGGACAACCCAGGCTGGCTAGATAGTGCAGCTGCCCAAACATGCGCGCAAAGGTGGTTTTGCCGCCCTGATTGGGCCCGGTGACGACAAGGATGCGCTCCGACGCGCGCAAGAAGAAATCGTTGCGGACAACGGCTCTTTCGCTTTGTCGCCGTATGCTGAGCGCAAGGGCCAGCTCGAACCCTTCTCGCACAGACGATTCTCTACCCTCGGCGCTCACCTGCGGATAACAAAAAGGCAAGCCTTCGCGTCGAAAATCGCCGATGAACTCCAGATACGCAATATAAAACTGAATCTCTCGATCGAAAGCGCGGAGCGTTTCATCGACAAACGGATTGTGGCGAGCGCAGAACTCCCGCAACGCTGCAAACGGCTCAGGATAGAGCCTCGCCACGAACTCCAGGATGATGGCCTCGATGTGGCTCATCCCGCTCCTTTGGGATAGCTTGACCAGATATTCCTCGGCCGCAGCCTGCTTGAACTTGGCGAAAGTGGTCTCTACTTCGACGCTGTAGTCCTCTTCCTCCTCATAGGGGCCCACTTTGAACTTGCCGTTCTCGATAATGACGCAATATCGTACCTCTGACAGCGCCTTCTTCACCTGATCCGCCTCGCCGGCCAATAACAAAAACGGCGAAGAACGCACATACTGCATCACGTAATCTCGGAACAGCCTTAGGCCGCGCGATCGGAAGCAGCTGTTTTCCAAATGGCCGGCCAGCTTCTTCACGGCGTTGCAATAGACCAGCGCCGCTTCCAGAAACCAACCCTTTTTGTGCAGTTCAAAATCTAACTTCTCCACCATCGCCAGATAGCGGCGCGCGATGCTCATCTGCTCGGCGAAGGCTCGCAAGATGGACATCAACGGTTCACTTTCGAGATCGCGCATCACTTCCTGGCGATACAGAATGGTTTCCACATTGTGGAGGGGAGTCAAGAAAAACGGCTTGAGATCATATTCTCGCTTCGGGGCGATGATGGCGTCGATCACCCGATCCAGATGGAGATCGGAGAAGAATGGCAGCGCATCCTCGGTTTCGCACAGGACGCCATCGTGATCAAAAAGGATGCTTCCAAAGCTCATTGTTGCGCCTCCTGTTGCTTCTCCTCCGGCGAGGCAAAGAAAAAGCCTCTACAGAGGATTCACCAATCGGAATCGACTCAGTAGAGGCTATCAGCCAGGGCGGCGGTTTGAGGTGAGCCTCATCACCCGTATATATCGCCTTTATTATAGCCCACTTTCGCATTTCAACTGTCATCCATCTCTCAAAATTCCTCAAGACACAAGAATTGCTTGGTCTCCAATCAGCCCCGGTGGTATACTCGCGTGCATAGAATGAAACGCAAATCGCTCCCTTAAAACCATGGGCGATTCTCTGAAAATCAAAGGGGTGGCGAACATGCCCATCAGCACCTCTTCGTTCGGCGACGAACGAGACAATCTGTATCGGGAATTTCAAAGCGCAGAGCGCTATGAACGCGAGACGCTCTCATTTCCCGGGATCACACCGGCTCAGGCGGAAACCTATCTGAAACGGCTCGGCGGCGGCGTCGAGGAAAAACTACGTCGCGTGGAAGGGATCGGATGGTTCGCCGAGATTGTGGAAACTGAGGGCGGCGTTGATGTCACCTTCGCGGCCCACGATGAACTCCTCGACGATCTGATTCGTCGCTTCGAAGAGTGGGTCGATCGGGAGAACGCATAGGTCTATGCAACGTTCAGAGGCATCACCTTTCAAGGCCACTGCGCGCGCGGGCAGCAATATCGCCTTCATCAAATATTGGGGCGCAGCCGACCTGCGGCTGAACATCCCCTTGAACAATTCCATCAGCATGACGCTTGGCGCACTGTATACGACGACGACGGTCGAGTGGGACGTCGCCGGCCGTTTGAGCGCCGACGAGATCACGATTGACGGCGAGCGCGCCGTAGGCCCAAAGGCGGAACGCGTGATCCGTCACCTCGATCTGATTCGTCACTTGGCCGGCGATCGTCGCTTTCGGGCATGCGTCGTCAGCCGCAACAACTTTCCGATGGCGTCCGGCATCGCCTCGTCTGCCAGCGCCTTTGCCGCGTTGACTGTGGCGGCCTGTGCAGCCATCGGCTTGTCGTTCGACCGCACGCGACTCTCGGCCATCGCTCGTCGCGGCAGCGGCTCGGCCAGCCGCAGCATCTTTGGCGGTTATGTGGAATGGGAGCGGGGGAACGACGACGTCACCAGCGTAGCGCGCCAACTATTTCCGGCGGAACATTGGGCCCTGCGCGACGTGGTGGCGGTCGTCAGCACGGCGGAGAAGGCCGTGAGCAGCCAAAACGGCCATGCCCTGGCGCTCACCAGCCCATTCAACGCCGCCCGCGTGGACGCAGTGTACACGATGCTGCAGGAGGTGCGCAACGCCATCGCCCTGCGCGAGTTGGAGCGTCTCGGCCCCTTGATCGAACAGGATGCGCTCGCTATGCACGCCGTGATGATGACCAGCCGTCCCAGCCTGCTCTACTGGCAGCCGGGCACGCTCGAGGTGCTGCATGCGGTGCAGCGCTGGCGCAAAGAAGATGGATTGCCCGTCTATTTCACCATCGACGCCGGGCCGAACGTCCATCTTCTCTGCGAGCCGGTTTTTGAACGCGAACTGCTCAGACGCCTCCAAACGTTGAGCAGCGTGCGCACCGTCATCACGAGCGGACCAGGGGAGGGAGCCGAAGTGATCGCTCAACATCTGTTCTGAAGGATGCTGCGATCGAAACAATGTAGGCGCCGATGACAGGATTTCCTTCCACCAGCTTGAAATGATAACAATGACCTTCGCTTAGTTCCAGCCAGAACTCACCGGCCGGGATTGGAGGGGCGAACAGATCGCGTTCACCGTCGCAAATGCGCAGGGCAATGCGCTCACCCTCGTCCAATATTGTGCATTGCACTCGCGCCAGCCAAACGCCATCTGCGTACACGTTCCCTTCGCTGTGCAACATCTTGCGTTTCTCCTTCCCTCTTTTCTGTTCCTGTGTTTCTCTCTGCGTTTCTGTGTCGGTTGTCGTTGCAGGTTCTCTCTCAGTGTAAAAACGAGGAGGGTGAGAAGCGATACGGCACTCCACCGGTGGCCTGTGCACTATCGCACATCTTGCGCAGCTTTCACCCATGTCGCCATCACCCTTGTACAATTTCATCATAGCCCGACGGCGTTGATGAGGCGTTGATTCACAAGCGGCGGTTGTTAGACCTTCTCTGTCGATCGAGGATCAGACCATCGCCTACACGGCCAGCCCTGGCGAAGGATTCGCTGCCCTGCTTATCCACGGGAACTCCTCATCGAGGCGAACATATCAACGCCAACTCGACGATGAACTTGGCCGAACCTCTATGCCGACGCTCTGGCGCGGGGCAGTGCAGGTGATTCCAGGCGCAGGTCATGCGCCGCAGTGGGAGACGCCGGAGGTCTTCAATGCGCTGCTCGGTGCATTTCTAGCGGACTGCGCAGCGCGACGGTAAGGTCGACGGAGAAAACGGCGGCGCAGAGACGCAGCAGACGCAAGGGCGCGGCAGCGAAAGTCTTTGCACATTTCTCGTCTCTGCAGCGCGGTTAAACCCTGTCCTCGGCCAGAGCGATCTTTTGCAAAATTTGCGCCGAGATTTGCGCTGCGAGGCAATTTTTGCTATACTTTCATTAGTTTCGATTCACAAGGCCTACTCGCCCAACAAGGCTCACTAGCTCAATTGGTAGAGCAGCTGACTCTTAATCAGCGGGTTCCAGGTTCGAGTCCTGGGTGAGTCACTCACGCAGAACGCTTTAAAAATTGCTGACTCATTGGGTCGATGACTTCCGGTCGATGGACATCGACCCTCTTTTTTTTTCTGGCGGCCGTTTTCCTACCACGCCTGAAATGAAAATCGAGTCCACGCACAGACGTAAAGAAAAGCCAAAACACTTTGCGTCAAAGCGACGCCCTGCAAGGCGCACTCTGCCCTAAAAATCGCTCCGTTGGGTGTAAGCCGGTCGATATTGCGCTCCCAAGGCGATTCGGCCGATAGGGCAACCGGGTTGCATACGTCGTCAAATAAGCAAATTTTAGTTCATTTCAAGATATTTAAGTATACTGATCGTTGTAAGCGCGTCGATATTCGCAAACTGCAAAACAGCGTCCTCGTGAGGATGGAAATGCGCGCCGACTACGCCGACGTCAGTTTCTGGCTGGCCACTGCGCCTCCATATCGGCCAAACGCACCTTTACAGGGAACGGTCCAGGTCGACGTTGCCATCATCGGCGGCGGCTTCACCGGTCTCTCGACAGCTTATCACCTGCTCAAAACTGAACCCGGCATGAAGGTGGCGGTGCTCGAACGCGAGATCGTCGGCTTCGGCGCCAGCGGGCGCAACGGCTCCTTCGCCATGACGCTGATGGGGCTGGGCATCGACGTGATGGCGCTGCTCAAGGGCAGGCAGGCGGCGCTGGAAGGACATCGCTACATGGAGCGTGCCGTCGATCGGCTCGGCGAGCTGGTGGAAACGCATCGACTCGACTGCGACTACATTCGCCCTGGATTTCTGCGCATGGCGACCGTTCCCGCCCATGTGCGCAAGATTCAAAAGCAGATTGAGCTATGTCATAAGCTCGGCGTTACCGGCGTCGAATGGTTGGATCGAGACGCAGCGCAGGCCCAGGTTCGCTCGGAGCGCTATCTCGGCGCCTGGTGGGAGCCGCGGCTGGCGCTGATCAACCCCGTGAAACTGGTGCGCGAGATGAAGCGAGTAGCCCAGGAGCTGGGCGCACACATCTACGAACACAGCCCGGTGCTGGAAATTACGCGAGGAAACCACCTGCTGCTGAAGACGCCCGCCGGCCAAGTGCAGGCGCACAAGCTGGTCTTCGCCACCAACGCCTATTCGCACCTTTTTCCTATGCTGCGGCGCAAGCAGATTCCCGCCTGGACGTACATGATCGCCACAGAGCCGCTCTCCGCACAACAACTGGAGGCCATCGGCTGGCGAAACCGCCAGGGCGTCGAAGACGCGCGCAACCTCATCCACTACTACCGCCTGACGCCGGACAACCGCCTGCTGATGGGCGGCGGGCCGGTCGGACTCTCCTTCGGCGGCGACATGGAGCGAGACGCCAATCCCAACGCATGGCGCCATTTGGAGGAGCACATCGCCTGGCTTTTCCCTGCCCTGAAAGGTGTGCGCGTCACCCATCGTTGGGGCGGCCCCTTCTCCGTTACGCTCGACCTGACCCCTGCACTCGGTTATCTCGGCGATCACCGCGTTGTCTACGCCGTCGGCTGCATCGGTCACGGAGTCTCCATGAGCCAGCTCAACGGGCAGACACTTGCCGACCTCCTCCTAGAACGCCGAACCGATCTGACCGATTGCTTTATTGTCAACCGCCGCGTCATTCCCTGGCCGCCGGAACCGCTGCGCCTGGGCTTGAGCCTCGCCCTGCGCGGCTATCTCCAGGCGGAGGACTGGTGGCATGAGCGCAGAGGCATCGGCTCGATCTCCCCTTCATAAGCCCCCATCCACAAAATGATCAGCAAATGATCAGCTAAAATCTGCTTGCTGCAAATTTTGATATTTGCTAGGATTACAGAGGTTGCCCCTCATACTTACATCTTCGCTCCTCAGGGGATATTGATGAATTCATGAAAGGAGCACCTAATGCAGAGCCTTCGTTGCATGCAC
>JANWYX010000376.1 GCA_025055055.1 Caldilinea sp. | reverse complement strand
CTGACTCCCCGTCGGTGCGCCCATATTGGCGAAAGGATTTTCCCCTGTGTTCGGTGTGGCGCCCAGCTCCACCAGGCGAGCGTCTGCGCCGATGGCATAGTAGCTTTGATCGTACAGATGGTTGTCCAGCGTCTGGGCCAGCGAGGCTGTAAAGACGGCCAGGCTGAGCGTCCACATCAACAGCACCAGCGGCGTGCTGTAAAGCCCCGGCTCTCGAGCCAGATAGCGCGTGGCCAGCAAAAAGCCGACGCCGTTGAAGCGCGCCGCTATCCAGGCCAGCAGGGCCATTGCCAGCGGCAAAAGCCGCAGGATCAACAACGTCAATGCCAGCGCCACCAACGCAGGCAATAAGATTAGCAGTGGATTCTCGAACACGTCTCCGGAGGCAGCGCCGGTGGGGGATACGATGGCGCCTTGCTGTTGCACCAGATAGACGCCGTAGCCGGCGGGGATCAGGAGCAACAGATCGAGCCAGGCACGTTGCCACCACGGTTTGGCGACCGTGCGCGCCAGCTCCTGTTTATAGCTGACGATCGTGTGGCGCGCGGCGCCGATCGAGGGCAAAACTTGCGCCAACAAAGCCACGCCGACCGCCAACAGACCAAACTGCACGGGCGCGCTCGTCATCTGCACGCGCAGCGCACTGTCCAGTGAAAAGTTGAGGAACGAACGCGTGGCGCCGAAAATCTGAGCCATCCCTACGCTCAGAGGCGTCGCCACGGCCAAAGCCACAAGCCCGAGCAATGCCGCTTCCAGCACTGCGACGACTGCGACCTGGATCGGCGTCGCCCCACGGCTGCGCAGCACGGCGATCTCATTGCGCTGACGGCTGACGGCGAGACCCACAACCAGCCCGATAAACGCCAACAGCAACGCCACAACCGGCAGGCTGAACGCATACAGGAGGACGGTGAGCGTGCGCGCCGACGACTGATATTTGCGCAAGGCGTCGTACGGAGAGATTTCCAGCCGCGTGTTCGGGAGCAGCGTCGCTGCGCGCAATTTGATTTGGTCGATGCGCGCCGCCAGCGAGGTGGCGTTGCCGGCGTTGACAGCGGAGCCATCCACTACCCAGTGCCAGGCGATCAGCGCCACCTCGTCGTCGAGCAAAGAGGCAATGCGCCCTTCAAAGGTGGCAGGAGGAACCATGAGCTGGGTGTCGAAGGCGCGGGGACGATAGAACCAGAAATCCTCCTCCGGGTCGCGCGAAGCCCAGACGCCGCTGACGCGCACAGGAATCTGAAGGGTGCGCACGCCGGCGTTGGTCTCGACGTTGCGGAAGGTCATGAAGGGTTCGCCCACCTGCATGCCCACCCGCTCCGCCAGCACTTCGCTGACCGCCACTTCGATCGGTTCGGACGGATCGGCGCCGGCGGGTTGCGGCGGTCCGCCCTCGCGCCAGACGACGTGCTCTTCAAATTGCTGCAATGCGCCGAAGCTCACCCATTCCAGCGGCTCCTGCACACTGGCGTAGCTCTGGCTTGTGTCCGCAGGGAAGAGGCGAAAGTTGTCCGTTTTGACATAACGCGTGATGCGTTTTACGGGCAAGCCGAGTTGTTCGGTCGCCGGGCCGGAGAGATACGCATCGACGGGGGCGATCTCCTCCCAATCCTTGACGCCGTAGATGGAGCCGATGTTGCGAAACAAGAAGGTGAATGCGCTGCGGTCGTCCCGCACGCTTTGCCCCGCCTTCGCCAGCTCCTCCTGGAGCACGCGAAAATAGACTGCATCTGCATAGAGGGGAATGCTCATGATCAAGGTAGTCGCCGCCACCAGTCCGACCAGGGTGGCGAGCGCCAACCATCGTTGTGCAATCAGTCGCCGCAGCGCAATGAACAAAGCAGCCCAAAGACGAAGAAGAAAATTCATGTCTACATTATCTTGTTAATCTTGTTAGATTGCAGATCGTTGAAGATCTGGAAGCGTATGCTCATTCTGATGATAGGCGCCGAGTCTCGCAGGCGGCGTCTGGGCCAAGCGTCGGCTTATGGGCCGACGACAATTTGTCCTTCTTCCAAGCCTTCTACAATTTCGACTCGATCCTGCGCCTCGACACCGATGCGCACATCCACACGGCGCTGCACATCGCCGTCCTGCACCACGGCAAAGAGCCGGCCGCTGAAGTTGCGGATCGCCTGCGGAGGGAGCCAGAGGACGTTCTCGGCCCGCTCCACTTCCGCCGTGACGCGCACAAGGTCGCCCAAGGCGTAGCCCCCTACATCTGGAGGCTCCTCGATCGTGATGCGCGTTGTCTTATCCTTCTCCTCGATGGTTTGGCCGCTGCCCCCGCTGCCGTATGGGTAAGGAAGCCGTCGGATGACGCCGTGCAGGGTCTGTCCCGGCCGCGAGGAGAGCACGAAGGTGACGGGCATCCCTTCGGCCAGAAATTGCAATTGATTGCTCAGCAGGTCGGCACTGATCTCCAGGACGCCGGCGTCCGCTACGGAGGCCACCGGCGCGTAGCCGTTCACGGCCATGCCGGGCGTGAGAGAGATGGAAAGGAGGATGCCGTCGAAGGGCGCAACGATCTGCGCCTCGGCGATCTCCTGTTTCAGCTTTTCTACGGCATAGCGTGCGCGCTCCACATCATTCTCCAGCAACGGGCTGACGCCTGCGCTCAAGCGCTCCACTTCGATCTGGGCCAGCTCGACGTCCTTTTCCAGCGCTGCCACCTGCGCTCTGGGAATGGTGCGGTCGCGCTCCGCTCCTTGCAATAGAATTTGCGCTCGCTCCAACCGCGCTTGGGCCTCGCGACGGTCCAGCTCCAGATTGCGCAGAGCCTCCTCCAGCGTCACCTGGGCGCGCTCGAGCTCCAACTCGGCCGCCGTCAATTCGCGTTCGAGCGCCTCGATTTCATACTCTGCAATGATGTCTCCGGCTTTCACGAAATCATTGCGCTTGAAAAAGACGGAGCGGATCCGTCCGTCCTTGCGAAAGAAGAGCACCTCTTCTCGCACCGGCGAGATGCGACCGGAGAAGGTCATGGTCTTGATTACGTCTCCGCGCTGGACGCGATAGGTGGGCTTGAGGGCAATGGCGGCCGTTGGAATCGGGGTGGGCGTGGGTTCGGCTGCGCTCTGCTCGGTGCGCGTTGCCGGCATCAAGGCGCAGCCGGCAAGGAGCATTGCAACGATAAATAGAGAAAGCGCTTTTTCTTGCAACAGCTTCACGCTTCGTCCTTTCAGGTGGAACGTCACAACAGGCAATCCGGGATCGACGACAAACAGGGAGCGCATCGGAACCGAAGGCGCCAAGAGAAGATTATAGCTGAAGATGGTCGTAATCTTGCAAATTAAAAGAAAAGGGAATTGGAGAGAAAGAAATTTGCTTTGAAAGCTGCGAGCCTGAGAGGGAGCTTGCAGGCTCGCAGCGAGGAGATGCTTTGTTACGTCCAGCGGGGCCGCGCTTCATAGGCGGCGATGGCTTCTTCCTTGGAGAGCAAGTAGCCCAGATCGTCGACGCCTTCGAGCAGGCAAAGCTTGCGGAAGGGATCGATGGCGAAGCTGTGCTGCTGGCCGTCGGGCAATGTGACCGTCTGGCTGCGCAGGTCGATGTGGAGCAGCGTCTCCGGTTCCTCCTCCACCAGGTCCCAGAGCATGTTGACCACCTCTTCGGGCAGCACGATCGGCAGGAGCCCGTTTTTGAGGCTGTTGTTGTAGAAAATGTCGGCGAAGCCCGGCGAGATGACGCAACGAAAGCCGTAGTCCGTGAGCGCCCAGACGGCATGTTCGCGACTTGACCCGCTGCCGAAGTTGCGTCCGGCAATCAGAATCTGCGCGCCCTGATACTCCGGCTTGTTGAGCACAAAGTCCGGTTTCGGGGTGCCGTCGGGATTGTAGCGAATCCAGGAGAAAAGCCCTTTGCCCATCCCCTCTTTTGTGACGGCTGTCAGGTATTGGGCCGGAATGATCTGGTCGGTGTCCACATTTTCCATGCGCAACGGCGCCGCCGTCGATGTCAAGGTCGTAAAGGGTTGCATAGGATGAATTCCTCCGTCAGTTCAGCATCTCGCGCACATCCACCACGCGGCCTTTCACCGCCGCCGCCGCCGCCATGATCGGACTCATGAGCAGGCTGCGCGCGCCCGGCCCCTGGCGTCCCTGGAAGTTGCGGTTGCTGGTGCTGGCGACGTATTTGCCGGCGCCGGCTTTGTCTTCGTTCATGGCCAGGCACATGCTGCAGCCGGCCCCGCGCCACTCAAAGCCCGCCTCGATGAAGATGCGATCGATGCCTTCCGCCTCCGCCTGCGCCTTGACGCTCTTGGAGCCGGGCACGACGATGCCCCAAACGTGGTCGGCGATCTTCTTGCCCTTGACGATGGCGGCGGCCTCGCGCAGGTCTTCGATGCGGCTGTTGGTGCAGGAGCCGATGAAGACGATGTCCACCGGCTGGCCTTCCATCGGCTGGCCGGGCTTCAACCCCATGTACTCCAGCGCGCTGATCAGGCTGCGACGTTCGGCCGGGTCTTCCAGCTCCTCCGGGTAAGGGATGCGGCCGGTGATCGGCACACCCTGGCCGGGGTTGGTGCCGTAGGTGACCATCGGCTGCAGTTCGCCGGCGTCCAGCTTTAACTCGCGGTCGAAGACGGCATCCTCATCGGTGACCAGCGTCCTCCAGTAGGCCACGGCGCGCTCCCATTCCTCGCCTTTGGGGGCGTAGGGGCGGCCTTTGATGTACTCGAAGGTCGTCTCGTCCGGCGCAATCATGCCGGCGCGTGCGCCGCCTTCGATGCTCATGTTGCAGATGGTCATGCGGTTGGCCATGCTCAGCTTGCGGATGGCGCTGCCGCG
>JANWYX010000367.1 GCA_025055055.1 Caldilinea sp. | reverse complement strand
AAGAGCATCGGCCCATAGGAAAGAAGAACTAGGGCGATGGCGCCGTTGAGCCACGGCCACCACGTATCCAACCATTTGGGCGCAGGCGTCGGGTCGAGCGGCTCCGCCACCGGCATCTCGATGGGCTTGTCTAGTTTGCGCGGCAAGAGCACCGTGAAGAGCATGATCGCAAAGTAGAGGGTAGCGCTGATGGTCAGAAAAGCGATGCCCACCACCGATTCGATCATCTGCGGAGTCCATTGCGAGCTGTAGTAGGGGGCCTCTCCCAGCATGGTGCGTCGCGGCACGCTGAAGACTAAGCCCAGGATGTGGTAGGCGTTGGTGAAGAACAGCATGCCGAAGAACCAAGTCCACGCTTGCGCCAACGCCAGCTTAGGCGTGAAGAGTTTGCGCCCGGTCAGCTTGGGCACCAGCCAGTAGGAGATGCCGAAAAAGGTCAACGTAGTGGCCGAGCCGACGGTCAGGTGGAAGTGGCCGGGCACCCACGTGGTGTTGTGCGTCGCCATGTTGACGTTGTAGGAGGCGTTGATCAGGCCGCCGATGCCGCCGAACACGAACAGAATCATGGCCAGATTTTGCGCGGCGTAAGAGGGATCGCCCCAGTTCAGGCGGCCGATCCAACGCAGATAGCCTTTGCCCCCGCGTGCGCGAGCCCCGATTTCTAGCGAAGCGACTACGGTGAAGGCCGTGATCAGGCTTGGAAAGCCCACGCCGAAGGTGAAGATCATGTGAATGTACTTCCAAATCTCCGGAATACCGGGGTCGGCGTATTGATGATGGAAGCCGACCGGCGTGCTGAAGAGCAGGAAGAGCCAGAAGACCAGCCGCGCCAGCGGTTCGCTGAACATCTTGCCGTTGGTCTGCGCCGGCAACATGGCGTACCAGGAGACATAGGCGGGAAGCAGCCAGAAGTAGACCAGCGGATGACCGAACCACCAAAAGAGCGTGCGGCTGAGCAGCGGATCCATGCCGGGCGCTGTGAAGCCGAGCACCGGCGCCAGGGCGTTGGGCAACAAGATGAACAAGATCTCGGCAGCCACCCCCAGCGTGGCGATCTGCCAGAGCACCATCGTGATCGTGGCGGCCAGGGCGATAAAGGGCGCTCGCTTCTCCGGGTTTTCCTTGCGCCAGGCGTAGTAGGTGAAGTACATGCTGTAGCCGACGATCCACGAGCCGACCACGAGCAGCGTCAGGCCGACGTAAAACGCCCAGTCCGCCAGCATCGGTGGGTAGAAGGTGTAAAGCACGGAAGCTTGGTTGGTCAGCATCGGCACGGCCGCAGTCAGCAGACCGAGCACCATCACACCGAAGGCAAGCCAGCTCATCCACAGATATTTCAGCGGCCGGTTGAGGCTGCGCACGAAGGCGAAGGTGAAAAAGCCGCAGATGAAAAAGGTCGTCCACACGATGGCGTTCAGCGCGCCGTGCAACGTCAGCCCCTGATAATAGGTTTTAATCACCGGTTGCAGCCAGGGATAGATGTTGATGACGCGCGCATGTTCGAGACCCTGGAAGACGCCCAGCAGCGCGCCGATCGAAAGCGCCAGAACGGCGACCAAAATGTTCAGGCCGGCAATGCGATCCACCTGCTTCAGATGTTCTGCGGTCAGCGCAGGCGAAGCCGGTTGGGCTTTGATTTGTGTTCCTGGGATTGCCTGTACAGACATCGATGGATTCCTCCTGTGCTCTATTGTGTGACCTGAGCGGTTTCTGTTGTATTGTCCGGCGCAGTCACGATCAGTTGACCGTACATGGTGTGATGCCCGATCGGCGAATTGGCGAAGTAGCCGCAATACTCATGGCAGATGTAGTTGTAGACGCCGGGTTTGTCGAACTTCGCCCGCAAGACGGAAACTTGGCCTGGCAGCGCCATCATATTGACGTTGGTGTTGGCGATCTTAAGGCCGTGGATGACGTCGCGCGCCGTCAGATAGAAGGTGACCTCGGAGCCGACCGGCACCTCGATGCGGTCGGGCAGGAAGCTCCAGGTCTGCGCCACCATATACACCTCATATTTCCCCGGCGCCAGCTCGCGCACGCCTGGATTTGCAAAAGGGCTGCCCGGGTCATTGAGCGTCATCGGGTTGATGCGCGCAGTGACGCCCGGCACCGTGATGCCGAAGGACATCGCAGCCACCGTGATGGCGGCAATGAAAACCGCCGTCATTGCCACCGCCACGCGAATCCAGATGCCTTCCCATTTTTCAACGTGCAGCGAACCATTTCCTGGATGCGTTTCGGCGCCGGGTTCGCCGCCGGCCAGGTGTTGGATCTCATGCTCGTGTTCGCTCATCAGTTCGCTCCTCTAGACAAGACGACAAAGTAGGCGTTGAACCATAACACGACCGTCAGGATCAAAAAGATCCCGATCAGAACGACAGTGCCCATCGGCGTATCCGGTTCTTTGCGCATGCAATGCTCCTTTTCTCGTACCTTTTTCTCTTACCTTTTTCTGTTACATTGGACGTTGATCATGATACTTCGTGATCATGGGTGTTTACGTGCGTGGTGTTGCAGTGAATCGCCTTGGCCGGTTGTCAAGACGAACCGCGCATCTTGGTGTTCAGCGCATCACCCGTTTCAAGTCGCCGGCAAGTTGCTCTGCAGAGACGCCATAGGGAAACAAGACCAATGGCCGTCGCTGTGGGTCGAGCACGATGACGGCGGCGCTGTGGTCCATGAGATAATCCGTCGCGCTGGCGCTGTGATACTGCTTTTGATAGACGACGCCAAACTGGCTGGCGATGGCTTCAGTCTCTTGCAATGAACCGCGCAAGCCGATGAAATTCGGTCCAAAGAAAGCAAGATAATCGCGCATGCGCTCGATCGAATCGCGCTCTGGATCGACCGTGATAAACAGCATCTGGATGCGCTGCGCATCCTTGCCCAGCAATTTCTCCGCCTTGCCCAAATCCGCCAGCGTAGTCGGACAGATGTCCGGACAGGTCGTGTATCCAAAGTACACTACGAGATAGCGACCGGCGAAATCGCTCAGCGCCACCGGATGGCCGAGCGTCGAGTTCAGCCGAAAATCGGCGATCGGTTTGCCGGCGTTGACCGGAACGCCGTATTGCGGCGCCGGATGCGGCCCAAGCCAATTCCAGAGCAACCACCCGCCGGCAATCAAGATGGCCGCAATCAGCGCCCCGTTGATCCAAACCGGCTGTCGACGCGCCTTGCGTTCTGTCTGCAGCGTCAAGTCACTTTGTGCATCGGTCTGCAAGACGAAATTTCCTCCTCGATCGGCCGGGAGACCGGCTTATGCATTTCCCATCAAGCCTCGACGCTGGAGCATCAATAGGTTGGATAGCAGAGAAACAGATGCGCCGCTTCGTAGACGAGGCCGGCCGCTCCGCTGCTGTTGCGCGCCTCTTCGAGCATCAGCCTCAGATCGCGCTCGGCGATCGCCGCATCTTCCAGCCCCCGTTTGTAGCGGACGCGCAAGATGCCGTTTCCGTCCACGATGGCGAGCATTGGCGCAAAGTGGAAGACGCCATGTTCATCTTGCGTGTAATAAAGCTCGAAGCCGCCGCCCACCACCTGCTTGAGCCGCTCCGGCGAGCCGGTGACGAAATGCCAGAGCGTTGGATCGGCGTTCAGCTTGCGAGCGTACGCCTGCAGTCGCTCCGGCGTATCGCGCTCCGGGTCGAGCGAAATCGTCACCAGGGTCACGGGGATGCCGCCTGTATCGAGATGTTTCACGAACTCCTGCAGCTCTTGCATGAGCGGCGCCGTGTCGATGCAGGGCGCCTCGCAGGAAGTGGTTGTAAAGTTGTAGATAACGATTTGACCCCGCAGGTCTTCGTTGGTGAGCTGTCGACCGTACATGTCCGTAAAAATAAAACCGGGAGCCAGGCCGATGCGAGGCACAACTTTGATCGGCTGCACCACGGCGAACAAAATCACGGCCAGCAACGGCACAGCCAGCAGTGCTCCCCACAGCAGCACAGGCTTTTTCGATAAGTCGAGCGTCTTCTGCGTTGCGCGGCTTGATGTGGTGTTCATAAAAGGTTTGCCAAACGCCCACCGACACTTTTAATATGTGATTTATATTACAAATTCGGAGCGTGGGCAAATGCCGCCGATGCGAACCGGCAGTTTGCAGAGAGCAAATCAACGTTTACCGACCAAAAGAGCGGCAATCGTCGGCGCTGCTCGCAGCCCTTCTTGCGCTTTTTCACTGAGTCCTTCGCCGTGATCAAAGTCGATAGCCGGCGTCTGCACCAGCCAGCTCTTGGCCCGGACTCCATAGAGGCGGCGCATGAGCGCCATCAACGCTGCTGCATCCAACCGATGATCCAGGGCAGGCGCAGCGTGAGAGGGCGTCACTTGGGTCAGCGTGGCCTCTGTCACGTCAAGGCTGGCGTCCACAAACACAATCTGATCTGGAGCCAGTTCGGCGGCGTCGATGGCCAGTTCTGGAGTGAGCTGCTGCTGCAACACGAGATGCACAGCGGCGCCGGCCCGTTGAAGTTGGGTGGCCAACGCTTGGGCAAAAAACCACCCTGCGCCATCGTCGCGGCGCAGGGTGTTGCCGATTCCGATCACCAGCACTGCTGTCCCCATCGAAGTCTTTCTAAGGCGTCCAGACGAATGCGAAGGAAGCAAGGAATTTCCTCTTCTTTCTTGCCTCTTTTGTCGACGCTACTCTCTCTTCACTCGATCGATCAGCTTTCCACCAGCATCATAGACCTCCACCACCATCGGCATTTGTCCCACTGCATGGGTCGAGCAGCTCAAACAAGGGTCGTAAAGGCGGATGCCGTGTTCGATGCGGTTGAGCACTCCCTCCGTGACCTTGCCATCTTTGATATGGTATTGCGCAATCTGCTTGACCGTGCGGTTCATGGCCAGGTTGTTCTGGCCTGTGGCGATGATCAGGTTCACCTTCTGCAAGATGCCATTCTCGTCGATGTGATACTCATGGAAGAGGGTGCCGCGCGGCGCCTCGCTGACGCCGACGCCGATCATGTTGTTGACCTCGGCGTGGGCACGAACGCGCTTGTCCGTGATGGAAGGATCGTCGATCGTCTCTGCGATGCGCTCCAGTGCATAGAGAATCTCGATCAGGCGTGCGTAGTGGTAATGGAAGCTGTTGGCGACCGGCCGGCCGCGCGGGGCCAGGCGGCGAAACTCGCGCAGCTCGGCGTCGGCGCGCGGGGTGCCGGCGCAGTCACAAACGTTAAGCCGCGCCAGCGGGCCGACGCGATACATCCCGGCCGGGTAGTGCAGCGTCGAACGGCCGCCCTGCGCTTCACGGATGGCGGCCGGTTTGTAAAAGGGGAACTTCAGATAGCTCCACGGCTCCACCGCCTCGCCCAGAATCTCTCGAAAGCGCGCAGGGGGCAGCCCCGGTTCTAGGATGGCGCCGTCGCTATCGACCACGCGCAGCAACCCGTCGTAGTGCTCCAGGCCGCCGTCCGGCGTGACGAGGCCCATGTAGAGGCTGGGGAAGTTGCCGTACATCGCCTCTTCGTCGCGGAATTGGTCGAACGAATCTTTGAGCACGTCCAGCGCCAAGCCGACGATGTCAAAGGCCTCCGGCAACATGCGACGAATCTTGCTGCGATTTTCGTCACTCAGCGGCTCGCGCACACCTCCCGGCACGACCCAGGCCGGGTGAACGCTGCGGCCTCCTAAGATCTCGATCACCTTCTGGCCGAATCGGCGCAGACGGATGCCGTTGCGCGCAACGTCGGGAAATTTTTCGACCAGACCCATCAAATTGCGCTTCGCCGGGTCGGAATCCATGCCCAGCAGCAGATCGGGGCCGCTGAGATGGAAAAAGCTCAGGGCGTGACTTTGCACGATCTGCGCCCAGTTCATCAGGCGGCGCAGTTTGGCCGCCGTTGGGGGGATGTGGATGCCCAGAATGGCGTCCCCCGCCTTGGCCGAAGCCATTAGGTGACTGACCGGACAGATGCCGCAGATGCGCGCAGTGATGCCCGGCATTTCCCAAAAGCTGCGCCCTTCACAGAACTTTTCGAAGCCGCGAAATTCCGTTACATGGAAGCGCGCATCGGCAACCTGACCATCTTCATCGAGATGAATGGTGATCTTGGCGTGCCCCTCGATACGGGTGACAGGATCGATCAGAATCGTTCTACTCATACTCTGCTCCATTAACCAAAGGTTCGCATTTCCGGTTCGAGCACGAGCGGCTCGCCGGCCAGCAACGCGTTCACCGCCGCCCAAATGCGGTCAGGGTCGGGGGGGCAGCCCGGCAAGAAGGCGTCCACATGAATTACCTGATGCAACGGTAGCACTTTGGGCAGCAATTGGGGCATGATTTCATCGCCGCCCGTCGGATGGCGGCCCGGCCCTTCATGATAGACGGCGGTTAATACGTCGTCGACGCCGAGCTTATTGCGGAGACTGGGCACATTGCCGGTCACTGCACAGTCGCCAAAGCTGACAACCAACCGGCTCCGCTTGCGGATTTCCTTTGCCAGCTTCAGGTTGTCGATGTTGGCGACGGCGCCTTCAACCAGCGTCACATCCACATTTTCAGGAAACTCCTTGGCGTCGGCGATCGGGCTGTAGACCAGCTCGATTTTGTCGGCCAGCTCAATGAGCTTCTCGTCGAGGTCGAGAAAGCTCATATGGCAACCCGAACACCCTCCTAGCCAGGCAGTGGCGAATCTTACTTTTGGCATAGGTCACTTCCCATTCTCGTAGGACCAGATCTTTTTCTCGCGTCCGTCTAGAATCCAGCGCAAGAAGTTATGTTGCTTCTCCATTTCGGCCACGGTGGCGCCTTTGCTGAAGAGCGCACCGGTCGGACAGACCTGGACACACTTGCCACAGCTCGTGCAGCTTTGGCTCGTTCCCCACGGCTGGTTGAGATCGACGATCGTACGGCTGTTGACCCCGCGGCCCATGACGTCCCACACGTGAGCGCCCTCAATTTCATCGCAGACGCGCACGCAACGCGTGCAGAGAATGCAGCGGTTGTGGTCCACCACAAAACGTTCATGGCTGGCGTCCATCGGCAGGTCAGGGTTGAGGTATTCGTAACGCACATGATCCATGCCGATTTTGGCGGCTTCCCATTGAAGCTCGCAGTGGCCGTTCATCACGCAGACGGCGCAGACGTGGTTGCGTTCCGAAAAAAGCAGCTCCAAGATCATCCTGCGATATTTGACGAGCCGCTCGCTGTGCGTGGAGACGACCATGCCTTCCTGCACCTGCGTCACGCACGCCGCCTGCAAGCGACCGCTGCCTTCCATCTCCACCATACAGAGCCGGCAGCCGCCGCGCTCGCTCAAGCCGTCCAGATGACAAAGCGTCGGCACTTCAATGCCGCGCTCTTGGAGCACCGACAGCAGCGTCTGCCCTTCCTGGGCGCTCACCAGTTCATCGTTGATGGTCAACGTTACAACGGACATAGAAGTTGTCTCCTTTAGCGCTTATCCAATCTCCGGCTTCAAAATCTCGAAGAATACGAGATTGGAGCTTATGCATGCACCCACTCCGCCACCGGCGTCTTCTCCAGCGTGCACACGCCCGCCGGGCAACGCCGCTCGCGGATATGCGCTTCGTACTCGTCCAGGAAGTATTGAATGGTGCTCAGCACCGGGTTAGGCGCCGACTGACCGAGGCCGCACAGGCTGGTCTCTTTGACCATCACGCACAGCTCCTTGAGTGTCTCCAAGTCTTGCAGGGTCGCGCTGCCCTCGGTGATGCGTTGCAGCAGGCGGTGCATCTGCACCGTTCCTACTCGGCAAGGCACGCACTTGCCGCAGCTTTCGTCCATGCAGAACTCCATGAAAAATTTGGCGACGTCCACCATGCACGAGTGTTCATCCATGATGATCAGTCCGCCCGAACCCATGATCGATCCAAGCGCCTTCAAGCTTTCATAGTCTACCGGCGTATCGAGGTATTCGGCAGGAATACAGCCGCCCGAGGGGCCGCCGGTTTGAGCAGCCTTGAAAGCCAAATCGTTGGGGATGCCGCCGCCGATGTCATAGACGATCTCACGCAACGTGATACCCATCGGCACTTCGATCAGGCCGGTGGTGGCCACCTTGCCGGCCAGGGCGAAAATTTTGGTGCCCTTGCTCTTGGCCGTGCCGATCGATGCGAACCATTCGGCGCCGTTTTGGATGATGGGTGCAATGTTGCCGAACGTCTCAACGTTGTTGATGAGCGTCGGCTTGCCCCAGAGACCGCTCTGCGCCGGATAGGGAGGACGCGGCGTCGGCTGGCCTCGGCGCCCCATGATTGAGGCCATCAGTGCGGTTTCTTCGCCGCAAACAAAGGCGCCTGCGCCGATGCGCACGTCAATGCGGAAGTTGAAGTTGCTGTCGAGGATACGGCTGCCGAGCAGGCCGCGACGCTCCGCCGTGCGGATTGCGCGCTCCAACCGTTTGGCTGCAATTGGATATTCGCCGCGCACATAGATGTAGCCCTGATCGGCGCCGACTGCGTAGCCTGCAATCGCCATGCCCTCCAAGACGCGATGGGGATCGGACTCCATCAGCGTGCGATCCATGTATGCACCGGGATCGCCTTCATCGCCGTTGGCGATGACATATTTTTTGTCCCCGCGCGCTTTGCGCACCATGTCCCACTTCAGGCCGGTTGGGTAACCGGCGCCCCCGCGCCCGCGCAGGCCGCTGTTGATAATTTCACGGCAGACTTCTTCGGGCGTCATTTCGCGCAGGGCGTGAGCCAGCGCAGCGTACCCGCCGCGTGCAACGTAATCCTCGAGCCGTTCCGGATCGATCAGGCCGCTGTTGGACAATACGATCTTTTTCTGTTTGGCGAAAAAGGGGATATCGCTCGGTAGCAGTCGCGTGCGCAGCGGCTCGGGCGCCTCTTCGATGGGCGGCGCCACACTGCGGGCGTGATAGGCGACGAGTTGGCGTCCGAGTTCGGGGGAGACGTGTTCATAGATGAACTCGCCGCCATCCTTGACCTGAACGGTCACCATCGGCCCCCGGCTGCACGGCCCCATGCAACCGGTGGAGATGGCCTGTACTTCGGCGTCCAGCTCGCCTTCTTTGATGGCGGCATTGATGGCGTCATAGACGGCGGTTGCGCCCGAGGAAAGGCAGGGCGTGCTGGCACAGCAAAGGATGCGACAGCGGAACGCCTGTTGGCGCTGCAGCT
>JANWYX010000301.1 GCA_025055055.1 Caldilinea sp. | reverse complement strand
TGTACTGGCGTAGGCGGTTTTGTTCGATCAGATCGTCGATGTACGCCAGTGCAGCCGCCTCTCCCAACGCCTTGAGTGCACCATGGTGTCGCGCCTGGTCGGGCTTGAACGGCGCCCGCAGCGATCCGGCCAAAATGCGCGCCAGGCCGCTGCGTCCGACCGGCCTCGGCAGACTCATCAGGCAGTCGATAATCATCGGCTCGATGTCGACGTCATCCGGAACCAGATGCTCGATGCGTTCGGGCCGTTCGATGACCGGACGGATGCCGGTGCAGTTGTCACAGACGTTGCAACGCGTGCGCGGCGGGCTGCCGAAATAGGCGCTGATATAGCCATGGCGACAGGTTTCCGTGGTGGCGTAGCCGACCATGTCGTCGATACGCCGCAATGCCATGGCTTCAGACTGCGCAAGCAGGGCGTCTAAGCGCCGATTCAGATCTTCCGGAGCGGGAGGCAGCTCGATATACATGGCGCGCCGTGCAAAGTGGAGCGTGAACACGCCGCGATCTTGCCATTCGAGCAGACGCACTTCGGCTTCCTCGGGCCGCCAGCGCATAAATTGCGCAATGTCGGACAGGGCAAAGGTGGCCGATTGTTCGGGGCCAAGCTGCAACCCCTTCCACAGACGCGCAATTTCACGCTCTTCCAGTGCGCTGCGGTTGAGGCGTTTGGGAACGCTGATTGTGACCTCGCGCGGAAAGTCAAAGCCGCGGCGCAGCAGACCCGCGCGTTCCAGGATGCTGATGGCCACGCGTATGGTGGTTTCATCGCTGTCGAGCACCTGTTGAAGACGTCGCAGATCGACCGGGCCGGACTCCAAGTGCGTTTTTTGCGTAGATGTTCCAACGACAGAAAGCTCTTCTTTCTCTGTGCGCTCGGCCGCAGGACGCCTCTGCCCCTCGAGCTGCGCTGCGACCGCAGCATAGACGCGCAACAGAAAATCGTGCGTATACTGTTCGGCGCGCGCCCAGCGCCGCAAGTTTGCCCAGTCGTTGTTGCTGTAGAACAGAATGCCTTGGCTGAGCGCGCCATCGCGGCCTGCCCGACCTACCTCCTGGTAGTAGGCGTCGAGGCTGCGCGAGGGATGAAAGTGCACGATGAAGCGGATATCGGGCTTGTCGATGCCCATGCCGAAGGCGATGGTGGCGACAACAACGCGTGTCTGGTTGCGCATAAAGCGATCCTGCACCGGCCCGCGCTCGACCAGACCGGCGTGGTAGGCTTCGGCGCGCACGCCGGCGCGTTGCAGGGCGAGCGCGATCGCCTCGGCGCGGCTCCGACTGTTAACATAAACAATTCCGCTTCCCTCGGCGTTGCGCACGTAGCTCACCAATGCCGCCAGCTTCTCTTCCTCATTCTGAAATTGCAGAGCGGAGAGATGAAGATTCGGTCGAAAGATGTCGAGCGCAATGACGTGGGGGGGAGACGAATGGGCGTCCTTCCCATCGTCTACATCTCTGATCATTGCGATGATTTCGTCGCGGATGCGTGGGGGGGCGGTGGCGGTCATCGCCAGGGCACGCGGCGCGCCCAGCTCGCGCCGCGCCTCGCGGATGAATAGGTAATCCGGGCGAAAATCATGTCCCCACATGCTGACGCAGTGCGCTTCATCGATGACGAAGAGATCGACGCCTGCACGGCGCAGTGCGTGTAAAAAGGCGCGCTGGCGCAGGCGTTCCGGCGCTGCATAGACAAGTTTATACTTGCCTTGGACAATGCCCTCCATGCGCTCCGCCACCTCTGCGTCGTTGAGTGTGCTGTTGATAAAGGCGGCGAGAGGTCGCGCCGCATGGGGCAACCCCTCCACCTGGTCTTTCATTAGGGCAATCAGCGGGCTGATGACAAGCGTAACATGGGGGCTGACCAGCGCCGGCAGTTGATAACACAGGGACTTTCCTCCCCCCGTCGGCATGACCATCAGCACGGACCGGTTGCGTAGCAATACCAGGGCGATGGCTTCGGCCTGTCCTTTGCGTAACTGGTGAAAGCCAAAATGACGCAGCGCCTCGAGCTGGAGCCGCCTATGCTCTTCGGGGGTTAGCTGCACTGCTTCGAGGCCGGTATAGGGCGCATAGAAAGACTCCGGGTCTGCGGTCAGCAGATTTGCGCCTTCAATAAAAGGGGACAGGCTCTGTTGCAGAGAGTTCAGCTCTTGTTGAAGTCGGCGTTGCAGCTCGAGCCGGACGGCGTTGGCCATTTCGAACTTTCCCAGAGCGGCGACCAGACGCTCAAATTGGAGAAGCTCTTCAACCTCCATCTCTACGGGGACGCCTCCACCCAGACGCTGCAGCTGTGCATCGGCGAAGTCGCGCTGTCCAAGCGTCAGGGCAATTTCCGCCGCCATCAGAAGTGCAGCGAGGTCATACGGCTTGCGTTGACGATAGGTCTCGACGAGAGCTTGTGCAAGTTGGCCGTCTCCGCTTTCCAGCAAGACCTTCGCCGCCGAGAGAACGGCGGTGGGGTTAGCCGGATGCATTCTGGCAAGCTCCATCGCCACATGGCGGGCGGCGTCGCTCCGCTTCATCATCAGCAGGGCCTTTGCTTCCAGCGCCTGCGAAGCGAAGGTGGTGTTGCGGCGCTGACGACGCTCGATCAGGGAAAGTGCCTTTTCCGGTTGTCCTGCTGCAAGGTGCGCCCGTGCAAGGTAGTCGAGCAGAGGAAGGCGCATGCCGTTCGCCGACAAAAGGAGTTCGGCGACCTGAATTTGCTCCGAGGGCTCCCCCCAATGCTGGAGATAGGCAAGCAGACGATCGCACAGTTCCGCCGGTAGACGAGCGAGGGTTTCAGGGGCGAGAGAAAGGTGAGCGGCGAGTCGAATCTCCGGTTCAGCCATATGCGTTTCAGCTCAATCGAACTTTGGTCCGCCGCAATGGAAGCGTTGTTTGTCCAAGACGGTTTGGCGCTATTTATAGGCTATCAGTATAATTCAAAGCATCTAACAGAAAGAATTAACCTTCACCGAAATATACGCCCACGAGCTCTCCGGCGCAACATATGGATGGGCGATAGCTATCCTGAACCAGCGCACTGTTGCACAGCGACTGATGTCTAAAGTATCACGGGATGTTGCCACAATTTTCCAGGCGGTTCCAAGACTTCCTGGGAAAATTAGATCCAACCAAGCGGTCCATCGTTCCAGCGCATTCACGTACGATTCTCCAAATCGTAAAACTATCCGAAGACGCACTATCAGACGACACTTTCGGACAAAATTGCCGGACAAAAATTGTCATAGTCATACCGGACAACAGCGTGGCATTGATATGCAACCTTGTAACCGCACGATTGCGATGCTCGAACTTTATCCATTCATTTCGATTCAAGCGAAAATAGATTCAGACGGTAATGAATTCAGACGGTGCAACCATTTTTGCGGTCGGAAATTTGAGACCCGGCGCTGAACTCTAGAAAGCGAGTCAATCCGATGACGAGAGTCTTTATCACCGGCATGGGGGCGGTCACTCCTATAGGCAACGATGCCCCCACCTTCTGGCGCAATTTGCTGGCCGGCAAGTCCGGCGCAGGACGCATCACCTCCTTCGACGTCGGCGATCTGCCCTATAACATTGCCTGCGAGGTGAAAGACTTCGACCCTGGGCAATATATGGATCGCAAGACGGCGCGGCGGATTCATCGTTCTTCTCAGTTCGCTGTCGCAGTGGCGCGGCAGGCATTGAACGATGCAGGGCTGACAATCGACGCAAGCAACGGCGAACGCGTCGGCGTATTGATGGCCACCGGAGGCGGTGGCATCACCGAGATTGAAGCAGCTGCAATGGAGGTGGTGCGCAAAGGATGGCGTTCGGTCGGCCCCTTTGTGGTGCCCAGCGCTATGGCCAACGCCGTTTCCTGCGTTGTCTCGATTGAAGTAGGCGCCAAAGGCCCGGTCATGACCAGCACGGCTGCATGCGCCAGCGGCCATTATTCGATCATCGAAGGCTATCATTTCCTCCAACGCGGCGAGGCGGACGTCATCATTGCCGGCGGGGCGGAGTCTCTGATGTCTCCGTTGACGATGGCGGCCTTCGGGCGCATGGGGCCGCTGTCCAGTCGCACCGACGATCCGGAGCACGCTTGTCGCCCCTTTTCCATCGATCGCGATGGCTTCGTCGCCGGCGAGGGCGCAGCCGCCGTCATCCTAGAGACGGAGGAACACGCACGGGCGCGCGGGGCCAGAATCTACGCTGAGGTGTTGGGCGGGAAGCTGACGGCCGACGCGTATCACATCACTGCGCCGGACCCGGAGGGAGCAGGCGCTGCGCGGGCGTTGAGCGGCGCACTGCAGATGGCGAAGCTCCATCCGGAAGAGATTGACATCGTGCTGGCGCACGGCACCGGTACGCTGCTCAACGACATCAGTGAGACGTTGGCGCTCAAGCGCGCCTTCGGCGAGGCGGCCTACAATCTCAAAATCACGAGCATTAAGAGCATGGTCGGCCATGCACTGGGCGCAGCGGGCGCCGAGTCGGTCGTAGCCGCCGTCTACGCACTACGAGAGGGAATCGTCCCGCCCACCATCAACTACACGCCCGACCCCCAGATCGATCTTCATATTGTGGGCAACCGACCGGAGAAAGTGGATGGGCGGCACGCCATCGTCAACGCCTTCGGGTTTGGAGGGCAGAATGTTGTAGCGGTGTTAGGGCGCGTCAATGAATAGGAGAAGACGATATGCATCCCCCTATGCAGGCGCGCCTTTCCACGGGCGTTGCCGGCCTAGATGAGGTATTGGATGGAGGGTTGCTGCCCGGTCGCACCTATCTGGTGCGTGGAGGGCCGGGCGTCGGGAAAACGACCCTAGGCCTTCACTTTTTGGCCGCCGGCGCCCGACAGGGCGAGAAAGCGTTGTTCATTTCTCTAGAAGAGAGCGAGGCGGCGCTGCGCCAAAATGGCGCCGGCATGGGCATCGACCTGACCGACGTGGCGTTCCTCGATCTCAGCCCCGGCGCAGAATACTTTGCAGAAGTGCAAAGTTACGACATCTTTACGCCGGCCGAGGTCGAGCGCACGCCGCTCACGCAGCGGATCGTTGCGGCCGTGGAGGGAATTCGACCGACCCGTGTCTTTCTCGACCCAATTACCCAGTTCCGCTATCTTTCGACAGATGTTTTCCAGTTTCGCAAGCAGGTGCTGTCCTTCCTGCGTTTCCTGACCGAGCATGGCGCCACAGTGCTGTTCACCTCCGAAAGCAGCGCCGCCATGCCTGATGACGATTTGCAGTTCATGGCGGACGGCGTGATCAGACTTGCGTTCGGCGAACATGGCCGCAGCCTCGCCGTCACCAAGTTTCGCGGCTCGAGCTTTTTAGGAGGCAGCCACGCCATGAAGTTGAACGCCCAGGGAATCTCTGTCTTTCCAAAACTGATTCCGAACGGACGTCTTTCCCGCTTTGAGCCGACGGTGCTCTCTTCCGGCGTCGCCGAGCTAGATAGCTTGTTGCACGGAGGGTTGGAGCGGGGCACGATCACTTTCCTCTGTGGGCCGACCGGCGTCGGCAAGACCACTCTTGGCCTTCAGTTCATCAGAGAGGCAGCCCGACGCTCCGAGCGCTCGGCGCTGTTCAGTTTCGAGGAGGAGATCGAGATCATTCTGGGACGGTGCGAAGGCGTTCAGCTCGATGCGCGCGGATTGATGAGGCAAGGCGCTCTCCATCTCGAAAAAATTGAACCACTGCAATACACCCCCGAAGAGTTCGCCCAACGCGTGCGTCACGAAGTCGAAGCGTGTGGAACGCAGCTGGTGATGCTTGACAGCATTTCCGGATATCGGCTCAGCATGCTCGGCCGCGATCTGGTGAGCCATCTCCATGCGTTGACAAAGTATCTGCAACACATGGACGTGGCCGTCCTGCTGACGGTCGAAACCTCGCAGGTAACAGGCGACTTCCGTGTCACCGAGCGCGAGATCAGCTATCTGGCAGACAATATTCTCTTCTTGCGCTATCTGGAGATCAACGGCGAGCTGCGCAAGGCGATCGGCGTGTTAAAAAAGCGACTCAGTGACTTTGAGAAGACGCTTCGAGAATTTGAGATCACGCGTCAGGGCATCAAGATCGGCCGGCCACTCACAAACCTGCGTGGCGTGCTCAGCGGTACACCGACCTGGGTTACGGAGAAAAGCGAGCGGTGAACGGGGCAGTGAAGGGGGCCGCCATCTTCGACAACCGCCTGAAGAGAGAACCTTCGAAGAGAAGACGGGAGACAGCGTATGGAAACCATCCTGCTGCTGATGGAAAAGGAACAAGACCGCCGTCTCCTGGAAGAGTATCTCGGCGGAGCGTACCGAATTCAGCAGGCAGACCCCGACCGGCTGTTGGGCGGAACCTTTGACCTGTGCATCGTCGATGGGCTTATGCTCAAACGCCATCGCGATTTGCTTGCAGCACGCAAAAGCGCACAGGACGTTTATCTGCCTGTTCTCCTGGTCACGGCCAAACGCCAACTCAGTCTTTTGACTTCCGGTCTCTGGAAAATCGTCGACGATCTGATTTGCACCCCGATTCACAAGGCGGAGCTGCGCGTGCGCATCGAGATATTGCTGCGGGCAAGACGATTTTCCACGCGAGCGCTGGCGCAACAGGAGCAGCACTGGCAACAGCTGATGCGCTATATCGTTGAGCACGACCCCAGCGCCATCGCTGTGTTGGACAAGGAACTGCGCTACGTGTACGTCAGCCAGCGTTATGGACGCGACTTCGGCGTTCAAGAACAAAACCTTGTTGGCAAGCATCTGTATGAGGTCTTCCCCGAAACTCCCGAAAGATGGCGGGAGATGTATCGCCGGTCGCTGGCCGGTGAGGTGTTGCAAGTGGACGAAGACTCCTTCGAGCGGACAAACGGTAAAATAGAATGGATACGCTGGGAATGTCGGCCCTGGTACGAGACCAACGGCGCGATCGGCGGCATCGTGCTGTATATTGAGGTCATCACGGATCGCAAGCTTTTGGAAGAGCAGCTGCGTCAGGCGCAAAAGTTGGAGACAATCGGCCAGCTTGCCGGCGGGGTGGCGCACGATTTTAACAATATGCTTTCGGTGATTCGCATGCAGACCGAGATGGCGCTGATGACTCTGTCGCCGGGGCATCCGCATCATCACCGTTTTCAAGAAATTCGCAAAGCCGCCGAGCGTTCTGCGCAACTTACGCAGCAATTGTTGGCGTTTGCACGCAAACAACCCATCGCTCCCAACGTGCTGAATCTGAACGATTTGGTCCCGGACACCTTGCGCATCTTGCGCCGTTTGATCGGCGAACACATCGAGCTTATCTGGAAGCCGGCTCCCCAATTGTGGTCGGTCAAACTCGATCCGGTTCAAGTCGATCAGCTCCTCGCCAACCTTTGCGTCAATGCGCGCGACGCCATCGAAGGCGTAGGCCGCATTGTGATTGAGACGCACAACGTCGTGATCGATGCGCTTTATTGCAAATTTCACCCCGATGCCTCGCCCGGTGAATATGTTCAGCTTTCGGTCAGCGACACAGGTTGTGGTATGGACAAGGAAACTCTCCGCAGAGTTTTCGAGCCCTTTTTCACCACAAAAGAGGTCGGCCGAGGCACCGGCCTTGGATTGGCCACCGTTTACGGTATTGTCAAGCAAAACAACGGCTTCATCAACGTCTATAGCGAAGTGGGTGTCGGTTCCACCTTCAAAATTTACATTCCTCGTCATATCGAGGATGCGCCTTCATCGCCGTCCGGTGACGGAGAGAGTCTGCGGTTCGGCCATGGGGAGACAATCTTGCTTGTCGAAGACGAAGAGAGTGTGCTCGAGGTGACGAAATCGATCTTGGAGGAGCTCGGCTATCGTGTGTTGGCGGCCGGCACACCGCGCCAGGCTTTGCAGTTGACAGATCAATCGCCTACGCCGCCTGTGCTCGTGTTAACGGACGTCATTATGCCGGAGATGAACGGCCGCGAGCTTGTCGAGCGGCTCCGGGTGCTCGTCCCTTCAATTCGTGCGATCTTCATGTCCGGATACGCCGTCGACATCGTTGGGCACCAAGGCGTTCTGGAACAGGATGTTCACTACATCCAGAAGCCGTTTTCTATCCGAGAATTGGCGACCAAAATCAGAGCGGTTTTGGGCCGCGCATAGAAGCTACACGCGTAGAAGCCAAAAATCGACCCATGGCCGGTTTCCGACTCGCGCTCCAACGCTTTCGGCCCTGTCGGCGCGACGCCGTCCCACCCTCCAGAAGCAGAGTCCAGTAGGGAATAAAGAGCCGGAGCCCTCCGGCGACAAAGGCCGGCCGTTCAACTCGAGGGCCTGGCGCGTGACGAGAGCAGCTATGCCGAAGAGATAAGGTGCATTCTGTGCAAGCGGGCGATTTCGGCAAACCTCCTTGCAAAAAGCATGCAGCGCCCCTAGGACGGCTGCATGCTTTTGCGTTCCGCCCTCCACCGGCGCCTACTCGGCGGAACCACCGCCTATGCCACCACTGCGTTCGGTGAGAATTTACAGCTTTCTTACATTTCCCCACAACTTTTGTAAATTTTCGCCTGCAAAATCCTTTTCAGGAGTTTAGAAACAAATTCTAACGCAACTAGGAAGGCTTTGAACCATGTGGAATCGCATTCAAGTGGCAATCGGCGTCTTCTTAATAGGCGCCAGTTTCTTTGTAGTTATGGGGTGCAGCGCCGGCGCCTCTTCCGTCGCAGGGAATGCGGCGACGACGCCAACCACCCCGACTGCATCGACCTCGGTGGAGAATGCTTCTCCTTCTGCGCAGACAATCGCCGAGGCGACCGTCTCTGCACAGAGTGGAGCGGTCGCCTCGGAGCAATCTCTTGCGCCCGTCGGCGGCAAAATTAACCTGAACGATATGACGGCCGAGCAATTGCTGACAACCATTCCGAACTTCGGCGAGAGAATGGTGCGAGAGTTTTTTGAATATCAGCCATACGTCAGCATTCAACAGTTCCGGCGAGAGATGGGCAAATATGTCAGCGCCGAGCAGGTGACGGAATACGAAAAGTACGTGTACGTGCCCATCGACATCAACCAGGCCGACGCCGAAACGCTCAAGCAAATTCCGGGTTTGAGCGAGGAGGCGGCCCGGGCATTGATCGCGGCTCGACCCTACGCGGACGTGGGTGCGTTTCTTGCCAAACTTGCCGAAGTTGCGCCCGACGTCAATCTAGACGTTGCGCGTGCGTATCTCCAACAGCACTAAAACAGTAGTAGGAAAGAAGCGTGAACGGAGGATGGAGATGAATCATTTCGCCGATCAGACGACCCTTGAAGGCCGGTATCGACTTTTCTTGCTGGCGCTTGCGGCTGCGCTTTGCATCGGGACGCCGACCGAGCTCTGGCTGACCGGCCACACGGACAGCCCCTTGCAATGGATTCCCTTTGCGCTGTGCGGCCTCGGCTCGCTCGCCATCGCCGTCGCTTGGCTGCGCCCGAGTCGCCGCACCCTGCGCAGCTTGCAGGCTGCAATGGTGCTCTTGTTCGCCGGCGCCGCATTAGGGAGCTTTGAACATTACGAGCACAATGTGGAGCTTGCGTTGGAAATTCGCCCCGGCGCCGTCCTCAGCGACGTGCTCTTCGAGGCGATGAAGGGCGCCAACCCGTTGCTGGCGCCGGGCGTCCTTGCGCTTGCCGCACTGTTGGGACTGGCGGCGGTGTATCGGCACCCCCTCATGGGACCTCAGGATGGTGCTGCATCTATCAGAGAAACGAGCTTGGCGTAACGGTGAAAACCATTCTTTTGAGTTCACCCACCCTCTCAAGGTTTTCTTCTTTCAAGGCTGACTTGTCGTTTCATGAGGCGATGACAAATGAGAATGCACTCTTCTGGCCCGGAATCAAATGCGCCCGTTATTGAGCTGCAAAATGTGACCAAAATCTATCAAATGGGGCGTGTGCAGGTTCATGCGCTGCGCGGCGTCTCGCTCATCATCGAACGGGGCGAGTACGTCGCTATCATCGGAGCAAGCGGCTCCGGCAAGAGCACGCTGATGAATATCATCGGACTCCTCGATCGGCCTACGTCCGGCGCATATCGACTTAACGGCGTGGATGTGGCGCAACTCGGCAAAGGGCGGCTGGCCGATGTGCGCAATCGCGAGATCGGTTTCGTCTTTCAACGGTTTCATCTCCTCCCCCGCACCACGGCGCAACGCCAGGTGGAGCTGCCACTCTTTTATGCGGGCGTGAGGGGGAAAGTCGCCAAGCGGCGCGCCCTGGACGCGCTGATGCAGGTGAGGTTGGGCGAACGTGTCGATCATCGACCGGATGAGTTGTCCGGCGGTCAGCAACAACGCGTCGCCATTGCCCGCGCCCTGGTGATGCGTCCCAGCATTCTGCTCGCCGACGAACCGACCGGCGCGCTCGACTCTCAAACGGGGCGGGAAGTGCTGGCGCTCTTTCGCGAGTTGAATGAAGCAGGCATCACCGTCATCGTCGTCACGCACGATCAGGGCGTCGCTTCGCAGGCGCAACGCATCGTTGCGCTGCGCGATGGCGCAATCATCTCCGACGCTCCGAGCCGTACCATCTCGTCGACGCAGTTTGCCTCTGCGTCCGGCGACGCCGCCCATCACCGATTTCAGGAGGTGGGCGTATGAGATGGGTGCGTTACCTTGGGGTCGCGTTCGACAGCATTGCCGCCCACAAACTGCGTTCCGCGTTGACCATGCTGGGCATCATCATTGGCGTCGCCGCCGTGCTGCTCACCATCGGCATCGGCAGCGGCGCTGCCGCAAGCATCACAGAGCGCATCGAGTCCAGCGGCGCCAACCTGATCACGATCAGCGCCGGCGGGAGTCGCGGCCTTGGCTCTACCTCCACGCTAACCCTGGCGGACGCAGAGGCCTTGGCCGATCGTTCGCTTTTTCCTGAGATTGTGGCCGTGGCGCCCCAATACTCCTCGAATGCCACCGTGATCTACGGCAATCGCGAAGGCTCATATACGATCGTCGGCGCCACGGACAACTACGTTCAGGTGCGCAATTTGCAGGTGGAGAACGGTGACTTCTTAAATGCCGAACAGGTGGAGAAAAACGAGAGCGTGGTCGTCCTGGGCGCCACGGTCGCCTCCGATCTGTTCGGCGCAGATAATCCAATCGGCCAGAACGTGCGGATCGGCGGCCATCTTTTTCGCGTGATCGGCGTCTTGAAAGCCTCGGGTGGAGCCGGCTTCGGCAGCAGCGATTCGCAGCTCTTCGTGCCGATCGGCGCGGCGCAAAAGCGACTCTTCAACGCAGGGCGCAGCAACGGCAGCGACGTCGTCACCCAGATCAGCGTGCAAGGCGTCAACCGAGAGGCGCTGCAAGGGCTTCAGCTCCAAATTGAGCGAATCCTGCGTCTGCGCCATCGCCTCGATGCCAATAGCGAGAATGACTTTATGATCCAAAACCAGGCGGATTTACTCGAACTGGCCGGCGATGTATCCGCCACGTTGACTGCGTTGCTCGGCGGCATCGGTGCGGTCAGTCTGGTTGTGGGCGGCATCGGTATCATGAACATCATGCTGGTGTCGGTCACAGAGCGCACCGGCGAAATCGGGCTGCGCCGGGCGCTTGGCGCCCACGATCGGGACATTTTGCTTCAGTTTTTGATGGAAGCGCTTGTTCTCTGCGGATTGGGCGGCCTGATCGGCGTCGGATTGAGCTTTGCCGCCGCCGTCGGATTGCAATTTTTCCCAACGGCCACCTTCCGCATCGTCATCGAACCGTGGTCCGTTGGTTTGGCGTTGAGCGTTAGCACGGCGAGCGGCTTTCTATTTGGCCTCTATCCTGCGCTGCGTGCCATGCAGCTCGATCCGATCGAGGCCCTGCGTTACGAATAGAGGACGCGCAACGAGATGACGGTGAGATGACGGTTTCCTGAGAAGCGCAGCCCGGAAACTCCAAGCTTTCCGAGAGAGGGGACAACCGCGTTACTCTAAAAGAATTCACATTTCATTTTGATCAAAACGAGATAGGTGAGAGCACTATGGTAGATGCCAAAAAGAAACGTCGAACCCGCTGGGTGAAGGTCTTGGTGGTAGGAGGGGCGCTGACCGTGGGCGGCTACGCAGCCTGGGTGTATACGCCGCTTTCCTCGCAGCTGGCATGGATCTCCGCCCAAGGGCTGCCCATCAGCACACCTGCAACCTCTCAGGCGCAGGCCGAACCGTCGACGCTGCCGACGGTGCAAATTCAGCGGGCGGACCTGGTGGTCAGCCAGATCAGCGCGTCGGGCGCCGTGGAATTGGTGGATCGGCGCCCCGTTGTATTGACGAGCGGCGGAGCGGTCGCAGAAGTGCGCGTGAAGGTCGGCGATTTTGTGCGCAGCGGAGAGATTCTTTTTACGCTGGACACCACCGACCTGGAGCGCGCCGTCAAACGTGCTGAACTGGCGGTGGAGAACGCCCGTAATAGTCTGGAGGAACTGCAACAGCCGCCCACCGAAAGCGAGGTGGCGCTGACCAAGGCCAATCTGCTGGAAGCGCAGAAAAATTTAGACGATGTGCTCGCCGGTCCGAGTGAAGCCGAGATCGCAGCTGCGCGTGCCTCGCTGGCTGCAGCTCAGGCCGCATACAACGAGCTGATCGCCGGCCCTTCCCAGGACAAATTGACGCAGCTCGCCGCCGATCTGAAGAAGGCGGAGGTCACGCTGGCGCAAGCGCAGAGCGCCTACAACCAAATAGCATGGCGCAGCGACGCAGCCGCCAGCAGCGAGGCCGCCGAGCTTCAGTCGGCCACGATCGACTATGAAAAAGCCAAGGCCGCCTACGCGGAGGCGACAGCCGTCGCCAAGTCCTCTGAGGTGCAGTCGGCGCTGGCAAACATCCACAACGCGCAGGTGCAGTTGGATGCGCTACTCAATTCGCCCACCGAGGCCGAGATCGCAACGGCGCAGGCGCAAGTCGCCGATGCGCAGCAGGCGCTCGACGACCTTCTCGCCGGGCCGACAGAAACCGAGTTGCGCAGCGCACAGATCACGCTGGAGCAGGCGCTCATCGACCTCGAGGAAGCGTATGCAGCGCTAGACGCCGCCACGGTGCGCGCGCCCGTCGATGGCGTCGTCGTAACGCTCAACGTCGCCGTCGGCGAGCAGGCGAGTGCAGGCAGCGAAGCCGTCGTTCTTGCCGACCTGGAGCAGTTGCAGTTAACGGTCAACGTTTCAGAACTGGATATTGCTCGAGTGCGCATCGGGCAACAGGCGCAGGTGGAGCTCGACGCATTTCCGGGGCAAACTTTCCAGGGGGAAGTCATCGCCATCGCGCCGCTGCAAGATAGCTCCTCCAGCGCCGTGACTTATCCGGTGACCATTCGCCTCTCAGGCGTCGCCGAGGCAGGCGTGCGCCCCGGTATGAACGCAGTGGCCTCTTTCATCGACGAAACAATCAGCGCAGGAACAAGCTGGCTTGTCCCCACCAACAGCATCCGACAGCAAGACGGCGTCAGCATCGTGCGCGTGGTTCGCGATGGGCAGCCGCTCCCGATTCAGGTGACTCCCGGCGCAGTTCAGGGAGAATGGACAATCGTCCGGTCGGATGAACTCCGGGAAGGCGACCAAGTGCTGGGCAGCGTGGCCTCCTATCTCAACCAGAACAACAATCGCTTCCCGATGATGGGAGGCATGATGGGCGGTCCTCCGCCGGGCGGCGGCAACTTCCCGAGACCGAACAATTGAAGCTCTTAAAATCTCGCCGTGGAGAGAGTGTAAAAGAACGAGATGCGCTCGGGACTTTTCGCGCATTCCGTGATTTGTCCTTGGTTGGAGCCAAGAACTACACAAGAACTGCAGTCGAACGAAGCGAAAGTTAATCAGTGAGGGAGAGAATTGTGAAGATGGATTCAAACCATGAGCAAGAGAGAGATGCGTGGCGTTCCCTACGCAGTCGATGGACGCGTTGGTTTGCCCTGACGGCGGTGATCGGCGGGACGGCGCTCGCGATCGTTTTGGCCGGAGGGTGGCGCGCCTCCATTGTGGGGTTGGAGACGTCCGGCGACCTCACGGAAACCGGGATCGCTTCCGTTCAACAGCCGCAAAACACGCCGGCGCCGTTCCCGCCGTCGACGCGGCCTTTTCCTGCGGGGCAAGCGACCGGCGCAGGAGCAGCCCAGGAAGCGCTGCCGCAGCCCTCCCCTACAGCGACGCAGGAAAGAACAGCGCTGGTTTCCGATCAAGTTTCGACGCCGGGAGCAGTCGGCATCACGGCGGTCGTCGGCGCGGGAGGCGCAGTTATATTTTCCGCAGAAGACGGCGCACAGGCAGCACAGCTTCCGGTCGGCACTGCGCTTCGCCTGGTGGCCCGCTCCGCCGACAGTGCTTGGCTGTTGACCCAAGTCGAGCAGACGGTGGGATGGGTCAGCCGCGACAGCGTCATCGTTTTCAACGTCAATCGTCTGCCCATTGCAGATCGCATGCCGCCGGCACATCTGACAGAGTCACCGGCGACGTCGATTGACCAAACTGCGGGAAGGCCGACGCCCACGCTGCGTCCAACGGCGACGCAGCCGGCGCAACAAGAACCGACGGCGGCCCCCACTGCGCCGATACGTGCGACGAACGCTGCGTCCACCGTTGCATCTGCGTCCGCCGCCTTCACGTTGACGGCGCAACTGGACGCCGCCAAAGCGCGCGGGCTGAACGTTCGCAGCGGGCCGGGCGTCATCTACGCCGTCGTGGGGGCCGTCACCCCCGACGACGTCTTGATTGTCCGTGGACGTAACCGGGCAGGCGATTGGGTGTATGTAGAAGGGGTTGGAGGCGCGTTGCAAGGTTGGGCGTCGGCCTATTACCTACGGATCGAGGGTGACGTTCAGATGCTGCCTGTGCGCAGCGTCGAGACGAGGCAGGCAGGCGAAAACGGGCAGGCAAACTCGGCGCCCCTTTCACCCTCCTCTTTGCCGACATCGTCTTTGCCAACATCGTCGGCGACGGCCTCCCCGTCGCCGACTGCCGATTCAGCCGGCAGCGACCTCAGCGGAACGCTCGTTTTCCAGACTTCGCAGGGCGGCGACATCTATGCGTATGATCTGGAGAGCGGCAAACTCTGGCGGCTCACCAGCGGCTTCGACCCGGCCATTCATCCGGATGGCTCGACGGTAGCCTTTACGCGCGCCGGCGATCAGGCGGGCCTCTATCTTATCGACATCGACGGCGGCAATGAACGCAAAATCTACAGCGGCCCGCAAGGGATCGCATCGCCTAAATGGAGCGAGGACGGCAGCCAGATCGCCTTTAGCTACACTACCTCGTCGCGTCAGTGTCGTGATTTGGGCAACGGCGTTTGTGTATCGGATGAAGAGTTCCAGACGCGTCGTTTCCGCGATCTCGACCCCAACAACTATCCACTTATCACCGTGTATACCTATGATCTTGCGGTGGTGAACGCCGATGGCAGCGGGTTTCGCAGCCTGAGCGCACTTTCATCCGCCCGAGCGCCGGACTGGGGAGCCGGTGGAATTGTCTATCAATCGTCGGATGGCCTTCAACTCATTGAGCTCGATGGAAGCGGCAGCCGAACCATTCTGTACGATCCGCTGAGACCTGCCGATCAAGACCCGGATGTGTACGGCGATCGAATCGTTTTTCAGCGGCCCGGCGCCGGCCACTGGCAGATCTGGAGTACGGACCTCAATGGTGCGAATGTCCGCGCCTTGACGCAACCCCAGAGTGCGCTGGTGGATCGGCTTCCCAGCAGCGTCTCTCCCACCTTCAGCCCTGACGGCCGCCACATCGCCTTTTTGAGCAATCGCACCGAAAGTGGCGAGGCCGGCGAGTGGCGTATCTGGGTGATGGACGCCGACGGCGGCAACCAACGGGCGCTGCCGATCGATCTGCCCATTCGTTACACCTTTGGCGGAGAACAGATGATCGGTTGGGGAGGCAAATGAAGTCGAAAGCTTTACAGCCTTCTTACATTTTCCCCAAACCTGTTTTGCATTTTCGGGGCATCATAAAGGTGAGCCGAGTCGAAAGGCTCGGTTGAACAGCAGAATCAGTTCAGATCAAACGGAGGTTCAGCATGAATGGAACAAAATCTTGGAAACAGTGGCTCTTGGCCGGTCTCCTTTTGGGAGCGATGGTGGTCGGCGCCATAGCGGTCTTCCCGCACGTGACTTTTGCACAGAGTGACGACGGCGAGCAGCCTGCGCCGACAACTCCATGGGGCCCCGGCATGCGCTTCGGTTGGAAGGAGATAGGCGGCAGCCAATACCAACAGTTCCTGGCCGAAGCGTTGGGCATCACGGTAGAGGAGCTACAGGCTGCACAATTGAAGGCGCAGAACGCCATGATCGACAAAGCGGTCGAAGATGGATACTTGACGCAGGAGCAGGCCGATCTGTTGAAAGCGCAATACGCCTTCAGGCAGTATCTGTCCGGTCAGGCGCAGCAGAGCTTGGAGGATGCGCTCAACGCCGCAGTTGAGGCAGGCGCCCTCACGCAAGAGCAGGCCGACCTGCTGCGCAATGCGCAGAGCCGGTGGGGACTGCGCGGCTTTGGCGGCCGCGGCATGTTCGGCGAGGGTTTCCACGGTGGTCGAGGCTTCCACTTCCGAGGCATGATGCCGGGCTCTGAGGCGCCTGCCCCAACGCCGGACGCCAATTCGTAAGTTGTAAACTGTGGCGTCTTTACAGAAGGAGCCGTCAACGAAGACGGCCCGTCAAAATTAAATCGGCAATCGCAAAGCGGCGGAAGATCCACTCCGTCGCTTTGCGATTTTGAGCGCTCTTCTCTCAAGGTGTTCGCCTCACCTCCTTTCTTGTTCAGAAAAGCGTATCCATGTACACTGACAACAAAGTTCTTCATCCGGCTCCTGTGGAGGTGCAAAGTATGCAGATTCTCGGGATCGATATCGGCGGCAGCGGCATAAAAGGACGATTGGTCGACGTTGAACGCGGGGAACCGCTTGGGGAACGATATCGCATCGAAACGCCAAAGCCGTCGACGCCGCGGGCCATAGCGGACGCCGTAGGCAAGATTGTGCGCCATTTCAACTACCGTGGACCGGTCGGCGTGACCTTCCCCGCCATTGTACAACATGGCATCACCCTTTCTGCAGCAAACGTTGATCCGTCATGGATCGGCGCGCCCGCACAGCAAATCTTTGCAGAGGCCACAGGGCTGCCCGTGTACGTTCTCAACGACGCAGACGCCGCCGGCGTCGCCGAAATGACCTTTGGCGCAGGACGGGAATTTCAGCAAGGGGTCGTGATTCTGTTGACTTTCGGCACCGGCATCGGCAGCGCCATCTTTCTCGATGGCAAACTGTTGCCGAACACCGAATTCGGCCATGTGCCGATGCCGATGAAGGGCATCGACGCCGAACACTATTGCTCGGATAAGGTCCGCAAAGAGTTGGACCTCAAGTGGCCGGCCTGGGCGAAACGCGTCGACGCCTACTTGAAGTTGATGGAGCTGCTCTTTTCCCCGGATGTATTCATCATCGGTGGCGGCGTCAGCAAAAAATTTGACAAATTCGCACCTTATCTTCAGCGTCGAGCCCGGATCGTCCCGGCGCAATTATTGAATGACGCCGGGATCGTCGGCGCAGCGATGATGGCTAGCCGGCAACCGGTTCTCCACTAAATGTTGCAAATAGTCACAAATCGTAGAAGTCACCCGATGGAACTTGGCAAGCGATAGATCGAATTGAGCCGATAGGCGGCGGTGACCGTAGGTGCGGTTCTCAGCCGCACGTTCTTCGGTGGATCGCAAGGTCTTGGGAAATTCTAAGCGACGATGACGGCGCCTTTTGAGCAACAAGTCACCTTTCTCTACACGGCGGACCTGGCCGCTACCTCCTATTTTTACGAGGCTCTCCTTGAGCTGCCGTTGGCACTCGATCAGGGGACTTGTCGCATCTATCAAGTCAGCACAGATGGTTTTCTCGGCTTTTGTGAACGGGAGGGCTCGGCGCCTTCAGGCGTGATCGTCACATTCGTCACACAGGATGTGGATGGCTGGTATGAGCGGCTGTCGGCGCATGGTGTTCCTTTCGAGAAGGCGCCAACGTTCAATCCTGTCTATAACATTTATCATTGCTTTTTCCGCGACCCGAACGGGTATTTGTTAGAGATTCAACGCTTTCATGAGCCGACCTGGCCTCACAAACCGGGCTCTTCAACTCCACTGCATTGAGGCATCCATTTTTTCGTTTTTTGAGTGAGTTGACAGCATCAAGACCTCATGCTATGCTTACGTCGCTTTTTGTCCAGAGATATACAGCGCGCCTACGAAATGTTCAAACCGTCCGGCAAAACATAATTTTTCTGCTCTGACGTGACGCAAATGCCACCTATTTTGCTTTGCGCCAGCATCTCAATCTGTTTCCTATTCTATTCTATCGATGTCATCTGCGGCGTCTTCGCCCGCGTTTCCAAATTATGCTCACATTAAGCTTTCTTATGTGAGCGTCCCCGAGACGATGCTCCCCACACGCTGAACCCGCTCGGAGGTGAATAAGGAGAAGCAAAAGCAGCGGAGACCCCGCTGCTTTTGCTTGTGTGTGCAGGCGTGGCGAGAGAATCACCGGAGCAGTTCGGCCAATCCTTCTGTCAAAGACACACGCGGACGCCAGCCCAATTGTTGTAGCTTGTCGCTGCTGCCGGCCGAATGCAAGATGTCACCCGCCCGCGCAGGGGCATAGTTGCGGTGGATGGGCCGAGGCGCCAACGCGTCGAGAATCTCCAGCACCTGATTGAGCGAAACCGATCGTCCGGTCGCTACATGATATACATCGCCCCATGCCAACCCGACATCTGTGGCGGCGAATAGATTGGCTTGGGCCACATCGTGCACGGAGACGAAATCGCGCGTCTGAGAGCCATCGCCGAAGATCGTGCAGGGTTCGCCCCGTCGAACAGCTGCACGCCAGCGCGCCAGCACGCCGCTGTAAGGCGAATCGGCGCGCTGGCGCGGGCCATAGACGTTGAAGTAGCGCAGCACGACGGTCTCCATCGCATAGGCGCGTGCGTACATCTGAGCCCATTGTTCGGCCATCAGCTTGCTGGCGGCATAGGGGACAAGGGGCTGGACGGGCGAAGTCTCGTCCTTGCGCCCGGGCAGGTCGCCGTACACGGCGCAGGTCGAAGCCAACACGAAGCGACGAACCCCGTGGCGCCGCGCAGCTTCCAGGACGGTCACCGTTCCGGTGGCGTTGATGCGATAGGTGTGGATCGGCTCGCGCAACGACCGGGGGACACTGACCAGCGCTGCCAGGTGAATGACGGCGTCGCAGCCCGCCATAGCATGCTCTACGCTGCGTTCGTCGGCGACATCTCCCAGGATGAATTCAGCGTCTTGGGGAAGATTGGCAATATCTCCGCTTGACAAGTCGTCAAGGATGCGCACGCTGTGGCCGGCAGCCAACGCTGCGTCCACTGTATGAGAGCCGATGAAACCGGCGCCGCCGGTGATAAGTATTCGCATAGCCAAAAAGACAGTTTTCCGGTGTTCATGCCGCTATTGCGGCGATCTCGTCGATTGATGAGTTGAACAAGTGACAACGGCCTCATCACTGATTGTAGCGTAGCAGAGCGAAGAAACGCAGGACGATGCATTGTGTGGATTTTATAAAGAACGAATCAGTTCCGGTCGAGCGCAAGATAGATTTCTTCGCGCACGCGGGCGTCTGTTTCAACTTCCAGCGCCATCGTCAACAAGTTGGCCGCCGGCGCGTAGGAGTGCTTGGCGAGCACGCAACCGAGCGCCCATGCTGCGTGGGCGCGCGCCACCGGCTCTGGATCGGCGAGCGCCTGCGCCAGCGCAGGAACCGTCTTCGGATCGCCCCAGTTGCCCAACGCTATGCAGACGTTGCGCAACATGCCTGCCCGTTTGGCGCGCTTGATGGGCGATCGCGCGAACTGTCTGTGGAATGCTTCTTGATTTAGCCAGTAGGGATGCACGGGATCGAAGCCCTCGAGCAGAGGCGGCGCTATGCGTTCATGATGGGCGCGCAACCCCGCCAAGCGCGGCGTGCGCTCTCCCAAACGCCGATTGTAGGGGCAGACCTCTTGGCAGATGTCACAGCCAAAAATGCGATTGCGGAAAGCGGGCCGCAATTCGCGCGGGATGATGGAGCGCGCTTCGATGGTCCAGTAGGAAATGCAACGCAGGGGGTCCAGCTCGTAGGGAGCAACGAAAGCATTGGTGGGACATGCAGAGAGGCAACGGGTGCAGCGACCGCAGGTGGCCGGCCTTCTCAACGCCTCTTGTTCTTTCATCGTCTGGTGCAAAGTCCAGCCTTCAGGCAAAGACTCCGGAATCAGGAGGACGGCCAGAAAGAGCCAGCTTCCCACGGAGGGGCGAATCGTGCAGCAGTTTTTGCCGGTGAAACCGAGGCCGGCTGCCGCCGCCCAGTCGCGTTCGAGCACCGGCCCGGTGTCCACCAAGCATTTTCCCAGGGTGGTGCGCCCCGTCCGGTTGCGGATAAAGACGTCAAGCTCGTATAGGAGCGGCCGGATAATCTCATGATAGTCGCCCCCCCAAGCATAAGAGGCGATGAGGCCGCGACTGGGATCATCCCGAATTTCGGGCGGCAGGTCGAACTGGTGATAGTCGACGGCCAGCACGACCATCGTCTCGAAGGGCGGAGAGGGAGGGTCGGCCAGCAGGGCAGGGAAACGGCGCTTCTCTCGGTGGCGCTCCAGATAGGTCATCTCGCCGGCGCGGCCTGCAGCGAGCCAAGCATCGAAGAAATCGGCGTGCGGCGCTTCACCGACCGGCGTAAAGGAGCATAGGTCGAAGCCTAGTCGGTGGGCTTCGTGTTGAATTGCCAAGATCAGGGATAGAGAGAGCGCATTATGATAAAGCAAAGATGGTCAGTACACCTTCTGCTCAAAATGGCATGCCGATCTGACGAAAGTTCTCATTCGATTTCCTGAATCGCCTCCTCCACGATCAGCGGCAAAAAAAGCCGAGATGAATCACTTCGATAATGGACGCAGACGAGCGGTAAAAAGGCTTGGCTCTTTTGGGCGATGGGCGGGATCGTGCCAGGAATGGTGCCAGGGATGGTTGCGCCGGGGGTTTCGGAGGGGATCGGCGTGGGTTGGCCCTGCGGCGTGGGCGTCGGCGCCTTGATTGGCGTCGGCGTGGCAGTGGCGGTTGGCGCCGGCGTCGATGGCGTCCACGCTGTGATCCACACCGATCCGTCAAGAAATGTCCCCGGGGCTGAATTGCCTGCGCCTGTGCTCAGGCTCGGGCGCGGCGCCTGAGAAAATCGTACCGGCGCTTCGATCGGAGCATCCGTCGATGCGGCACATAGCGCCGTAAACCGGATCGTCAGCAATGTCCGATCTGGCAGGCTGGCGTAGGGAGGCGAATAATCGGCGATCAAAATGTCGATCTCGCCGTCGAGATCTGTTGCGTCGAAGCTCGCTGTGACGAAGAACTGGGCCGATGTATGGAACTGTACATTGTCGGGCACGCCGTTGCGGTCGGCGTCGACCGGATCAAAGAGCAGGCATATCTCGTCGTAATCGATAGAAAACAGCGCGGCGCTGATGCGCTGTCCATTGCTGGTGAATTGCAGAGAAATCAGCGCCTGCCCCTGCTCATCCACCGGCGCTCGACTTTGAATTTGCAAAATGCTGCCCATCGTCTGTCCACTGATGTAAAGCAACGACCTTTCGTTGAAGAGAGATAATACCATAACCGCAAGCGCAACCACCATATAGACCAATGGTCGCCACGGGATGAGGTGGCGCTCAAGTTTATGTTTCGTCATCGTTTCAGCAATCAATTCGTAGACAGTGAAAAAATCGAGCGTTGGCGAGCAGACCCTATTGCGACTCGCCAACGCATCGACTTTGCTCCGCCTATAAAAACGCCCAGCGCATGCAAACTTGTCTACTACAGCAAGCCCCTCACACTACGAAAGAGTCTGTGTCCTGTGCAACGCTCGTTAACGCAATCGTCGCCGACGCGCTATCAATGCGTGACAAAAGGCAAGTAGATATTGGACGTCGATCCTTCTGGTTCCAACAGAAGCACCTCCGTCTGTACATTCTCCCCTTCCACGCCACCCAGCGACACATTGCTCAGCGTGATGGACGCCAGGCCCGACGCCACCTGCGCAGCTCCTTTCAATTGAATCACTGCGACGTCGCCATCTGTAAAGGTTGGGAAAGGCAGCGCAAGCCCAGATGCAAGAATGTGGATCCGCCCCTGGGCGAGATCTGCGATCGCCGTGCGCCACATGCCGGGAGGCGCATTAATGACGATGGCATCAGGCACGTCGTCTTCGTCGGCATCGGTCAAGTCCAGTGTCAGCCGGTGCGGATCGAAATTGACGGTCAACGCCAGGGCTGCGATGCTGTTGCCGTTCGTTTCGAGCGAGATGGGCACGTTGACCGGCTGATCGGCGCCGACGGCGACGACCGCAGGTGCAGTCACGATCGCAGGTGAACTGGCCGCCGCCATGACGCCGGCGCCGCAGGCCAGTCCGAAGTAGCGGCGCGCCGTGCAGATCACGTCGGACACGTTGAGGTATCGATCGGTGTTCGAGTCGCACCCCATGGCGCTGCCGGCGTAAGCGCCCAGGGGGCTCCACAGCCACGAAGCGGGATCCAGATATTGCGGCCCCGTATTGGTGGACTCGACGTCGAAGATCTCGATCACCGTTGCGGTGAAATCGGCGGCGTTCAAGGCGCCGTCGGCGTTGCAGTCGCCGCGCGTGGCGTTGTGCACCACCACGATGCGCCCATTTTGAGGCGCAGCGGGTGTGATGGAAACGCCGCCCAGCGCCATGAGGACAGGGGGGGCGGTGAAATTCAGCGAAGTCCAACTGCCGGCGGCCGGACAGCTGCTTTTGCCGCTGAAGCTTAGATGGCCGATGGCGCCGTCGCTCAGGCTTCGGCCGGCGCTGTTGACCGAGATCGTAACGACGCCGTCCTCTTCCGTTGCGCTGCCGTTGAAGCCGTTTTGCCATGCGCCAGCGTCAAGATAGGTTAGACAATCTGTGTTGTACGTGATCGTAAAAGATGCCGAGACGATGTTGGCACCTTTTGCTGTGAACAGAATTGGAAGCGTGATCGGAGCACTGTTGGCGATGACATAGGGGACGTTCGGCTCCCCCGGCAAGGCTAGCTGTGGCGAACCGATCGCATGGATGTTGAATTGCTGCACGACCGTCAAGCCGCCTGCGTCTTGCGCTTGCACGCGAATCTTATAGACCGGTTTGGCAGGATTGTAGGTGAGGGCGGCGCCTAGTTTCAGGTCGTCGCCGTCAATGGTGAACGAACCATTGTCATCGTCGCCGGCGCCGGCGACCAAAGCAAAGGTGTGGCTGTCGCTCAAGTCCTGGTCAAGCGCGCTGAAGGCGCCGATAACTCCGCCGACCGGAGTGGTCTCCACGTTCACGACATTGTTGCTTAAAAGGAGCGCCGTCGGCGCCTCGTTGACGTCAACCACAAGGAGCGTGATCGTTTTGGACAAAAAGCCGCCTCGGCCATCGGTGACTTTGAGACAGAGCGTGTAGCTTGACTTACTCTCATAGTCGAAGAGCAGGTCTGTCATCAAGAGATTCCCTGCAATGGTGAAGCCCTGATTGTCCCACGAACCAGCACACGTCGAATCGAAGCTGAAGGTGTGGACGTCATTGGCGTCTACATCCACGGTGGACAGGGAGCCAACCGAACGCATTCCGCTGAGGTTTTCTTTTGCGTTGTTGTCATTCCTGGTGAAGGAGATATCCGTGGGGAACTGATTCACATCAAGATGATAGACCCCTCCATAGGCGGCGCCGGCGATCGGCTGGCCGTTGGGGTTGGAGAAAGTCTCATCTGCAAACGTAAAGAGGGCGTCTACAACGTCTTGAGCGCCGGTGCGACAGCTCGGCTCCAGCGTGAACGTAATGGTGACGATGTTGCCGTCCCCCAGTGCGCCGATCGGCGTGGCGGCGTCCCAAATGGATATGCGGAGCACGCCGTTGGCGCTATCATTGAGCGCGCTGCCGGTGAACCCCCCTCCGGGTAGGGCAAAGACGACATCTTGAGCCGTGTTCTCGATGCGGAGGCAGCTTACATCGTAGCTCAACGCAAACGCCAAGGAGCCGACTTCGGCGGAGCCGACGGTCAACGTCACAGGCACCTGGATAAATGAAGTGGTGCTGGCCAGCTCGACCGTGTCGGTGATGACGGCCACGTTCGGTGTGAGGAGCTCGCCATCCGCCAAAACGGGCGATGACGGCCATATCATCATCAACCCTGCCAAGATAAGCGCGAATGCAAAACCAATCGTCGCCGTTCTGAGCGTCCTGGATGCATGAAATATAGACATAGATGAGTTCTCCTGGATAATTCCAAAAATGGGAAAAATTTCACAAACTCGCTTCGATCATATGCCTCTGACCGGCTTTTGGCA
>JANWYX010000238.1 GCA_025055055.1 Caldilinea sp. | reverse complement strand
GGTTTCGCCGTAAATTCATCTGAAAATGAAAAAGTTTGAAAGAGTGACAGAGCTGGAGTATACTGTTAACGCAACTTGCCGGCGAACATAAAAGCTGTTTGCGCAGTCGCTCTAACAGTCTCAGCTCCCACTGCTCACTCCGATGGAACCGAATATGTCGCAAAGCACACTGAATCAGCCGCTGCCTTTACAAAAGACGGCGAGCGTCCAGGCGAAATGGCGGCGCATGATATGGCCGACCGTAGAAGCCTATTTATACCTGGCGCCGACGCTCTTCGGCTTATTAATTTTCGTTTTCATCCCGATCTTCACCTCATTTCACCTGAGCCTGCACCGCATTGCCCCGTTCGGCAATGTGATGCGCTTCGTCGGTTTCGACAACTACCGCACTCTGCTCACCAGCCCGGACTACTGGGACAGCGTGCGCATTACGCTGCTGTTCGTGTTGGGCACGGTGCCCACCGGCATTGTGCTGGCGGTGGTGCTGGCAATTCTGCTGTCCTATCCGCTCGGCAAAATGGCTTGGTTCTATCGCGCCTTGATCTTTGTGCCGGTGATTATCAGCAGCGCCGTGGCGGGTGTGCTCTTCCGCTGGCTTTATCACCCGGTGGTCGGCTATCTCAACTACTGGATGGTGCAGCTCGGCCTGTTCGAGAACATGCAACAAGCGCCCAACTGGCTCGGCTCGAAGGAGTGGGCGCTGGTGGCCGTGATCATCGCCACCACCTGGCGTCAGCTGGGCTTCAATGTCATCATTGCGCTGGCGGGCGTACAGAACATCGACGAGAGCTACTACGACGCGGCCAAGGTGGACGGCGCCGGCGTCTTGCAACGCATCCGCCACATCACCCTGCCGTTGCTCTCTCCGACGCTCTTTTTTCTCTTGATCATCAACATCATCTATAGCTTCCAGGCTTTCGGCGAAATCCACATCCTGACACAAGGCGGGCCAGGACGTGCGACCATGACGCTTGTTTATAGCATTTTCGACACCGCCTTCGTCGGCACACCGCAGCGCGGCATTGCCTCGGCGCAGGCCTATCTGCTTGCCATCCTGGTGGTGATCATGTCCTTTATCAATTATGCGGCGGCGAATCGAAAGGTGCATTATCAATGATTGCCACACAGACGCAGCGACCTCGCAGACTTCCTATTCACATCCAGGACATCATCGTGCATCTGCTTCTGCTGGCGATTGGGCTCATGATTTCTCTGCCCATCATCATTGCTTTTTTCACCAGCTTCAAAATTCCGTCGCAGATCATCGTCTTCCCTCCGGAAATTTTGCCCCGGCAATGGACGTTCGAAAATTATATCGTCGCCTGGAACGTCAACCCTTTTGGCCGCTTCCTGCTCAACTCGACCATCCAGTCGGGCATCATCACGTTGGCGCAAGTGACCTTCAGCATCATGGCCGCCTACGCCTTCGCCATCCTCAATTTTCCCGGGCGTAACGGCCTCTTCTATCTGGTGATCGGCAGCCTGATGGTGCCCTTTGAGCTGGTCTTTATTCCGAACTACCAGTTGGTCTCGGCGCTGGGGTGGGGGGACACCTATATGGGGCTGACGGCGCCTTTCCTGGTCAGCGCCTTCGGCGTTTTCTTGCTGCGCCAATTTTTCCTGACCGTGCCCAAGGATTTTCACGACGCCGCCCGCATCGACGGCTGCGGCAATTGGCGCTACCTGTGGACCGTGCTCGTGCCGCTGAGCAAAGGCTCGATCGGCGCCTTCGCCATCTTCGCCTTTCTCAGCGCGTGGAATCAATACCTCTGGCCGCTCATCATCACCAGCAAGGTCGAAATGCGCACGTTGCAGATCGGCATTCGCTACTTCATGAGCACGCTCGACCGCGGGGCGGACTGGGGGCCGGTGATGGCCGGTTCCGTCATCGCAATCCTACCCGCTCTGCTGGTCTTTCTGTTCGCGCAAAAACAACTCGTGCGCGGCATCGCCATGACCGGCTTGAAAGGATAGACGGCTCAACCTCAACGCTCTTGTGGATATCCAGCCCGATGGGCTGTGAATCATCAACTGTGTCGTATTCGGATCCTTTCATCAAGATCACCAGGAGGAAACTGTGAACGCAAGATGGAGCATTCTGACGCTTATCCTGATCATCGCCATTGTGGCGGCGGCGTGTGCTGCCCCGGTGGCCCCGAGTGCGCCGTCGGCGCCTGCGCAAGAGGCGCCGCAAGCGGCCGCGCCGACCGAAAAGATCACCGTCGAATTCTGGCACGCCATGGGTGGCAACCTCGGCGAAACCGTCCAAATGCTGGTCGACCGCTTCAACGCCAGCCAGGACGCAGTGTTCGTCAACGCCACCTACCAAGGCTCCTACGACGACACCTACAATGCGCTGTTGGCCTCCTTTGAGAGCGGCGGCACGCCCCATATCGTGCAGAACTTCGACCTCTCCTCGCAGACAATGTTCGACACCGGACGCCTAGTGCCTGCCTGGCAATTGATGCAGGCCGACGGCTTTGACCCGAATGTCTTCATTCCGGCCGTGCGCGAATACTACTCGGACGAGAACGGCATGGTGGCGATGGCCTTCAACAGCAGCACGCCCTTGCTCTACTACAACGCCGAAATGTTCGAGGCCGCTGGCGTCGAACCGCCACAAGGCAGCCTGAAATTCTCGGAATTCAAAGCGCTGTGCGACAAGCTGTTGGCCGCGCAGGTAGCGCCCTACTGCTTCACCTTCGGCCAGGTCGGCTGGGAATTCGAGCAATATCTGGCCAACAGCGGCGGCCTCTACTTCAACAACAACAACGGGCGCACGGCGCGACCGACGGAGGTGCTCTTCAACCAGGATAAGGGCGTTGAGGTTTTCACGCACCTGACCGATCTCGTCAAGGAAGGCTATGCACCCAACCTCAACAACACCTGGACGGAGACCGACAGCACGTTCCTAACCCGCCAGGCCGCCATCGAGTTTGACTCCACCTCCGACGTCTCCTTGATCCAAAAAGCAGAGTTCAAGGTGGGCACGGCCTTCATCCCGCACGCCGACAGCAGCGAGCGCAACGGCGTCGTGCTGGGCGGCGCCGCGCTGTGGCTGATCGATTCCGGCGACCCGGCCATCAACAACGCCGCCTGGCAGTTCATGAAGTTTATGGCCGACCTGCCGCAGCAGAAGGACTGGCACATGGCGACCGGCTACTTCCCGGTGCGTGTCGAGCTGTTGGAGGACCCGGAACTGCTACAGTTCTGGACCGAAAATCCCAATTTCCGCACCGCCATCGATCAGCTCGTGACAACTCGCACCGTGTTGGAGGATGGCACGCCCAACTACGCCGTGCTGGGCGGCCGCGCTGGCCCCTTCCCGGCCATCCGTCGCATCATCGTCGAGACCTACAGCCGCGTGCTGAACGATGGTCTCTCGCCACAGGATGCACTCAACGAGGCCGCCGTCAAGGCTAATGCAGAGTTGGAAAACTACAACGCGTTCTTCCAGTAGAACAGGAGAGAAGAGGAAGGAGCGAGAGGCGAGTTTGTCAGGCGACGAGCCTCTCGCTCCCTTTTCGGCGTCGATGGCGCCGCCATGATGACGCCCGAATCATTTCGAAAGGTCGCAACGATGCAGCACTTTCGCCGCCTCTGTCTTCGTTGGCCCCTTCTCTTTAGCTTCTCCATTCTGCTCACAACGACGCTCTCTGCCTGCGCACCCGGTCGACTGGAGACGGTGCAACCGCTTCCACCACCCCACGTCGAAGTCATCGCCGACGGTCTCTTTGCCCCGCTCGGGCTCGCGCTCTTGCCCGACGGAAGTCTGCTCGTGGCCGAGGAAGGAACCGGCAAACGGGACGACAGCGCCGGCGTGACGTTGATTACAGCCGACGGTCAAATTGGACGACTGGTTTCCGGCCTGCCCTCCTCGCGTGATTCGGGTGACCTCGCCGGCGTCAATCTGGTGGGCGTCAAGGATGACGGTGCGCTGATCTACATCGGCAATTTCGGTGCGGGTCACCTATGGACGCTGCCGCTCGATCAGGTGCTGCGGCCGGCTTCGCCACCGAGAGCGACTTTGCCAAAGACCCCGTTCACACCCGATAGCCTGGGACGGGTGATGCAACGGCTCAACAACGTCATGCTCGTCAATCCTTTCGACATGACCGTCTCGCCCGACGGTCGCCCGGTGGTGACCGACGCCAGCGGCAACGGCGTCGCCATCGAAAATCCCGACGGGACGACGCGCTTCTTCCATCGCTTTGACCCTCTGGTCGATCCAAACAACCCCGTGCAGACCGTAGAAGCCGTGCCGACAGGCATCGAGCGCTTCGGTGAAGAATATCTGGTGGCGTTGACAGGCGGTTGTCCCTACCCGGCCGGCGTCGGGCAGGTTGTCGCCGTCGATCTGCAGCGCAATCAGCGCACCGTGCTCGACGGCCTCAACATGCCGATCGACGTGGCGTTTGGGCCGGATGGCTCGCTTTGGGTGCTCGAATTTGCGACCTTCACCCCCGGCGCTTCGTGCTTCACCGGAAGCGGCTACCAGGTCAACAGCGGCCGTCTCAGCCGTGTGCCGCCCGGCTGCCTGACGCAGCACGGCCTGCGCAAGGGCTGCCAACTCGAAACGGTGCTCGACAAGCTTAACTTTCCCGGCGCCGTCCTGCCTGCGCCCGACGGTTCGCTCTACATCAGCGAAGTCTTCCCCGGCCGCGTTCTGCGCGTGACCTTCGGAGAGGAGCAAGGTAAAGAAGTGGGGAGGTGGAATGATGGAAATACAGCCGGAAGTCGAGCTGCAAGCGCCCCCACTGAAGAACCCTCTGCGGCGGCGCAGGGGAGCGCCCGCGTCCCCATCGACCCCGCCGCGTATGATGAGGCGTTGCGGCGCCTGATCAGAACGCTCGACCTGCATCCCAACCCCGGCCGCAACCTAGCGCAGGTCGATCCGGCGCAAGCCGAATTGGGCCGCCTGCTCTTTTTCGATCCAATCCTGTCCGGAGACCGCAACATCGCCTGCGCCACCTGTCATCATCCTGCCTTCGCCATGGCGGACGGCCGCGTGCTGCCCATCGGGACCGGCGGTCAGGGGCTTGGGCCGTTGCGCATCTTTGTAGAGGAGGTGGAGCTGGCGCAGGAGGCAGGCAATGTGCGGCGACTGGCAGCACGTGAAGACAACCGGGTACACAATCCCTTCATTGGCCAGTTCGTGCCGCGCAACAGCCCCACGATCCTCAACAGTGCGCTGATGAAGCTCCAATTTTGGGACGGTCGCGTCCAACCCTACGCCGGACAGATCAAGACGCTAGAGCGCGTGGTCAACGAGCTGGCGCTTGACGACGCACTGACCGCGCAGGCGCTCTTTCCGGTGACAAGCCTGCACGAGATGGCCGGCGCCACGCTCGGCGGCCTGCCCCCTCACGAGATTCGCCGTGCACTGGTCGAGCGGCTGCGCGCCAACCCGACCTACGTCGACCTCTTTCGCAAGGCGTTCGATGCGCCCGCCGCGCCCGCCGCCGAGCCGGTGACGATCGAGCGCCTGATCCAGGCGCTGGCCGCCTTCGAGCGCACGCTGATTTTCACCGACGCCCCCTGGGACGCCTACGTGCGTGGAGAGACCAATGCGCTGAACGAGCAGCAAAAGCGCGGTGCACTGCTCTTCTTCGGCGCGCTCGATGAGCGGGTGAACTGCGCTGCCTGCCACAGCGGCGATCTCTTCACCGACCACGCCTTTCACAACCTGCTGGCGCCGCAGCTTGGCCCCGGCAAGGGCAACGGCTATAGCCGTCGCGAGGACTGGGGCCGCGCCAACGTCACCTTTGACGCGCGCGACCGCTTCGCCTTCCGCACTCCCAGTCTGCGCAACGTCACACTGACCGCCCCCTACTTTCACAATGGCGCCTTCGCCACGCTGGAGGCTGCCATTTGGCACCACGCCGACCCGCTGAACAGCGTACTCGGCTATGACCCCAGCGTCAACGGCATCCCGCCCGACCTGTACAGCAGTGTGCAGCCCTTTGCACCGGAGCGACAGCTCGGCTCTGCGGCGCCCTTGCTGCGCAACGGGTTGCCACTGAACGAACAGGACGTGGCCGATCTCGTCGCTTTTCTGGAGGCGCTGACAGACCCGGCCGCCGAAGATTTGATGCACCTGATCCCGGACTCCGTCCCAAGCGGGCTGCCGCTCGACCCACTGCCCGCAGGAGCGCCGTCACCTCCGGTGCAGGCGGCGCAGATCGAAACAACTGCAGCGCCTCCTCCGCAAACGACTCCTCTCTCCGACGAAAGCGCGGTCGGCGGCGTGTTCCTTCGCAACGTCGCCTCGGACGTAGGCCTCGACTTCCGCCACGGCGCCTTTCGCACCGCCGTCCACCAAGACATGGTGGCGGCGATGGGTGGCGGCCTCTGTTGGATCGACTACGACAATGACGGTTGGCTCGATTTATACGTCGTCAACTCTTATGCCGTGCAAGAGATCGACTTCTGGTTGCAAAACGGCGGCCTGCCGCACAATCATCTCTATCGCAACGTGGGCGGCCGCTTCGAGGATGTGAGCGCTGCGTCGGGGACAGGGCTGACGATGCGCGGCAACGGCTGCGTGGCGGCGGATCTCAACAACGACGGATGGGTGGATCTCTATGTCACCGCCTATGGCGTCAATGCCTTGCTGTGGAACAACGGCAATGGAACTTTCCAAGAAGGCGCGGCTGCGGCCGGCGTCGATGCGCCCGAATGGAGCAGTGCGGCCGCTGTCGCCGATCTCAATGACGACGGTTGGCTCGACCTCTTCGTCGGCGGCTACATCGACTTCAAACGCAAAATTCCCAAGCCGGTCGGCGCCTTCCCACAGGACTACTACGGCATCCCCGACCGGCTCTATCTCAACCGCGGGCCGGACACTAACGGACGAGCGGTTTTCGAGGAAGTTACGTTGAACGCCGGCCTCGTCAAAGAAGAACGCACGCTCGGCGCCATCTTCACCGACGTGGAGGGCGACGGCGATCTCGACCTCTACATCGCCAACGACGGCCACCCGAATCGCCTCTACCGCAACGACCCCTGGCCGGGAGGCGTCGAGGCGGACCCGGAGCGCCTCGGCTTCCGTTTTGTGGACGTTACCCACTCGGCCGACGTCGGCGACACCGGCTCCGGCATGGGCGTTGCCTCCGGCGACTATGACGGCGACGGACGCTTCGACCTTTTCATCACCAACTGGGAGCGCGAGCTGAACGCGCTCTACCGCAACACCACCGAGCCCGGTGGGCCGATCACCTTTCAATACAGCACCTTCCGCATCGGTGTCAGCGGGCTGGGCAACGGCATGACCGGCTGGGGGACGCATCTCGTCGACCTCGACAACGACACCGACCGCGATCTGCTGATCGTCAACGGGCGCGTGCCGGTCACCAACCTGGAGACCGACCCCGAGCTGGTGCGCTACTATCGCAACCGCACCTGGAGCCTCGACGGCCCTTCAGATCGCCCGGGCCACTTCATCGAATGGACGCAGCAGGTCGGCCTAAAAGAGCTCGGCCCGCTGCTCGGCCGCGGCAGCGCGCTGGCGGACTTCGACAACGACGGCGCACCCGACATCGCTATCAATCAGATTGCAGGTGATCTGGTGCTGCTCAAAAGCAGCGGCGCCGCCGGCGCTTGGCTGCAGGTCGATCTCGGCGGCGTCTATCCCGGCGCACAGATCACAGTGGAGCTTCCCGACGGCCGACAATTGGTCGGCGAGGTGCACGTCGGCAGCAGCTATTTGGCTTCTGAAGACCCGCGGCTGCACTTTGGCCTGGGTAAGGCGACGCACGTAAGGCGCGTCACCGTGCGCTGGCCCAACGGTGCGGAGACGAGCCTGCAAAATGTAATGACCAATCAAAGAATCCTGCTGTCGCCGCCGTAAAACCGCTCCTAGTTCCGTTTTACCAGACGTTGTCGGTCTGCCGGGGATGGGCGGCTGCGAGCTGCCCCTACGATGCACCCTTCTCCCCCTCTCCCGGCATTGGGAGAGGGGGCCGGGGGTG
>JANWYX010000232.1 GCA_025055055.1 Caldilinea sp. | reverse complement strand
TTTTCTGCCCAGCGGAACCTATCGCATCTGGATAGAAGTCGATGACGGCGTCAACGATCCGGTGGAGCTCTACTTGCCTCAACCGTTGGTGATCAGCCACACCGACGATTTTACAAAGGAGTGGGAGCCAACCATCGTCATCGAGCCGGGCTACGATGAAGCCTACATCCAGTGGTCGCACCACCCCAGCCCCGACGTCACCCATTACGAAGTCTATCTCAGCGATGTCGCCGGCAAAGCAACGCCGGAGCAAGCCCTTGTCGTCTTCTCCGTCGGCTATGACAACGACTTTTATCTCGTGGGCATTGATGGCGAGGAGCCGCTCTATCTGGCTATCGGCGCCTTCGGCGATGCAGTAACCGCCGCTGACAGGTACCTTGTCGCCGGCGCGCAACGTTTTGCGCTTTCGCCCGAATCCAAGGTGGAGGCCAAGAAGGCGACCTTTGCGCTCACATCCTCAACGACTGCGGTGACATTGACGAAGAATGGTTCGGCAAATGTTACGTTGAACCTCTCGAGCGAGCTGCCAGACTTTCCCGAAGAAGTTTTTCTTTTTGAAGATTGTCTCTTTGCCAATGCCACCAATGCCGTCAATGTGTTCTTGCCATTGATCAGCAGAAGTGGACAGGCATTTCAACCGCCTCCTCAGCAGCCAATCCGGTGCAGAGAAGGCGATGGTCTGGTTGTTAACTTCAGCAAAAATCATGTCATGCCAACGGCAAACGGAGTCTCTGTGAGTGTCACAATTTCCTCGGCCAACACATCCCCCGGCGTCTATCTCGTCCCGATCGTGGGCATCAGCGACAATTATGAAGTTGTGGTCGACATCCAGGTTACAGTGACGAACTAGGCGGATGTATAAAACACCGTGAGCTTTTCCGGAGGAAAAGCTCACGGTTGGATGGAAAGAAGCGACCAGATCGGCGTTTAGGTTCTTTGGTTGAGCACCTGCGCCAGCGCTGCAAACGATTCACGCAGCGCCGGATAGAGACCGGCAAAGATCGGATAAAGCCGATCGTACATGCGCACATTCGCTGTGATGGGTATGTAGGCTGCCTGTACAGGGAAGAACTCCTCACCTGGCGTAAGAGTCTCATACCAGCCGAGCGTCCGGCCTGCCACGATCGCCGCCCCGCGCGCCGGTGCATCGCCCGGCGCGGCTGCAATCTGCACCGGCTGCGCCAGCGCATCGGCCAGAATCTGCGCCCACACGGGCGACTTCCCGCCGCCGCCCGCCAGGATCAGCGCACTGCGTTCGACCACGCCCAGCGCCTCGCGCAGCGAGCGATAAGCGAACGCCGTCCCTTCCATCACCGCGCGTACCAGGTCCGCCTGCGTCGTCGCGGCGGAGACGCCCAGGAAGCCGGCGCGTGCATTCGGGTCGCTGAAAGGCGAACGCTCGCCATTGAGGTAGGGCAGATAGAGCACGCAGCCGCTGCCGGGCGACGCCTGCGCAGCCAGTCGATCGAGGTGGGCGTAATCGAGCGGCTCGCCCACAGGCGTCGCCAGCGCATGGCGCAGCCACTCCAGGTTGCCGCCGGCGGTCAACACCGGCGCCACCTGAATCCAGAGGCCCGGCTGCGGATGGCAGATGGTGAAGACGCCGCGTTCGGGCATCGGAATAACGTCGCTGCGGCTGACGGCGATCCAGCCGCTGGTGCCGAGGTAGGCGTAGATGACGCCGGGCGCAGCCGCGCCGACGCCCACGGTCGTTGCGCCGAGATCGCCGACGCCCTGGAGCACCGGCGTTCCTGCGGGGAGACCGGTCATCTGCGCCGCAGCGGCGCTCACCAAGCCGATCGGCGCGCCGGACGGATGCAGGGCCGGCAGCAACCCTGCGTCCAATCCGATCTGCGCCAGCAGGTCAAGCGCCCAAACGCGCGTGCGCCAGTCGAGCAGGCCGGTGGTGGTCGCAGTCGTCGGGTCGGCGGAGGCGACTCCACACAGGCGCCAAGCGATGTAGTCATGGCTGCCGAGCAAGATCGTGCGCGTCTTCGCCAGACGCTGTGGTTCATGCGTCGCCAGCCAGCGCCATTTGGCGAGCACGCTGGCCGCGCCCTGGGCGTTGCCCGTGACTGCGGTCAAGGTTTCTACGCCGACAAGGCGCTCGATGGCGGCGGCTTCCTCCTGGGCGCGGCTGTCGGCGTAGAGCAGTGCCGGGCCAAGCGCGTCGTCGTCGCCGAGCGGAATCAGGTCCTGCATCTGACCGCTCACGATGACGGCGGCGACCTGCACATCCTTGCCTGCGTCGCGCCAGAGTGCGCCCAGCGCTGCGCAGACTGCTGCCCACCATTCCTGCGGGTTTTGTTCGACCACGCCGCCGGCGGCCGTATGCGTCGGATAGGAGGCGAAGGTGCTGGCCAAGATTGCACCACTGCGACCAACCAGCGCTGCCTTAGCGCCGGTCGTGCCGACGTCAATGGCAAGAATAGCGTTCATTACTCTCTTGTCACCATCACGCCCGGAATCTGCACGCTGTCGCCGGCGGGCTTTTCGCCGTTAAAGTAGGCTTCGATGATATCGGCCAGCTGCTTGGCCATGCCGTCGAAATCTTGGGCAATCGATGCGATGAAGGGTCCGCCCTTGGCGATCTCGGCGCGGGCGAAGTCGGTGCCGTCAATGCCGACGACCACAATGCCGCTGCGTCCGGCCGCCTCGATGGCCTGCGTGGCGCCCAACGCCGGCTCGTCCCAGCCGGCCCAAATGCCGGCGATGTCGCCATCGTTGGGATAGGCGGTCAGCAGGTCTTGGGTGACGCTGCGCGCAAAGTCGACCGGTCCGGGCACCTCGATATGCTTCTTTTCGATCACCGTGATCTCCGGATAGTTGGCGAATTCGGCGGCGGCGGCTTCAGCGCGTGCGCGCACGCCAGGATGTGGGTCATGCGTGAACATCACCACATTGCCCTTGCCGCCGATCGCCTCGGCCAGATAGCGCGCCGTCTCTCGGCCTAGCTGTCCATTGTCGGAGGTGATGTTGAGCACCACGCCGGGGCCGTTGCCTGCGTCCAGCCCGAAGACCGGGATGCCGGCCGCCTGCGCCGCCTCCAGCCCCTTGGTCATCTGCGCAGGGTCGCCCATGCCGAGCACGATGGCGTCTACCTTCTGCGTGACGGCGTCTTCAATGCGGCTGACCAGCAGGTTAAAGTCGGCGTTGGTGTCGGTGACGGTGACGTTCCACCCTTTGGCCTTGGCGTATTTTTCGAACTGCTCGATGGCGTACTTGGTGGTGGCGTTGGCCATGTAGGGCGTCACCACCGCGATGGTTTTGGTCTGGCCCGTTCCCCCGGCATCGCCGGCAGGGGCGACGGGCGCCACCGCCGTGCATGCGGCCAGGCTCCACATGAGCGCAAACATCCATACCACGTGAACCAATTTGTGCCTCATGATGCAAACTCCTTCTGGTGTGAGAAATGAAATGAATTGTAATGATGAATCCGGCGCAACCGATGATTTCACCACGAAGGCGCAGAGAACGCCGAAAGCATTCTCTCCAGCTCTCCTGCTCTCCCTCTCTCTACCCCCTCCTCGCCAGCCCCGACAACAGCACCGCCAGCAGGATGATGACGCCGGTCAGGACGAGCTGAATGTAGGAGTTGACCTGCAGGATGTTCAGGCCGTTGCTCATCACGCCCAGCAACAACACGCCGACGAAGGTGCCGGGGACGTGCGGTTCGCCCTCGCGAAACATTGTCATGCCAAGAAAGACGGCGGCAATCGAGTTGAGCATCAGCGGCTCTCCGGCAGTCGGATGCGCAGAGAAGAGTCGGCTGGTCAGCACGACGCCGGCCAGCGCCGCGCCCAGGCCGGAGATCACGAAGGCAGAGAGCCGCAATGCGCGCACGTTCAGGCCGGCCAGATAGGAGGCCTGGGCGTTGCCGCCCACGGCGTAGAGGCGTCGCCCGAAGGTCGTCTGCTCCAGCACGAACCAGGTCACCGCCAGCACTGCCAGCATGATCAACACCGAGTTGGGGATCGGACCGGTGAAACTCTGACCGAAGAGCCTGAAGCTCTCCGGGATGCCTGAAAAGAGCGTCGAGCCGTTGGTGTAGAAGAGCGAAAGGCCGCGAAAAGCCGTCATCGTTGCCAGCGTGGCCACAAAGGCGGAGAGGCCGAAATAGGCGACCAATAGCCCGTTGAACAGCCCGGCCGTTGCGCCCACCGCCAACGCAGCCAGCACAGCCGGCCACAGCCCCACGCCTTGGATGAGCAGATCGGCTACGACGACGCCACTGAGGCTTGCCAGCGCGCCGACGGAAAGGTCGAAGTCGCCGACCACCATCACCACCGTCATCGTCGTGGCGACGATGGCGAGGATGGCGACCTGTTCGGTGATGTTGCGCAGGTTGTTCGGGCTAAGAAAGACGCCCGGTCGCAACAGCGAGAAGATAACGATCATCGCCAGAAAGCCGATGAAGGTGCCGTAGGTGCGCAGCCAGCGATTGGCGTCCTGGCGCAGTTGCGTCGTGGAAAGTGAACTTTCTGTCTGCATAGCGCGCTTCTGATTCAGAGACTCCTTAAGGCCACTGTTTTCAGTGATAGTTGTCGGCGATCGTCAGTGCTAGCGATTGTCCGTGATAGATAGTATAACGCCGACCAGGCCATTGACCGTATCTGCGGCGCGTTCTCTTCCGGTTTGACGCAGCTTTGACGGTTCGACGCTTTTTCATAGCGCCGGGCGTAGATGCAGTCCCCACCGATTGCGCTGCACAGCTCTGAGGAATCAGAGCGCACGTTTGGTCAGGCGGAGGCGGCGGCGTCATCCGCAGGGGCTCGATGATCAGCGCGTTCTCGCCGTTCTCCAGCAGAAGACGCGCGCCGGTGTGCGGATCATAGAGCCCCACCGCCAGCGACCATTCGCCTTCAGGAAGCAGATCGGCGGGAATTGTCATCTGCCGCCAATCGTTGATGAAGTCATCCGCAGCCGGCCAGAAGATCGGCGCGCCGTCGGCCTGCGTCACTATTTCCCCATCTCGTCGCAGATGTACAAAGGCGGAAAGTTGCGCCGGCCATTCAGGCGCTTCCCAGCGCATCCAAAGGTCGAGGTCGCCGCCAGGGTGCAGGCTGCGCTCGGCGACCCAGACGCGCACTCCGATCGGCTCGGCCTCCGGCAAGTGGAACTGCGCCTTTGCAGAGCGCAGCGGTCCGATGCCGGCTGCAGCCAGCTCTGCACCTAAATCGGCGGCGATGGAGAGATCGTCGGGCAGGCGCACCAGTTGACCGTTGTCCAAGCGATGAAAGATGGCCGCAGGCTGGCGGTCGGCGCCGACCACTTCGACGACCGTCGTGCGCGGCAGAAATAGCCCCAGCGTGGTCACACGTATGCGGTCGCCCGGCCGCCATTGCGAAGGCGGCCGCCAGACCAACGCCGGCGGAGCAGCGCTCTCCAACGTGGCGATCACGTCCTGCTGCGGCGTCTTGAGGAGAGCCGTCGGCGGCGTCAGCGTCGGGGCGTAGCCTGCGCCGACCAACCACTCGAAGACCACTTTCGTCTGCCGCCAGCGCGGCCAGTCTTCGACGGCGACGGAAAGCAGGCGGAGCGGCGCCTCCGGTGCCTTTTCCTGACCGACGAGCGTGAAGGTGTAAAAATCTTCGGGAATCTCTTTCTTCTCCTCTCCCACAGCGAGCAGGAGAAATCCGTCGGCGGCGTCCACCACGCCCCACTCGCCTGCCAGCATGGCGTCGACGCGCGCTTTTAAGTCGCCTGGAGCCATGTCGGTGTTGGTGGTCACATCGAGCAGTGCCCACTGCGCCCGCTCCGTCGGCGGCGTGGGCGCATCGAGGCCGAGCGGAAACTGGTAGACGTAGCGGCGATGGCTCACATGCGGATGGACGCCGGCAGTGGCGGTCACCCGTGCGTCGGCGGGAATCTGCGCCACGAAACGCTGCAGCAGACGATGGTGCGCCGTGATCGGCGTCGGATCATAGCGGCCGCCCAGCGGGCCGCGGCCATGGTGCAGGTAGTTGCCGACCGACCAGGCCGACACCCAGGCGACGAGAATCAGCGCAGCGATCGGCATCAGCGCCGTGCGTGCGTTCTGCACCAACGCCATAAGCGCCATCGTCCCGGTCCCGCGCGCAGGCAGATGTTGGAAGGCGGGCGAGCTGCGATCGAGTCGCTGCGTTGTCCAGCGCCACAGCCGACCCAGCCCATACGCCGCAGCGACGCCCATGTAGGCCGCCAGCGGTGCGCTGTAGTGGAACTCGCCGTAGTATTGCGCAGGATAGGCGCTGAGCAAATTGGCGAGCAGCAGCGGCGCAGATAGAAGAATGATTTCCACACCCAAAAGCGGCAGCCAGGCGAAGATGACCAGCAGCCCCACCAGATAGGCTGTACGCGGCGGTTCGCCGGCGATCTGAAGCACGAGATCGGGGCGCGTCACCAGGCTTTTCAGGATATCGAGCGGCGAAGAGCCCAGAGCGCCGTAGCGCTGAAAATAGATGCTTTCTGCGGCGTCGTAGATGAGCACGGCGTGCATAGGCACGATGACAAAGGTGGCGATGAAAAACCAAACAAGGCTCACGCCCAAAACGAACGCGCCCGGAACCCATTGCTTGGACGTCTTGCCTTCCCACCATGCGCGCCACATCGCCCATGCGCCCAGCCCGGCGGCGAGCAGCGCCATCTCCTCTTTTACGCTGGCGACGAGCAGCGCAGCGATCACGAATTGCCGCCAGCGCTGCGCATCTACCGCCCAAAACGCCCACAGCACGAGCGGTGCAGCCAGGGGTGCGGCGTGAAACTCGGTCAACAAGGCAGACTGCAGCTGTGGCGCCAGCAGATAGGCGACGCCCAGGGCAAAGGCCAGCGGCCTCACCTGCTGTTGCAGCGGCTCCAGCCGCCATACCTGAAGGCGCTCACGCGGGGACAAGATCGCTTCGCACCTGCGCAAGGCGAGCAGGTAGAGCGGCAGCGCGCCGCTCGCCGCCACTGCAGCCTGCAACAGCAAAATCGCCCGCACATCGTCCCAAAACCAGTAGATCGGACTGATCAGCGCCAGGATCGGCTCGACGTGATCGGTGAGGCGGGTGGCCTCGAAGCCGTTGTCGGTCTGCGCCAGCAGACGCCCGCGGCTGCTGTTCCAGATCGCCTGGTCAATCTGGCCCAGGTCCGAACGGTGGGTGCGCATGCCGGCGTGCATCTCCCAGGCCAGCCGCGTGAAAACGACGGTGTAGAGAAGGGCCAACGCCATCAGCGCCCACAGATATGGATCGGTTGGGAGGTGGGGGCGTCGCCAGGGGCGCGCCGCAGCCTGCGGCGAAGACACGTCGCTCATCGGGCTTCAATCAAGCGCAGCGCACACCGCCTCGACCACCTGGCAAACCTGCACTTCGCTCAGCATCGCATGCATCGGCAACGAGAGCACCTCGTGCGCCGCCCGCTCGGTGACAGGCAAGGCAAGAGCGCGCATTGCGCCATTTTGATAGGCGGGTTGCAAGTGTACGGGCGCAGGGTAGTGAATGGCGGTACCGATACCCTCTTCGGTTAGGCGGCCGCGCAGCCGCTCCCGCTCGGGATGCTGCACCACGTAGAGATGGTAGACGTGACGGCAATCGGGCTGTTCCACCGGCTTCTGAAGTGTATTGGGCAACAGCTCGTTATAGAGCGCCGCAAGTCGACGCCGTCTCTCGTTCTCCTCGTCCAAATGGCGCAGCCGCACGCGCAGAATGGCCGCCTGCAACTCGTCGAGCCGGCTGTTGACGCCTTCCACCTGAGAAATGTAGCGAGCGGGTGGCCTCCATCCATATTCGCGCAACAGGCGCACCTTTTCCAGGAGGTTGAGGTCGTTGCCCGTGACGGCGCCGCCATCGCCCAAGGCCCCCAGATTTTTGGTCGGATAGAAAGAGTAGCAGGCCAGATCACCGAAGCTGCCCACCGGCCTGCCTTTATATTGCGCGCCGTGCGCTTGGGCGCAATCCTCAATGATGAAACATTCCTTTGCCGCTGCGCAAATTGCGTCCATATCGGCGGGATGGCCGTACAGATGCACCGGGATCACCGCGCGCGTGGCGGGCGTGATCGCCTCGGCCAGTGCAGTCGGCGACATCGTGTAGGTCTGCGGATTGATGTCGACCAGCACCGGCGTGGCGCCGGCCATGCGGATGGCGGCCACCGTCGCCACGGCTGTATGCGCCACCGTGACCACCTCATCGCCGGGGCCGACGCCGCAGGCGCGCAAGGCAAGATAGAGCGCATCGGTGCCGGAGTTGACGCCCACGCATCCTGCTGCGCCGCAATAGGCGGCGAATTCCGCCTCGAAGGCTTCCACCTCGCGTCCTAGGATGTACCAGCCGCTGGCGAGCACGCGCTGCACCGCCTCGTCGATCTCCTTTTGGTGCGCAAGATAGCGCGCGCGCAGGTCATTAAAAGGTATCTTCATAAGCCGAACATTATTTGTGTTGGGCGTTCCGTGTGGTGTGCTTGCCTACCAGCGCTTCGCGATTCACCACACCCCCGCGCCGCGAAACACACACCTCGCAACACGCCTGCCTACACATAGTGTTCCCAATGCTCGGTGTAATACTCGATCATGCGCCGCAGCCCTTCCTCGAGCGGAGTCGTCGGCGACCAGCCGAGTAAGGTGTGGATGCGCGCATAGCTGGAATAGACGTCACCGATGTCGATCTTTTTGCGTTCCTCGGGCCAGGGAACGAGCTCGACGCCGCCGCGGCCGGCGATCTGCACGATCAACTGCGCCAGCGCCAGCAGCGAAATCGGCGTCTGGCCGCCCAGATTGAAGACCTGTCCGCAGGCGGCGTCGCTAACGCCGGCGCGCAGAAACGCATCCACCACGTCGTCGACGTAGGTGAGATCGCGCAGTTGTCGACCGTCGCCGTAGAGCTGGATGGTTTTGCCCTCCACCGCCAGACGCACAAACCAGCCGATGAAACCCTGGCGGTTGTGTCGAATCAGCTGACGAGGGCCATAGGTGTTGGTCAAGCGTAGGGAAGTCGTGCGCAGCTTGTAGGCGGTGTGATAGACCATGTGAAACCACTCGCCCGCCATCTTGTTGACGCCGTTCACGTCGATCGGCGCCAGGATGTGTTCCTCGTCAAGGGGAAGGTAGCGCGGCCTGCCGTACTGTTGCCGCGTGCCGGCGTAAACAATGCGAATCTCGGGATTTTCCAGCCGGCATGCTTCGAGAATGGACAATTGGCTGCGGGCGTTGATCTCTAGATCGGTGAATGGATCGACCATCGAGTCCATGTGACTGACCTGACCGGCCAGATTGAAAAGAATGTCCTGCCCTTTCACCAGTGCGCGCATAGAGTAAGGGTCGCGCACATCGGCGATGTTGACACGCAGGCGCTCTTCATAGCCGGCAATGTTGAAGAGATTGCCGCCGTAATCTGGGATCAGCGAATCGACGACCGTCACATGAGCGCCCAGGTCCACCAACCGTCGCGCCAGGTTGGAGCCGATAAAACCCAGGCCGCCGGTGACGAGCGTCTTCTTGCCTGCGTAACGCTGAAGATAGTCCATACACGCAAAAGTATAGCATGAGGCCAGGCAGAATAAGCATTTTTGACACCGGTGGTGCGAAGCGTAGAGACGTATCCCAAATATTGCATCTTTTTGCCTTCAATAGTTCGCTTTCCATGGGCGATGCTGGTATGATTCGATGCGAATCAAATTCGTTTGCGACGGCATGTGGGTGGACGACGTCGCCTGAGAGCGATTCAGCCGAAACGCCGCGGGCGTTCTTGGCCGCTTCACCCAGCTTCGATGCACAGAAAGGATCTCCTCATGGCTACACAAGATTATTTTGGCGTGAAAGATACTTTCGACACCGGCAGCGGCAAGGCGGTTCTCTATCGCCTCTCCGCTCTTGAAAAACATGGCTTCAACGTCAATCGTCTGCCCTTTTCGATTCGTATTTTGCTGGAAGCTGCACTGCGCCAGGCCGACGGCTTTGAAGTGACGAGGGAGGCCATCGAGACGCTTGCCAACTGGGGGCCGGAGACTGCCGGCAAGGTGGAGATCCCCTTTAAGCCGGCGCGCGTGATCCTACAAGACTTCACCGGCGTGCCCAGCGTCGTGGACCTGGCGGCGCTGCGCAGCGCCATGGCGCGCCTAGGCGGCGACCCGAAGAAAGTGAACCCCCTCGTTCCGGTCGATCTGGTGATCGACCACTCGGTGCAGGTCGATCAGTTCGGCACCGTGCTCGCCCTGCAGTACAACGCCGAAAAGGAATTTGAACGCAACCGCGAGCGGTACCAGTTTTTAAAGTGGGGGCAGCAGGCCTTTGACAACTTCCGCGTTGTGCCGCCGGCCACCGGCATCGTGCATCAGGTCAACCTGGAATATCTGGCCAAGGTCGTGCAGCTGCGCACCAACGGCGAAACCGTCGCCTTTCCCGATTCGCTGGTGGGTACCGACAGTCACACGACGATGATCAACGGCCTAGGCGTGCTCGGCTGGGGCGTCGGCGGCATCGAGGCCGAGGCAGTGATGCTCAATCAGCCGATCTACATGTTGCTGCCCGAGGTGGTCGGCTTCAAGCTGACCGGCGAGTTGCCGGAGGGTGCCACTGCCACCGACTTGGTGTTGCGCGTGACCGAAATGCTTCGCAAGAAGGGCGTCGTCGGCAAGTTCGTCGAATTCTACGGGCCGGGCGTCAGCAAACTGAGTCTGCCCGACCGCGCCACCATCGCCAACATGGCGCCCGAATACGGCGCCACCACCGGCTTCTTCCCGGTCGATGAGGAAACCCTTCGCTACCTGATCGGCACCGGCCGCGACGAGGAGCTGGTCGATTTGGTGGAACGCTATTGCAAGGAGCAAGGGCTTTTCCACACGACGGACGCACCGGAGCCGGAATTCTCCGACACGCTCGAGTTAGACATGAGCACGGTGCGGCCTTCGCTGGCCGGGCCCAAACGGCCGCAGGATCGCGTCGACCTGAGCGAGACCAAGAAGATGTGGAACGCTGCGCTGACTGCGCCAGTCGGCCCGCGCGGCTACGGCCTCTCGCCCGACAAGCTCGACGCGCGCGTCGAGGTGAGCTACGCCGGTCGTAAGTTCGAGCTGAAGCACGGCGATGTCGTGATCGCAGCGATCACCTCCTGCACCAATACAAGCAACCCCAGCGTCATGGTGGGTGCGGGCCTGCTCGCCAAAAAGGCGGTCGAGCTAGGGCTGGATGTCAAGCCGTGGGTGAAGGCGAGCATGGCGCCCGGTTCCAAGGTGGTGACCCGTTATCTGGAGGAGGCAGGGTTGACACCATTTCTGGAGGCGCTCTACTTTCACACCGTTGGCTACGGCTGCACCACCTGCATCGGCAACAGCGGGCCGCTGCCCGAACCGATCAGCAAGGCCATCCGCGAGGGCGACCTGATCGCAGCTGCAGTGCTTTCCGGCAACCGCAACTTCGAGGGACGCATCAGCCCGGACGTGCGCGCCAACTTCCTCGCCTCGCCGCCATTGGTGGTCGCCTACGCCATCGCCGGCACCATCAACATTGACATGGAGACCGAGCCGCTGGGTTACGACCCCAACGGCAACCCGATCTTTTTGCGCGACATCTGGCCCAGCCAGGAAGAGATTCAGCGCACCATCCGCCGCGCACTGCGGCCGGAGATGTTCCGCGAACAGTACGCCAACGTCTTCGACGGCAACGAGCAGTTCAACGCCATCGAGGCGCCGACCGGCGAGCTCTTCCCCTGGGATCCGAAGAGCACCTATATCAAAGAACCGCCCTTCTTCCAGAACATCACGCCGGAGCCGCCCCCGGTCAAGCCTATCCTCAGCGCGCGCGTGCTGGCGGTCATGCCCGACAGCACGACGACCGACCACATCAGCCCCGCCGGCTCGATCGCGCGCAACAGCCCGGCCGGCCGCTATCTGGAGGCGCTTGGCGTCCCGCGCGAGGAGTGGAACAGCTACGGTTCGCGTCGCGGCAACCACGAGGTGATGATGCGCGGCACCTTCGCCAACATTCGCATCAAAAATCAGATGCTCAACGGCGAAGAGGGCGGTTACACCTATTACATTCCCACCATGGAAAAGATGGCAATCTGGGACGCCGCCGAACGCTATATGCAGGACGGCACGCCGCTGTTGGTGCTGGCCGGCAAGGAGTATGGCACCGGCTCCAGCCGCGATTGGGCGGCGAAGGGCGTGCTGCTGCAAGGCGTGCGCGCCGTGATCGCAGAGAGCTTCGAGCGCATCCATCGCAGCAACCTGGTGGGCATGGGCGTGCTGCCGCTCCAGTTCAAGCCCGGCGAAAGCGTCAAGAGCCTGGGCTTGACCGGCTTTGAGGTGTACGATATTCCCGGCCTAAACGACGATATGCAGCCGGGGCAGGAGTATACGGTGCGCGCCACGGCGCAGAACGGCGAAATCAAAGAATTCACGGTCATCAGCCGCATCGACACGCCGGTGGAAGTCAACTACTACAAACACGGCGGCATCCTGCATATGGTGCTGCGCAAACTGTTGAACGAGCAAAAATAAGCTATGTCGATCACAAAAAGCAAGTATGCGCTCTCCGCCTGGGATTTATCCGAGCTGTTGGCGGAGCCATCGGAACAGGAGATCTCTGCGCGAATGGCGGAGATCGAAGAGGAAGTGCGCTCCTTCGAGAAACTGCGCGAGCGTCTGCAGACGGAAACCCTGACCGCCGACGACGTCACAGAGGCGCTGCGGCGCTATGAGTCGATCCTGCGCAAGGCGTGGACGCTGGCCTACTATGCCATGCTCTGGTTCTCTGCGGACACTCAGTCGACCCCCGCCATCACGCTACAGAATCGGATGCAGCAGGCGCTCACCGACATTCAGAATCGACTGCTCTTCTTCGAGCTTTGGTGGAAGGGTTTAGACGACGCACGCGCAGCGGAGCTTGCGCCTGACGCCGCCCGCGAGCCGGACTACGCCTTCTTTTTGCAGGACTTGCGGCGCACTCGCCCCTACACCCTCGACGAGAAATCTGAACAGATCATCAACTTGAAGGACGCCAACGGCATCACCGGGTTGATGACCGTCTACTCCATGTTGACCAATCGGCTGGAATTCACCCTCACGGTCGATGGAGAGGAGCGCAAGCTGACGCGAGACGCCCTGATGAGCTACGTCTACTCGCCCGATCCGCAGCTGCGCGCCGCGGCCTACCAAGAGCTTTATCGGGTGTATGGGAACGAGTCGAAAGTCTTGGCGCAAATTTACAACAACCGCGTGCGCGATTGGTGGAACGAACAGGTGCAGTTACGCGGCTACGCCTCTCCGATCGCGGTGCGCAACATTGCCAACGATGTGCCGGACGCTGCAGTAGAGACGCTGTTGGAGGTTGTCGCGCACAACGCACCGGTGTTTCAACGCTACTTCCGGCTGAAAGCGAAGTGGCTGGGCATGGAAAAGTTGCGCCGCTACGACATCTATGCGCCGCTCACTGCATCCGACCGCACCATCGAGTACGGCGACGCAGTCGAGTTGGTGCTCGACACCTTCCGTCGCTTCGATCCCGGCGTGGCGGCGCTGGTGCAGCGCGTTTTTGACCAAAACCACATCGACAGCGAGGTGCGTAAGGGCAAACGCGGGGGCGCCTTCTGCGCCACAGTGCGGCCCGACGTGACGCCGTACGTGCTGCTGAACTACACCGGCAAGGTGCGCGATGTGGCCACCCTGGCGCACGAGCTGGGGCACGCCCTTCACAGCATGTTGGCCGCCCAGCATTCGATCCTGACCCACCATCCATCGTTGCCTTTGGCGGAGACAGCGTCGGTCTTTGCAGAGATGTTGCTGACCGATCGTCTGCTGGCCGAGGAGCGCGATCCATTGGTGCGTCGCGACCTGCTGGCCTCGGCAGTGGACGACATGTACGCAACGGTGATGCGACAGACTTTCTTCGTGCTCTTTGAGAAGGCAGCCCATCAGGCGATTTTGGAGAACGCCTCCCAGGACCGCCTGAACGAGCTGTATATGGAGACTCTCCACCGTCAGTTTGGCGACAGCCTGGAGATTGCGCCGGAGTTTCAACACGAGTGGGTGAGCATTCCCCATATTTACCATACGCCTTTCTACTGTTACGCCTACAGTTTTGGGCAACTCCTGGTGCTGGCGCTCTATCGGCGCTATCGGCAAGAGGGCGACGCCTTCAAGCCGGGGTATCTCAAGCTTCTCTCCTACGGCGGCGCAGCGCGACCCGAGCAAATGCTTCGCGATGCCGGCGTCGATATCACCGATCCCGGCTTCTGGCAAGGAGGGTTCGACGTCATCGCCGGCATGATCGACGAGATGGAAGCCGTGTAGCACAAGAGCACCCCCTGTTTAAAGGCGTATCCGGAACATTGCGAACCGTGCCGATCTGCGCTATACTGATCGGCGGCTCCCGCTGTGGCATCCATCCGGAACCCGGTGCCAGAATGATGCGTTCGTATGTAGCGCCCCTTAAGGAAGGTGTGCTAAGGGGGAAGGCGTTGTTCTTGAGCAATCCTATTGCCGCAAGCGCTTGGCACGCGTCGATGCATTGATCATTGATGATGCATTGATAATATGATGTCCTGGAGATGCAACGCTTCTCCGCCGGAAGCCGTTTGCGTCTCGCAACAGCGCAGAGTGCAACGGAAATAAAATCTTGATGGCGATTCGCGAAAGCGTGCACGCGCTTTATCTGGCGCGTGGACGATTGGCATTGGCTGAACAAAGAGATCTACAACACGCGCTCGATCAGGTGCAGGCCGGTTTGACGCAACCGGACGCGCCTTCTTTGGTGTGGACGCTCGTCTCCAGTCAGAAGAAGGCGCTGCAGGCCGGTCGCCGATCGCCCCCCTCGATCGCCGTGGTGGAATTCGATGAAGGGGTGAGGCGGATGGCTTTTTGCAGTCAGCTGCTTCACCGCTGGCCCACCACCCGCCTGATTGCAGTCGCCAACACACCGTTGGAAAACGCGCCTGTGACATTTGAACAGGCGATTCCCTATCCGATGCAGCCGGAGGCGCTGCAACAGGCGTTAAAAGAAATATGGATCGGAGCAAAAAATGGGGCGTTGGTGCAGGCTGGCGAGGTGACGCTCGACCTGCAGAATCGCATCGTCATGACCCCACGCGGACACCATCACATGACGCCCAAACAATGTGCGCTGTTGAATCTACTCATGGCGCGGCGCAACGAAGTGGTTTCGCGCAGTGAAATCATGCGTAAAATCTGGCAGACCGACTTTCTCGGCGACACGCGGACCTTGGATGTACATGTTCGCTGGTTGCGCGAATATATCGAGAGCGACCCATCCAGCCCCAAGCGCCTAATCACGGTGCGTGGCAAAGGCTATCGCTTTTGCGTAGACGATTGAGCGCCGGCGCCGGGCGATCAACTTACCTTTCGATAGACCTCTTTGATGTTGGGCAACTGCTCGATTTTGGTCATAATGCGTGTCAGTTGCGCAACATCCTTGATCTCCAATGTGGCCGTGATCACGGCCAGATTGTCTTTCTGGCCGGTCACGGCCTCGATGTTGCGCATGTTCACATGCTCATCCGCAACGAGTGCGGCGACATCGCGCACCAGTCCGGAGCGATCGTACGCGCTGATGTGAATCTTCACCGGGTATGTCTTCGGTTCCGGCTGTCCAGACCAGGAAACCTCGATGATTCGGCCTTTATCCACCCCGATCAAACGGTTGATGTTCGGGCACCGTTGCCTGTGAATCGTGACGCCGCGGCCTTTGGTGACATAGCCGACGATAGGGTCGCCCGGCACCGGGTTGCAGCATCTACCCAAATGCGTGAGCAATCCTTCGACCCCTTGCACGCGCAACCCGTCGATGTTGCGGTCGGCGTCCGCAGTCTTGGGGCCGGTGTGGACGGAGAAATGATCACTTTCGCCCAGTCGCTCCTGCTCGCGACGCTCCTGCTCGAGGATTCGGGCGGCGATTTGCTGTGAGTTGATGTCGCCGTAGCCGATGGCCGCCAAAAAATCGTCGACGTTTTCATAGCGGAAGAGCTTCGCCACCGCCTCGTAGGGCATGTCCACCGAAAGCCGCCGCAGCTCCTTATCCAGCGCCTGACGTCCACGCAGGATGTTCTCTTCCCGATTTTGTTTGCGCAGCCAGGCGCGGATTTTGCCGCGTGCGCGTTGGGTGGCGACGAATTCCAGGTCAGGATTGAGCCAGTCGCGGCTCGGTCCGCCGCGCGAGGCAGTGATGATCGAAACCTGGTCGCCATTGCGGAGCTTGTAGTTCAGCGGCACGAGTTTGCCGTTGACGTTGGCGCCACGGCAACGATGACCAAGCTCTGTGTGAATATAGTAGGCGAAGTCGATGGGCGTCGAGCCTGCCGGCAGCTCCACGATGTCGGCGTTGGGCGTGAACACCAGCACCCGGTCGCTGAAGACGTCGGTTTTCATGCCGTCAACGAACTCTTCGGTGTCGCTGCTGGCGAGCGGCTCCGACATCAGCTTGCGCAAGTAGTTGATTTTGTCCTGCACATCTTTGCTGTGATGCGCCTGCTCCTTGTATTGCCAGTGCGCCGCCACTCCCAGCTCCGCCTTTTCGTGCATCTCCTTGGTGCGGATCTGAATTTCCACCGGCCGGCCGTCTTTCTTGATGCGCACGGCGGTGTGAAGGCTCTGATACATATTGTTTTTGGGATTGGCGATATAGTCGTCAAATTCGCCGGGGATGGGATGCCACATGGTGTGGATGACGCCAAGGGCGGCGTAGCACTCGGCGACGGTGTCCACAATCACGCGAAAACCGTGCACATCGTAGATCTGGTCAAAGCCTACACCCTTGCGCTCCATCTTCCGATAGATGGAGTAGATGTGCTTCGGCCGGCCATAGACCTGGGCGTGTAGACCGGCTTCGGCCAGCGCACGTTCCAGCTCCGTCTTGATGCGAATGATCAATTTCTGGCGATCGCTTTCCTTTTGCTGGATGGCGTTTTTGATCTCTTTGTAGCTGGTGGGATTGAGATAGCGAAAACTGAGGTCCTCCAGCTCTGATTTGATTCGCCAAATGCCCAGTCGGTTGGCAATGGGCGCATAATAGTCCAGCGTCTCACGGGCGATGCGTCGTCGTTTGTGCTCCTTCTGACCGCCGAGGGTGCGCATGTTGTGCAGGCGATCTGCCAGCTTGATGATCAGCACGCGCAGGTCCTCGATGCTTGCCATCATCATTTTGCGCAGCGACTCCGCCCTTTGGTTGCTTGCCGGCGCTTCCGAGGCGCTTTTTTTTGCCTGAATTTTTTTCAGCTTGGTGACCCCATCCACCAGCCTGGCGATCGTCTGCCCAAAGTGTGTGCGCAGATACTCGATGTCGAACTCCGTGTCCTCGGCCACGTCGTGGAGTAAACCGGCAGCCAACGCCTCCGGGTCCATGCGCAGCTCGGTCAAAATCTCGGTGACTGCAATGGGATGCGTGATGTAGGGCTCCCCGCTGTCGCGACGCATGTTGCGGTGGGCGTAGCTGGCCAGAACATAGGCGCGCAAAATCAACTCGCGACTTTCCGGTTTGAAGCTCTCCGGCAAGTGTTGCCAGAGCGATTCGATGGCACGTCGCTCTTCAGGCGAAATTTTCGCCGGATCGAACTCAATATAGTCTTGTCCATCCGCAGTCGGCAGCGGCTTCAGCCGCTCGATCATCTGCCACAATAGCGGCTGGGCCGCTTCCGTCGCAGAACTTACGCCGGGGGACGCATCTCCGTTTACGGCTGTGTGGCCGAAGACAACTTCTCTGTGGTTGCCGTCATCGAGGTCCGTCGAAAGCAACGCGTCGGTCCCATCGACACCAACTTGCGTCCCTCGCTTGTCCGGGTCAATGGCGCCTTTCTCCTGCTCGCCTGCCGCCGACGTCGGCCTGCCCAAAGGCGCCGATTTTTTCTTGTTTTGAGATTGCTTGCGACGCGGCGTCGCATTGGTTTCGACCGAAGCGCTGGGAAGCAAGATCCTTTTCTCCTCTCAACCACATCCACCCTACCGATCGCATCACGCGTATCGTATCACGTGTAGATCGAACATGCACGCTCAATGCAAAAATTTATTATACCTGCGCTTCCTCTACTTTGCAATACAATGGCCAAATACATGACGCGATGCGGCATTTTCAGCGTCGCAACCAGGAAAGGACAAAAGCAAGGAGCTCATGTTGGGCGACCCGATCCAAGTCAAACCAGTGGATATGGGGCAGTTTGCGAAACCAAGTCATTTGATGACGCACATAGCGATGCGTTTCGGTTTTGATGCGCTGTGCGGTTGTCGTCAGATCGCAGCGGCCGGCAAGATAGTCGATGCACTCCCGATAGCCCAGGCCGGTCATTGCCGGGAGCGCAGGATCGTAGCCGCGCTCGAGCAGACGCTGCGTCTCTTCGATCAAGCCGCCGGCCAGCATAGCGTCGACGCGATGGTCGATGCGCGCATAAAGAGAGGTGCGCGGCCGCATCAATCCGACCATCAAAATGCGGTAGGGCGGAGGCTCGGCGCCTTCCAGCTCAACTTTGGAGCGTCCTGTAAGCAGAAAAATTTCTAAAGCGCGCAAGACACGGCGCGGATTATGTGCGTCGATGCGGGCGGCCGTCGCCGGGTCGAGTGCTGCCAACTCCTGGAACAGCGACGCCACCCCCTCCTGCGCCAGTCGCTGCTCTAGTTGAGCGCGCAAGGCAGGGTCCGGAGGCGCCTCCGGAATGCGCAGGCCTTCCACCACAGCGCGAATGTACAACGCCGTGCCGCCCACCAGCAACGGCGTGCCTCCGCGCCGATGAATGGAGTCGATGGCGGCGTAAGCCAGCTTTTGATACTCGGCGACGGTCAACACCTCATCGGGGTTGCGAATGTCGATCAGGTGATGGGGAATGAGAGCCTGCTCAGCCGGCGTCGCCTTGGCGGTGCCGATGTCCATGCCCCGGTAAATCTGGCGGCTGTCGGCGCTCACCACCTCACCGCGGCAGGCGCGGCCTAGCTCCAGGCTTAGCTCGGTCTTGCCGACGCCGGTGGGGCCGAGAATGACGACCAGTGGAGGACGATCCATCGCAATCGGTGCAGAGACGTCGGCGACCTGCTCCACGGACCGAATTTCGTCACTCATCGTGAACGGCATGACGAACATGTTCAATGCTCAGGAGCCGCCCCTGCTCATCCATCTGTACCCCGACGACGTCAATGCGCCAGGGGCCGTTCCAACTTCGTTCCCGGACGTAGTGATACGCCACCTCTCGCATCTTGGCCGCCTTGCGCGGGGTGATTGATTCCAGAGCCGCCCCAAAGGTGAAGCCGCGACGCGTACGCACCTCTACGAACACCAGCCATTCATGAATCTCTCCACCACGCACCAAGTCGGGCGCGCGCTCCTGAGCAATAATGTCCACTTCGCCCACCCGACAACGCCAGTTGCGCTCGAGGATGGTAAGGCCGGCCTCCTGCAATGTGCGCATCGCCATTTCTTCGCCGACGCGGCCAAGTCGTCGGCGCGGGTCATGCGTTGTCATCGGCGTCGAAGAGCGTAGCGCGCCGAGCGATCGGCGCAAAGGTGCAGCGGTGGATCGGGCACGGTCCAAAGCGTTCGATGGCGGCGCAATGCGCAGCGACACCGTAGCCCTTGTGCACGGCGAACTGATACTCCGGATAGCGTCGGTCGTATTCCTGCATCAATCGATCGCGATGCACCTTCGCCAGGATCGAGGCGGCCGCCACCGAGGCCATCGTGCGGTCAGCCCTGGCCTGCGCCTGCTGAGGAAGGCCGATGGAGGGAAGACGCACCCAGTCGAGCAATAAGTAGTCTGCAGCGGGGGAGAGCGCTGCAATCGCCTCGTGCATCGCCCTGCGCGTGGCGGCTGCGATGCCGATGGCATCGATCGTGGCGGCGTCCACTTCTCCGATCGCCCACGCCGCAGCAGCCCGTCGAATTTCGTCGGCAAGTCGAATGCGCTGCGCCGGTGCGAGCAACTTGCTGTCGCATACCGATGCCCAGATCGGAGAAGCGCCGGATTCGGGTGTAACGAGGACGGCGGCGGCCACCACAGGGCCGGCCAAAGCGCCGCGCCCTGCTTCATCCACGCCGGCCACCCGCAGGAAACCGCGCACCCAAAGCGATTGTTCCACCTGAAGGTCCGGTGTATTGCGCTTGCACGAGATGCCGCCGCTCATGTCGTCTCCCACACTCCTGTAGGAAGCCTCGAAGCTTCTTGTGCGAGGAAAGCAGAGCCTTAATCATTTTCTGCGCATACTTAATTTTCGGTCGATGCGGAACGTTTATCGCCATCTTTCGGGAAGCTGCAATCTTCCCGAAAGATGGCTAAAGCCAGAGGTCGGTGAATTCGAGCAGAATCTTCAGAAGAACTTTTTGTTGCGTTTGCGTTTTGCCGATCGTTTTGACACTTAGGCCTTGATAAAGCGCTTTTCGCGCAGGCGAGCAGACTTGCCTTGCCGATTGCGCAAATAATAAAGTTGTGCACGGCGCACGCGCGCCTTGCGTAGCACCTCCACTTTTTCCACCGTCTTGCTGTACAGTGGGAAGGTGCGCTCAACGCCGACGCCGTGGGCGCCCGTGCGTCGCACCGTATAGGTTGCGCCTGCTGTCTTGCCGCCGCGCATGGCGATCACAACGCCCTGGAACACCTGGATGCGTTCATTGCGGCCTTCTACGATCCTCTGGTGGACGCGCACCGTGTCGCCCGGTGCAATTTCCGGAAAATCGGGATTCAATTCCGGCTGAAGCGAAGCCATCAATGCGTTCGTCATAATTCCGATCCTTCGTCAATTTCCGAATGCGGGCGGGGCTGCCTCCGAGCGCCTCGACCTGCAGAAACCATTCTCAAGTGCAACTTGCACAATATACCATATCCACCGGCTCACTCCAAACCGGCGCCCTCAAAAATTCAATATCCTTCCGGTGCCCGCGCCAAAGATTTGGGCACATGGATGCGTCATTCTATAATGGTGCTGTTGATTTGCTCACGGTGGGGAGCGGGCTGCGGTGGGGGCATCCACCCATGAAGCCGTAGGAAGGCGATATCTGCCTCGGTTAACGGCGCCTTGGCAAGGAGATCGGGGCGACGGTGCAAGGTGCGCAACAGCGCCTGTTCTCGTCGCCAGCGCTCGATGTTGGCATGGTGGCCGCTGACCAGCACCGATGGAACGCTTTCCCCTCGGAAGGTGTGCGGTCGTGTATATTGAGGGCCTTCGAGCAAGCCGCCCAGGCCGGGAGAATGGCTGTCTTGGTGGGCGCCTAGCTCGTAGCCGAGTGCACCGGGCAGTAGACGGGTGACAGCGTCGACGATGACCATGGCCGCCAACTCGCCGCCGCTGAGGACGTAATCGCCGATGCTAATTTCGTCGGTGGCAATCTGGCGCACGCGCTCATCGACACCCTCATATCGGCCGCAGATGAGCGCCAGTCGACGATAGCGCGCCAGCTCCACCACGAGTGATTGATTGAGCAGTCGACCTTGTGGGGTGAGTAAAATGATCGGTGTGTCCGGCGGCAAGGGTGCGGGTGCATCCGGGTTCCACTCCGGCAGGTTGATGTAGGCGTCTTCAGGTGGAAGCGACCAGCCGGCCGGACGCATCAGGACGGTTTCGACAGCGCGCACCACAGGCTCCGGCTTCATGATCATGCCACCGCCACCGCCGTAAGGTGTATCGTCGCAAACGTGATGGCGGTCGGTGGTGTAATCTCGAATATTGTGGAGGCAGATCGATATCAACGCCCGCTCGATGGCCCGTTTGATGATGCTTTCACCAAAAGGGCCGACAAACATCGAGGGAAAGAGGGTGAAGATATCGAAATGAATACGATGAAAGGTTTCACTTTGCGTTTCAATCGCTGGATTGTCAGGTTCCGACAATCTCTCGTTTCGCTCGTATTCGCTCAATCATCCGGCTCCTTTGACGAGCCTGACGGTCATTCCTCTGCTTCGTCAGGCCAGGCGATTCAACCATCTCGCCCCATTGTAACACACGAACGCGGCGCGGCGCGCGTGATTGTGCCGCCTAGCGCCGGGCCCAAATCTCGCTTCTCGCACAATGCCGTGCGCATCGCCGTTGTGCTTGTCGTTGTCTTCGTCGGCGTCGGGCTGCTGTGGTCGTACAGCGGCGCGGGCAACGCTGAGTTTGCAGCCGAGACAAGCCGCGCCGTGGAGGCGCTTCCGGCTCTGCGCTCAACCTTCACACCGACTCCTGCCGCTGCTCCGCTGATGGTGGCCGACGTCAGTGAGTTAACGCAAATCGTGATCGTCACGCCGACGCCCGACCACAGCCGGGCACCGGCGGTCGCAGGGGCTGTCGTCGAACGACCGTGGGGCTCCGGCGCCGGTGGCGGTTCTCGCATCGGTCTGATGGGGCTTCTGTCGTCCGGCGACGCCGACCTTTACCGGGCTTCACGGCCTCCGATCGATCTGTCTGACTTAAAGATTCCACCGATCGTAGAAGAGGTGGGCGACGCGCCGCCGCAAGCGCAGATCGTGCTCTTCGACGGCACTGTGCTGACACCCGAAGATGAGCAGAAAACGATGCAGCCGACCGTTGCACCGCCGCCGCCGACGCCCACCCCCACGCCGTTGATTCCCCCGCCGGTCAAGGGGCCGCCTACGCGCTACTGGTCCTCGTTTCAACCCGGCCCACCGGAGGAAAATGACCATTTCTGGATCGAATCCCCATTTCTCAACACCGAGTACAACCGCGTGGCGGCGCCTTCCTACCAGTTTGGCTCCACTGCAGGTGGGCAATACCGTCCTCACCACGGCATCGACATCGCCAACCGCTGGGGCACGCCGGTGCAGGCGGGCGTCTCGGGCACGGTCATCTTCGCCGGTCTCGACGACCCGGTTCCGATGGGACCTTATCCAAATTTTTACGGCAACACGGTTGTCATACGCCTGGATCGCAGGCTGCCGGTGGCGGGTGGCGAACTGGATGTCTTCGTCTTGTACGGCCATCTGAGCCGCGTCACAGTGGAAGTCGGTCAACATGTCGAGCCGCCCGAGATTGTGGGAGAAGTCGGCATGACCGGCATTGCCATCGGGCCGCACCTACATCTGGAGGTACGCGTCGGCGAAAACACCTATCAACACAGCGTCAATCCCTATCTGTGGGTGCGGCCGGCGCCCGGAGAGGGCGTGGTGGCTGTGCGCTTGATCACGGCGGACGGTCGCTCTTGGCCCGGCGCCCGGCTGACGCTCGCACGTTTTGAAAATGGGCAAGCCGTATGGGGGCGCGTGATCGAGACTTATCTCGACAATGAGAACATCGGCCCCAACCCAACTTGGGGGGAAAACGGCGCTTTGGGCGACGTGCCGGCCGGTTACTATGTCTTGTTGGGCAACGTCAACGGCGAGGCGGTGCGCGCCGAGTTTTTCGTGCGCGAAGGCCAGACAACCTTCGTTGAAATCCGAACGAAGCAGTAATCGACCTTCAATCGAGCGCACTTTCTCTGCCCCATGTACAGACCTGCGCGGGTTTTTCCCTGTTTCTAGGACATGAATGACGCACCTGCTCCTCAGAATATTCCTCTGCCTGGTTTTATCCGGCGCAGCAGCCATCAGCATCGATGGTCGATGGCGATTACGCTTACGCTTCTTCTGCTTCAGGTTGCAATCTTCTGGGGAGTGGCCGTTTATCTCTTCACCTCCGTCGATTGGGAGCTGGTGGAGGTGTTAGACGAGCCGCCCGAACTCGTGCTTCAGCAGCTCACGCGTGCGGTCGTCTTGGTTCCTTTTGGCGCAACGCTTTTGTTATGCGCCCTCTTTTGCGCGTTGTGGCCACGCGTCGGCTGGCATCTGGCGATGATCGTCGAGTCACTCATTTTGCTGGTGGGGCTGCAGGTCTATCTCTCCGATCGCGATCAACTTCTGACGGATCGCCCCTGGCTATATCTGCATATGTTTGTGGCCATCCTGGCGATTATGTTCATGAACTCGCCGGAGGGAAAGCTGTTGCTAGGACAGAACGCCGATTCTTCGCGCAACTCGTGAATTGCCGATGGACGAAACGCAAAAGATTGCCTTGCTTCGACGTTATGAACCGATCATCCGTTTTACGCGCGGGGAGGAATTCTTTCCGATGGATGCGGAGGCGTACATTCGAATGTGCAGCCTCTGGATCAAACGGCCGGACGAACCGCCGCAAGAGCTAGTTCCTGCCGGTGCGCTGACGCCGGAAACGTTGGCCGCGCCGTACGAAGACGAATACGGCGCAGTCCGTTTTCTAAAGTTCACCGAACCGTTGAGCGCAGCAGAAATGGCAGTGCAGGCGTTGCGCCAGCGCCGCGAGGTGGACCACGCAGCGGAAGAGTTCCGCGTCGGCAAAGGACGATTGGCGCGCGTCGGCTACACCTCGCGCGTGGTGGACGCGCTGTTTCGCGTGGCGTTGCTGGCGCGCGGCCGCGTGCCCGGCGATGCGGCGGCGGCGGCTTCGCTCGGCTATCGCACGCTGCTCCTGCAAGCTCCGCGCTACGTCTATCATGGCCGCGTCTATGAAGAGCGCGGCTGGATTGTGTTGCAGTATTGGTTTTTCTATTTGTACAACAATTGGCGAACGCGTTTTTCCGGCGCCAACGACCATGAAGCGGATTGGGAGATGGTTTGCATTTATCTGGCGCAAAACGCTGAAAATGCGCTCCGGCCGGAGTGGCTCGCCTATGCTTCCCACGACTATACGGGCGACGATCTGCGTCGCCACTGGCAGGATCCCGAAGTGCAGAAGGTGGGAGATCATCCGGTGATCTACGCCGGCGCCGGTTCGCATGCAGCCTATTTCAGCCCCGGCGAGTATCTGACCAAGATCGAACTCAATGCGCTGGCGCCGGTGACGCGTTCCATGCGCCGGGTGCAGCGGGTGTGGAAACGACTGATGCGTGAAGCGGGCGCCGACGGCGCGCCCGGCGCACCCGAAGAACCGGTGCTTGCCATCCCTTTCGTCGATTATGCGCGCGGAGACGGCATTTCGATCGGACCGGGGCAAGATGCGCCTTGGGATGAGCCGGTGCGCATCGACGAGTCGGTCGGTTGGGTGCGTAACTATCGAGGATTGTGGGGGCTTTACACCCAGGACCCCTTCGCAGGGGAAGATGCGCCGGCCGGGCCGATGTTCAACCGCGACGGCACGGTGCGCCGCGCCTGGTATGACCCGGTCGGTTGGGCAGGGCTGGATAAAGTCCCGCCGTCCGGCGAGCGACTTGCGATCGTGCGTCGGCAGCGCCAGGAGATCGTCGACCGCCGTACACTGTTGCGCACCCAGGTGGAGGAAAAGACGGCGCTGCTGCGCGGCCTTGACGTCCGGGCAACGTCGATCCGCAATCAACCCCATCTGCACTTGCTCTATCAACAAACACTCCAAGAGATCAAGGCACTTTCTAATGAGATTGCAAAGCTCCAGGCTGAAATCACTGCAGCCGGCGCTTTGTTAGAAAATCTCGATCGCCATGAAGATCATCTGCTCGCAGGCGGCGCGCAACCGTTGCGGGCGCATCTTCGTCGCGCCTTTGCCCCTGCTGCGCTGGACCAGCCGCAGGCCAGTGGCGTCGCCGAACTCTGGGCCGCCATCAGTGTCACCGTGCTGTTGGTGGCGTTTGTGCTGCTCTTCTATTTCAACCCACGCTTTCTGCCCGTCTGGCTTGTTTCCATCCTGGCGCTCTTCACCTTCATCGAAGCCGGCGTGCGCGGCGCTTTCACACGCGCGGTGAGTCGCTTTGCCACTGCACTTGCAATTGCTGCAGCGCTTGTGCTGGTCTATGAATTCTTCTGGTGGATCGTGGGGGTGACGGTGTTGGCGCTGGCCGTCTACATCCTTTGGGACAACCTGCGCGAGTTGATGCGGGCGCGCCGCCCCATTCGATGATACGACAATCTCCGTCAGCGCTGCACCCTCGGCAAATAGATGCGTTGCGTCGTCACAGGCGTCGGCTCCGGCGTTGCAGTCGGAGAAGGGGCAGGCGGCACCCCGTCCTGCATATCCAGTTGAACAAGTGTAATCGACCACGGCGCAAGTGCAGCGGTGAGCTGGCCGTTGACGGCGTCGACCGGCGTCGGCGCTTCGCTCAAGGCGTCGGAGGGGGCGCCGACGCCGTTGTAGGTGACGCTTTGCGCAGCCGGTGAAGCCGCCCGCACTTCATACAACAGGCCGTTCTCGATGCTTTCCCCTTCCACCGCAATTGTGGCTGTGATCCATCCCGACGTTTTGTTGATGACGAGCGTCGAAAGCGTTGTGGCGTCGATGCGGCCGGCGTAGACGCCGGCCTGCGTAGCGGTGTCGAGTGTCGTTGTCACGGGCAGCATTGTTGCGCCGAAGCGCGCCCACAGCGGAAACGCATAATATTGCGGCGCTCGATAGAAGCCGTTATCCTCGTGCATTAGACCATATTCTGTGCCGTTGCCGGCGCGTCCATTGGCGAGATCCCACTGATTGAACATGGCGTACCCCCGCTGAATCGCCTGACCCATAGAGTCGGCCAGGAACAGGGCGTTGATCGCACGTGTCATCAATTGCGCGTTGTCCTGATCTTGCACCGAGACCAGGTTGTACTCGGTCACAGCGACCGGCGCGCGTCGTCCGCCCGCAAAGGCATCGAAGGCTGCATCCAGATCTGCTCGAATCGTCCGCCATTGGCTCTGCGGTTTGGTCAGAATTTCGGCGTAGCCGGCGACGTTGTTGGCAGGCGGCTGGAAGTAGGGATAGGGATGAATCGAATAAAAGTCGAGCGAGGCGCCCGCCGCCGAGATCACCTTGATGCCCCAGTTGTTGTAATTCCACCAATCCGGATCGGAAGGGTCGCCGGGCGCTTCATAGCCGACGGCGCCGACCACAATCGTCGGATCGACGGCGCGCATCGCTTCGCGGAATTCCAGGTAACCCTCCCGCCGCGTTGTGCCTTCCCCCTTGCCGAGCACATATTCCGTCCCGTCGCACGTCCAGACGTCTTCCCATCCCCAACTCTGGCAGAGGGGGCCGCCAACGGCGGGCTTTCCTCCGTAGACCTCGTTGCCGAATTCCCAAAGCTTCACGCCGATCGGCTCCGGGTTGCCATGCGCTGCGCGCAATTGGGCCCAGTAGCCGACGGTGCGCCAATCCACGCCGCGAATGTCGACGCCGATTTCCCGCTCATCGTCGATTGCGCCGTTGAAGAATGCAACCAGCGCGGCGGCCTCCTTGGATGTGCCGTTCGGGTTGACCACCCACAACCCCTCGGCGCCGGTGGCGCGCAGAAAGTTGATGAAATCGGTGGGGCGCGCCGCCCAAGGCCAATAACAGGGCTCTGCGCCGGGTTGGTTTGCGCCCATCTCGCAGCTCAGCCAGCCGTAGGCGTTGCTCCAACTGCCGCCCGGCATGCGCAACAGCTTGACGCCTGCTGCGATCGTGCGGCGGCGAAACACTTCATCCTCGAAACGGCTGCGCCCCAGCCAGGCAGGTAGGTTTGACCCCAACATGCGCGCATCGATCGGCGTGATGATTCCACCGGCCTGGATGCGGATCGCAGCGGTGACTCCAGAAAGGGGAGGCGGAGGCGTTTGATCTGCCACCAGGCGCAGATCGTCGAGATAGAAGGTCGGCTGTCCGCTGTCGATCGAGCTTTGCAATGCGAACGACCCGAGCGAGCCGCCCGCCAGATTCAAGTCGGCGAGCGGGATCGTGACGACGCGCCACTCGTTGGCGACCGGGCCACCGGGCAGATAATTGTTCAGGGGCGCTTCATTGGCGGCCGGATAGTTGACGCCCGAACCGGCCTGCACGCGGATCGTCTGGCCGCCGGTTGCGCCGCCGTGAATGGCAAAGCGAATGGCCGTGTAGCCGGACAGGTCGATATCGCCGCTGGGTCGAACCAGCCACAGCGCTCCCCAGTTGCCGGGTTGATAGGTCACTGCGATGGAACGGGCGCTGCCGCCATAGGCGGGAGAGGACGCAGCGAAGTCGACGCTGACATCGAAAGACCAACTTTGCAGAGCGAGATCGAGCGCATCGTCAAAGAGAAGCGCATCGCCCTGCCCGGGCTGCATGGCCCGAACACCCTGGAGGATGCAGGCGCACAACGCCAGAGCCAGGCCGGCTGCGCCGAACATCCAAACGGTTCGTCTGAAGATAGTTCGCCCGTCCATGGTGCAAGTGGCTTTTTACAGTTGTTGCATCACCGTTTCCACGAAGCTGGCCATGCGCTCGAAGTGAGAGCCTTGCCAGTAAACTTGGCCGCACGCCTCACATTGTTGGAACTCGTCGTAATAGAGCTTTGTCTTGGGCTCTAGTCGGTCGAGCACTGCGCGCTTGTCGACCGAACGCAAGAGGCCGTTGCAATGCGTGCAACGCTGCCAGGGACGCACGCTGGAGCTCAGACGATAGCGCCGCAACACCGAGACCAACTGCTGTCTTGGCTCCACATCGCGCACACAATAGCCGAAGACGACGATGCGGCGTTTCAGCAGGCCGCGATCGCGCGTGAGCAGAATCCGATGCTCCTGCGCCGAAATTTGCGCCAGTTCCCGGTCGTTGTAATCGTTGCGATAGAGCGTGTCGAAGCCGAACATGCGCAGGTAGGCTGCAAGCTGACCGAGATGTGCATCGACGATGAAACGAGCCGGTTGAGGAACAGGCGGTCGCAGGGGCACGCGATCGTGGAGCGCATGGATGGCCTCCAGTGGATAGACTTCTACACAATCGCCCTCGCGGAGACGATAGCTGAAATCCACCGGTCGCCGATTGACCAGAATCGCCTCCACTTCGGGGTGGGGTGCGCCCAACGCCTCGATCGGATGCTTGACGGCGGCGCGGTCGATCAACGTCTGCTCGATCATGCGATGGCGCAACGCCTCAGGCAGAAAGTCGTTGAGGCTGCCGTAAAATCGAAAATGAACGGTGAACATGGCAAGTGGAAAGGGTGGGTGCGGCAAGAGGGTTGTCGAATCAAGACAACATAACGAATTTATGCGACGTCGAATTCACACAGACGGCGAATCCATCACTGTACAGAGTCCGGCGACAAGCTTCCCGGGCGCAAGCAACGTCAAATTCACTATACACCAGAAATCCGGTGGAAGGCAAGTCATGCCATTTTTTCGACCGGGCCGCCGAAAAATAGATTCAACGCAAAGCCGCAAAGCAAAGAGAGAGGAGGCGACTGTGGAACGGGTCATGGGTGGAAGCACCACCCATGACCCGTTCCGGGAGAAGCGAGCGCCGAAGGAGGGGCGGCGTCCCGGCGGCTCTCGTCATTTTCCATAAACGGCGACGCCGGCGCGTCGCTTATGGGGGGCAGCCCCAAGGCGTGTAATTGTCGGCGAAGGGGCGCACGCGGAATTCCGGCTCGCCGCGTTGGAAGTCGCCGGTGGACTGCACCACGCGACCGTCGACCCACTGCTCGACCTTATACGGCTCTCCTGCGCCGCCGAAGCGGAAAATATCGACCGGCAGGCCGTCGATCTTCAAGTAGCCGGTCGGGTTGATCGAGCCGATGCCCGGCCCCAGCGACTGCCATTGGTTGTTGCCGTCGAGTCGATACAGCTTGATCCAAGCGTAGTTCTGCGGCTGCGGCGGCACGCAGGTGATGATGTTGCCTACAATGCCCATCGGCTGTCGTTGCACCTCGATGCGCAGCCGCGCAAACGCCTGGCCGGTCGCCTCGAAGTACTCCATGCGGATGCGATGTTCGCCGGCGCCGAGCGTCGTCTCGTAGGTGTAGCGCGTGCGAGATTGCGTGCGCCAGCGGTCGATCACAAGCTGGTCGTTGATGTACAACCGCACGCCGTCGTCGGTTTCGGTGATGAAGCGGTATCGCCCTGCATCGAGGCGCAGCGTGTTCGTCCAGCGCACCGAGAAGTTGTCTGCCGGCACGAGGGGGTCGGGCGAGCCGTCCCGCCAGTTGAAGTTGATGTCATTGTCCTGGCGCACCAACACCGGGCTGCCACTCAAGTCGCGATTGGCGAAGTATTCTCCAGTGAAGGGTCGATCGATCCGCACGCGACTCCAGGTAGGTCTCGGCAACTCGATGCCACCGATGCCGCCGATCGCCGGCGGGGCCGGCGGCCCACCGATCTGTTCCCACGTCAGGCGAATCTGCGCAACGCCCGTGTGTTCGAAGTATTCCAGCCGCACCGGAATGGCGCCGCCCGGCAGCGCAATTTCTGCGCTGTATTCGGTGGCGGATTGCTGACGCCACTGGTCAATAATGAGCTGGTTGTTGACGAACAGGCGGGCGCCATCGTCGACCAGCACGCGGAAGCGATAGGTGCCCGGCGCAAAGTTCACGGCTCGATTCCAGCGCGCCGAGAAGAAGTCGTTATTGATCACCCCCGGCGCAGGTGAACCGGAGCCCCAGTTGTAATCGATCGGCCCCGCCTCGCCGCGTACGAGCGTCGGCGCGCCGGCCAGATCGGAGTTGTTGAAATACTCCGCCGTCCAGACGTTGCCGGTGGGCGGCGGCGCAGGTGCAGGCGGAGCGGCGCCGACCTGGAACCATGTCAGCGCAATGCGCGCCTCGCCGGCGTCCTCAAAGTATTCGACGCGAATGGACGTTGAACCGCTCAGCGCAACGTCCGCCGACTCCACGGTCGTGGCGGCCTGCACGCGCCAGCTGTCGATGACGAGTCGCTCGTTGACGAAGACGCGCACGCCGTCATCCACGGTGGCGCGGAAGCGATACACGCCCGGCGCAAAGTTGACCGTGTTCGTCCAGCGCGCAGAGAAGTTGTCCGCGCCGATGAGGCCTGGCGCCGGGGAGCCGAAGCCCCAGTTGAAGTCAATTTTTGGGTCCTCCCGCACCAAAATGGGGGCGCCGAGCAGGTCGCGGTTGTTGAAGTATTCTCCGCGCCACGGCCCTACGCCCACCGGCTGCGTGGTCGGCGTCTCCACCGTCGGCGCAGGCGTCGTGGCGCCAACCTGCGACCAGCCAAAGCGAATGACCGCTGCGCCGCGACGCTCGTAGTATTCGATGCGCACCTCATGGGTGCCGGCGTTGAGCTGCCGCGTCGCCGAGAAGGTGCGCGCCGGGCCATGGTCATACCAGGCGTTGATCACGAGCTGGTCGTTGATGAACAGACGCGAGCCGTCGTCGCTGTTGAGCGTGAAACGATAGGACCCCGGCTGCGTCACCAGCAGTGTGCGCGTCCAGCGCGCCGAAAAGTTGTCGGCGTTGATCTCCGGCGCCGGCGACCCCAGTCCCCAGTTGAAATTCACGTCGCTGTCGACGCGCGTTAAAGCCGGCGGACCGCTCAACGTAGTGTTATTCCAATAGCTGGCCTGCCAACCGTCGCCCAAAAAAGCCGCTCCCGGCGTCGCCGGCTGGGCCAGCGCGGCGGCCGGCGTCATCCCGATCAGCAGGGCAAGCACGAAAAGAAATGTGAGCCCATGCGTCACTCTGAAGGCTTTTGTTTTCATGGCTTCCTTACAAAACCTCCTCACCTGCTCGTAAATTTTTGGTTCCGATTATTAGATGGTTCCACCCAAATTTGTTCTACCCGATGTACGTTGTGGATGACCGAAAAGTTCCGCTGAATTGCGCCGAAATGATCCAAGAAATGATTGAAATGGCTCCTCTACAGCGTGTCAGAAAAATAGAGGCGATTTTGGCTTATTTGCTCGAAAATGATCGAAGCCGGTAAAATGAGGAGAACTTGTCCGGCCTCCGCCGGAAGGTCCACGGAAAAGGCTTCTGCCAACTTTGCGTGAAGCGTCGACCTCTAAGTGTCGTAAATGATAACCGATGAAAACGCTTGACGAACTCCTTGCCGCATCCGCCGCTCTGCACCGCCATCTGTGTCCGCGCCAGGTGCTCGGCGTGCAGATGGGGCGACTTGCCGCCGAGCTGCTACACCTCGACCTGCCGCAAAGCGACAAGCGTCTGCTCACCATCGTCGAAACAGACGGCTGTTTCAGCAGTGGGCTCTCGGTGGCGACCAACTGCTGGGTCGGACGTCGCACCCTGCGCGTGGAGGACTACGGCAAAGTTGCTGCAACTTTCGTTGATACAAAGAACGGCCAGGCGATTCGCATTGCGCCCAGCCCGGCCGTGCGGGAACGCGCAGCCGCGTTTGCTCCTGAAGCGCGCAATCGATGGGAGGCGATGCTTCTGGGCTATCAGCGCATGGCGTTCGCCGACCTGTTCGTATGGCGGCCGGTGATATTGACCACGCCGGTGGAGGCGATTCTCAGCCGAGCCGGCCATCGCGCCACGTGCGATTCCTGTGGCGAGGAGATCATCAATGAAAGAGAAGTGGTGATCGGCGACGTTACGCTCTGTCGCCATTGCGCTTACGGCGGCTACTATCGGCTCTGTGAAGAGGACGCCGGTGTTGCGCTGCCGCTTGAGCAGTGGACGCTGCCATCGACCTCCTACTAGGCTCTTCTCTGCATCTTTGTTAACTCGGCTCCCGAACTGCCTGTCAAATGCAGATTCCGTCCTCTGCTCGGCGTGGAAAACGCGGCGAAATCCTTTCGATCGCTTTTATCAGCGCTTCGGCCGGTGACGAATCAACGGTTCGGCGACAGCGTGTAGCGCTCGAGTTTGGGCGCTCGGACGTTTGAGGAGCCATTTGCGACGGAACCCCTCAATCGAGATCCGGCGCGGAAACTCGTCCCGGTCTCCTGCTGGGCGTCGGCCCGGCCGGGCAATCTATGCGCTCTCGCTCGTCACAGAGCAGGTCGGATCGGCGTTTTGTCCGGCTGTCAGACGCAGGGAGGAGTTGCCTAGCTTGCACAGGACATCTGCACCTTGACCTTTCGCAGGGAACCTGCTATAACCATTTAACCATTCTGCTCTCCAGAAGTTATCTCTTTTTGCCGTCAAGGCACAGTGTCAGCAGCGATCAATCTGGTGAGGGCTGTAGCTGGAGATTGAAAGTCGATTGTGTAAAATCAAACGGAGTTCGACAAACAATGAAGAAGACCAATGCGGAGTTTATCGAGAAGGAACGCGCAAGACTGCTCAACGATATGGAGCAGGTGACTGCGGAGCTCAAGAATCTGCGCGACCTGATGCAGTCCGAAGTGGACATCGAGCCGGATGAGGGAGACGCAGAGGTGTTCGAGCGAGAGAAAAACGCAGCGCTCATTGCCGTGCTTGAACGCCGCTTGAAAGACATCGAGACGGCGCTCAAATTGATTGAAAAAGGCGAATACGGCATCTGCACGCGTTGTGGCAGACCGATTGAACAGGAGCGCCTGGAGATCAAGCCGGACGCCACCCTCTGCGTTGAATGCCAACGCGAGGTCGAGCGTCTCAACCGGCGCAACCGCCTACAGCGCCAGATCGAATGGTGAGGGGCCGCTTGTGTGGGAGAATGTGTTCGTCTCGTCGCATCCGCTCGCTCAACACAAGCTCACCCTGCTGCGTCGCAGGGAGACCGAACCCAAAAAGTTTCGCGAGCTGATCGGTGAGCTGGCGATGATGCTCGTCTACGAAGCTTCTCAGGACCTTGCGGTGCGCGCCGAGCCGATCGAAACGCCGTTGACCTCTACGCAAGGCAGTGTCATGGCGGAGAAAATCGGCTTTGTGCCGATTTTACGCGCAGGCCTGGGCATGGTAGAGGGCGCCTGGAAACTTCTGCCGCAGGCGGAGGTGTGGCACTTGGGCTTCTACCGGGACGAGCGCACGCTTCGTCCTGTCGCCTATTACAATAAGCTTCCTGTTTCGCCGACCGTCGACCTCTGCATGATCCTCGATCCGATGCTGGCTACGGGCGGCTCGGCGATCGCCGCTGTAGACGTGCTCAAACAATGGGGCGTCTCGCGCATCAAATTCATCGGGCTGCTGGCGGCGCCCGAAGGCATTCAAGCGCTGCACGCTGTGCACCCGGATGTGGCCGTTCACGTCGCCGCCGTGGATGAACGACTGACCGGCGCCGACGACAGCTTTCCACCGGGCTACATCTGGCCGGGTCTGGGCGACGCCGGCGATCGGCAGTTTGGCACCGCGTGAAGCCGCTATTTTGATCCCTTCTAGCAATCGAGAGGCTCGGTGGGCTGTCAGCCTTCTGCGGAGGAGCTTGCGCCTCGACGAGACGCTGCGCGTAGGATCTGGCGCGCAATCGCCAGCAGGAGCGCAACCTCGTCGGGGCGCAGCGCTGCGCGATAGGCGATCTGCCGCAACGTGCGCATCACTGCGGCGGGGTTGTACTTGAAAAAATCGATGGCGTGCAGCGCCTCTTCGCTTAACGAAAAGAGCCGTTCCAGCTCCGCCTGCGTTGCACGTGGTTCAGAAGGGAAAGCCTTTTCGCCGCAGCCGGCAGCCATGCGCAGCTCGTACAGAAACAGCAACGCCGATTGCGCCAGATTCAGCGCTGGATACGCCGGATTTGTCGGCATGCTGGCGACGAGGTGGCACCGATCCAGCGCAGCGCGATCTAGCCCGTCGGCCTCCGGGCCGAAGAGCAAGGCTACGTTGCCTGTCGCTGCGTGTCGAAGCAGTTCCGGCGCCAGCGTACGCACGTCGTCGGTCGTGCGATAGTCAGGATGGTGGATCGCTGCTGTGCCGACGACGAAGTGAGCGTCCGCCAGGGCGGCGTCAAGCGCATTGAAATACTCGATGCGTTCGATCACATCTTCAGCGTGATGGGCGATGCGCAGCAGATCGGCTGCGGTGTGCGGCGTGGGCTGCACGAGGCGCAAGCGGGTGAAGCCCATGTTTTTCATGGCGCGCACCACCGCTCCGATGTTGACCGGATTTTCAGGGCGATGCAAAATGACGATCACTCGCTCGAAAAAATCGGGGAACATCGCTCACGAGCGCTTCACAGCGGCGACGCTTTCCACAGGCGCCCCACACATGGCGCAGAATCGATAGTGGGGATCCAGGGGATGGCCGCACTGAGTGCAGTAAAGACGCGGACGTTGCTGCTCGTCCTCTACAGAGTTTGATGTTTTGGAAGTGTGCGCCAGCCCCTTTGCGTTTCTGTCCACTGCAGATCCTATTTTGTCTCTCACTTTACGGCGCTGCAAAATCTCTTGCTCCAGTGAAGCGTCCAGCTGCGCGCTTTCAGGAGCAACTTTTTCGATCTGCGCAAGGAGAGCAATTGCCTGACGGCGAAGCTGTTGGTCGTAGCTGCGATAGTCTTCCTCGCTCAACTTGCCCACGCGATAGTCGAATTCCAAATCCTTGATGGCCAGCAGCACCTGCTCTTTGCGATGAAGCAGATCCAGCAGTTGGTCGTCCTCGACCCACGCCGGCGTCGGTCCTTTCTTCAGCAACGGCCACACTGCGGCCAAGATCGCAAGGCCGGAAATCAAAAGTGCGACCAACAGCTCAATCGTCCATAGCATGGCTAACGTTTCCTTGCTCAATCGTCGCCGGTCGCATAGGCGAGCGAACGGACGACTTCGCTGCGCCGCTGCGTCGGATGCGGCCAGGCGGCAATCAGCGTGCCCACCACCAACACAACACCGCCGATCCACATCCACAGCGTCAGCGGGTTGATGTAAATAGTGAAGGTTGCGGAGGCGCCGCCGCTCTCCCAGCCGTTCAGGACCACATAGACGTCTTCAAAGGGCGTCACGTGGAGGCCTACTTCGCTCGTCGGCATGTCGGGCGTCTTGTCGTAGATGTTGCGCTGGGGTGTGATCACGCCGACGCGGCGTCCACTGTCCAGGTTGTAGGCGTTCAACAGGGCATGATACTCAATGCGGTTCGATTTGCGCTCGCTGACCATGCCGTCATAGACCAGCTCATAACGACCGATCTGGGCGCTCTCCCCCCGGGCCAGCGTCACGCTCAGCGATTGCTGATAGAATTCATTGCCGATCACGGCGACGCCGATCATTACGATGCCGAGATGGACGATGTAGCCGCCATAGCGACGACCGTTGCGACGCCACAGACCTGCGATGGCGGCCACCGCATTTTCGCCTGTGGTCGCACGGCGTGCAATCACCCCGCGAACATACTCCTGCACGATCGTCGCCACCACAAAACTGCAGATCGCCAGCCCGATGATCGGATATAGACTGCGTGCGAAGAGGAAGACCAACAACCCGGCGGCGACGCCGGCCAGAGTGGGGAAGGTGAACTGTCTGCGAAAGGCGCTCAGGCTGGTGTGTCGCCAGCCCAAGAGCGGAGCCGCCCCCATCAGCAACAGGAGCAGCAGGAAGAGGGGGCCGTTGACCTTGTTGAAGAACGGTGCCGCCACGCTGATGCGTTGACCGGTCAGCAGCTCGCTGAACATCGGAAAGAAGGTGCCCCACAGCGTGGCGAAGGCGATCCCGGCGAAGAGCCAGTTGTTGGCGAGAAACGCCGCCTCGCGACTGGCGAAGGAGTCGATCGAATGCTCCCCGCGCAGCAAGGGCAGGCGGTCGAAGAGCAGCCAGAGGAAGCCAAGTAGAATCAGCACCAGATAGACCAGAAAGTACGGCCCTACGTCGCTGCGCGCAAAGCTATGTACGCTTTCGATGATGCCGCTGCGCGTGGTGAAAGTGCCGAGGATGACCAGGAAATAGGTCAGCCAGATCAGCACGATGTTCCAGACTTTCAGAATGCCGCGCTGTTCCTGGATGATGATGCTGTGCAGGAAGGCAGTGCCCGTCAACCAGGGCAGAAAGCTGGCATTTTCCACCGGGTCCCACGCCCAATAGCCGCCCCAGCCCAGCTCCATATACGCCCACTGGCTGCCCATGAGGATGCCGGCGGAAAGAAACATCCACGGGATCAACGTCCAGCGGCGCACGGTGCGCACCCATTCGTTGTCGAGACGTTTACTCAACAGGGCGGCGACGGCGAAGGCGAAGGGAACGGCCATGCCAACGTAGCCCAGATAGAGCATGACCGGATGCAGAATCATCCAGAAGTTCTGCAAAAGTGGGTTTAAGCCCTGTCCGTCCGGCGGAACGAAGCCCACGCGCTTGAAGGGATCGGCGGCGAAAACAAGCAACACCAGGAAAAAGAGCGACGTCGTCAACAACGTTGCATTGACGTAGGGCATCAGCGCCCGATGCCGGTCTCGATTGACATAGGCGACGACGGCGCCGTAGGCGGACAAAATCATACACCAGAAAAGCAGACTGCCCGCCTGACCGCCCCACAGCGCCGAAAATTTATAGAAGGGGGACAGGGCGCGCTCCGAGTGATTCCAGACATAACTGAGCTGAAATGCATCGGTGAGCAGGCCATACCAGAGGATCACGGTGGCGGCAAAGACCAGCGCCGCCACAACGTACACAATATTGAAACTGCTTTGAATCAGCCGCGCGTTGCGCCATCGGCCGCCCCAATAGCCGGTGATGATGCCAAAGGCGGCGAGCGCCATCGCCGTCAACAAAATGAGATGACCAATGTCGAAGATCATTGCAACTGTTCCTCAAGTTGGCTACTAGACTGCCGGCCGCCCGACTACTCAGAAGGGCTGCGAGGACGGATTTTGTCCAGCAGCGCCTCCATCTGCGCCTGATTGACGATTGGGCCCACCACCAGCTCTTGGATCACGCCGTCCGGATCGATAAAAAACGTTTCGGGCACGCCCTTGATGCCATAGCGTCGTGCGGCTGCACTCTGGAGGTCAGGCCCATTCGGATAGGTGATGTTGAACTCCGCCAGATAGGCCTTCGCCGCCGGCTCCTGGTCGAGATAATCCAAGCCGATAAAGACGATGCCGTTGTCCTTCTCACGACGCCACATCGCCTCCAGCAACGGCGCTTCCTCGCGGCACGGCGCGCACCAGCTCGCCCAAAAATTGAGTACGACGCCTTTGCCGCGCAAATCTTCGAGCGCAATGGTCTCGCCCTCGAAGGTGGTGAAGGTGAAGGGCGGCGCCTGGCCGCTGGCGCGATGTTCCGATCGGTTGGTCTGGATTAAACGGGCGGCGAGCAAGGCGATAAAGCCTACCAGCACAAGCGTGAACACCGCCTGCCAGATGCGCACCGACCGTCGATGCGCCTGTTGCACCTCGACGCTGACCGTGCGCTCCGTCATCCCTTCAGCCATAGCGCTTCAGCTCCTCCTCCAGTCGGCGGCTGTACTCATCGGCCACAGAGGGTGAAGCCCCATCCATTGTAATGGCCGCCTCTCGCGGCCGGGATGTCACCATGCGCCGCACGGTGCGCCACAGAAACACGCCGCCGCCGGCCAGAGCGACAAAGGGCAAAATCCAGGCCAGCCAATTGAAGCCCTCCAACGGCGGCGCGCCCAACACCTGTGGGCCATATTGTTCGATGAAATAATTCTTAATCTGCTCTTTGTCCCACCCTTCGGCCAGTTGTTCGGCGATCATGTCGCGCATTTGTTCGCAGGCCTTGAGCTCACAAGCGTCTAGGCGCACGCCGTTGCAGAGGGGGCACCAGAGCTCTTTGGCAACCTCGTTGACCTCATTCGGCGTCACACTGTTCGGCGTCGCGCCGGTCTGCGCCCCACTGACCTCAGACGAGGAAGATGCAGCGTCCATCTGCGCCATCGCCGGCTCTCCGTTTCCGGGTGACAACGCAGATAGAAACGCCGGCGCCAAAACGAGGAAGAAGAGCAAAGCATGTTTGATTCGACGCATCGTCTTAAATCTCTTCTAGAGTGACCTATCCTCTCTCGCCGGAGGATAAAGACTTTCAAACACTACAAAATTATAACATAATTGATGGATGCGGATGGGTTTTGGATGACAATTTCATCCTCCTTTAAACTTTTCGAACGGCGTTCAACGCAAAGGGAATCGATCGAGCGGATGACTTATCCGGAAAAAGCGCAATCTCCTCTCATACTTGCCGCCGTCCTGGTTGGGCTGATGGTGAGCAACGCATTTGGCGCAGCCCGGTGGGCCGGCCATATCGTTTTGCCTGCGCTGATCTTGATGTTGACGCTCGTCTTTCTGCAGATCCCGCTCCGAGGATTTGCAGACGTCTTTCGCTATCGAGAAATCGCCATCGCCAGCCTGCTCATCAATTTTCTGTGGACGCCTCTCTTCGCCTGGGCGCTAGGCTGGCTTTTCCTTGGCGAACAGCCTGCGCTGTGGATCGGTTTTCTGATGCTGATGGTGACACCCTGCACGGATTGGTACCTCGTGTTTACCGGGATCGCCAGAGGCAACCTTCCCTTGAGCACGGCGCTGTTGCCGATCAACTTGATTCTGCAGCTGCTCCTGCTGCCCGGGTACATTCTGCTGTTGGCCGGCGCCGTCGTACCGGTACAATGGAGCGCTTTGCTGGAAAGCGTGGCCGTGGTCCTGCTGACGCCTTTGGTAACCGCCATCCTTCTACGAAGAACTCTCGTGCGCCGGCGCAGCGAATTATGGGTTTCGCAAAAATTATTGCCATATCTGCAGCCAATGCAGTTATTTCTGCTTGCGCTGGCGATTGCTGCTATGTTCGCCGCCGAAGGGAACGCAATCTTGCAAAATCCGCGCCTGCTGCTTTATCTCCTCCCGCCCCTTGCGCTGTTTTGGGGCGGTAATTTGATGTTGGCTGTCGCAGTGGGCAAGATGCTGAACAGCAGGTATGCAGACCTCGCCTCGCTCAGCTTTACGACGCTCGCCAGAAATTCGCCCATCGCCCTGGCGATCGCCCTGTCGGCCTTCCCCGAAGAGCCGCTGGTGGCGCTGGCGTTGGTGATCGGACCGTTGATCGAGCTGCCGGCGCTCGCCTTGATTGCGCAGACTTTGCTATGGATCGAACGCAGAGGATGGTTCGCCGCAAGTGCAATCCATCGTCTATCGACCGATATAGACGCATGAGGGGAAAAACCGAGCTATGCTTCGCCTGAAAAGCGGAAGTCGAATTCATCAGATTTTTACCCTTATTTGGGTGGTGATGGCTCTCTGGGGTGCAGCTGCGTGCACAGAACGCAGCGCCGCCTCGAGCGTGCAGAATCCGTCTCCCATCATTGTAGCTGCGGCCGCCGACCTTCAATTTGCCTTCACCGAAATCGCCGAACTTTTCGAGCAGCGCACCGGACAGCCGGTGACGCTGGTGTTTGGCTCCTCTGGCCAGCTTGCGCAGCAGATCGAAAACGGCGCGCCGTTCGATCTCTTCGCCTCGGCCAACATCACCTTCATCGAGCAGCTGCTCGATAAGGGCCTGATCCTGCCTGACACCGTTGCCCCCTATGGGGAAGGCCGCATTGTGCTGGCCGTGAACCGCAACGTAAACCTTGAACTCACCGATCTGCAAGACCTGGAGACCCCGCTAATTCAGCGCATCGCCATTGCCAACCCGGAGCACGCCCCCTATGGATTGGCGGCGAAAGAAGCGCTTCTTGCGACCGGCGTTTGGGAAAATGTGGAGCCAAAACTCGTCTACGGCGAAAACGTTCGCCAGGCGCTCCAATTTGTTCAGACCGGCGATGCGCAGGCCGGTATCGTTGCACTCTCGATTGCGAACGTTCCGGAGATTCGGTGGACGTTGATCGACGCCAACCTACACAACCCGCTGCTGCAGGCGTTGGCGGTTGTGAAATCCACCTCCCAACCGGAGGTTGCACGCGCGTTCGCCGCTTTCGTCAACGGCGAAGAGGGTCGCGCCATCATGAGACGGTATGGGTTCGTAATGCCGGGCGAAATGCCCGATTAGGCCATGGGCCGGGACCAGGGACGGTGGAAGCAAATTGGGCGCCGTTGCGCCTTTCGCTGCAAGTGACGGTGACCGCTACGCTGCTGGTGTTGATCACCGGCGTGCCGCTGGGTTGGCTGCTGGCGCGCAAGCGTTTTCCCGGCCGCGAAGCCGTAAGCGCCATCGCCGTGTTGCCGTTGGTGTTGCCGCCGACCGTGCTCGGCTATTATCTGTTGGTGCTGCTCGGCGCGCAAAGTCCATTGGGGCAATGGCTGGCCTCGATCGGTTTTCCGTTGGTGTTCACCTGGCGCGGCGCAGTGGTCGCCGCCGCCATCGCCGCCTTCCCCCTGATGGTGGAGAGCGCCTGCGCCGGCTTCGAGGGCGTTGATCCCCGCCTAGAAGGGGTGGCGCGTACACTGGGACGCTCGGAGTTGGCCATCTTCTTGCACGTGACGCTGCCACTCGCCTGGCGCAACATTGTCGCCGGGACGGCGCTGACCTTTGCGCGGGCGTTGGGGGATTTCGGGGTCACGTTGATGGTGGCAGGCAACATCCCCGGCCGCACGCAGACGATGGCGCTGTATATTTACGACTTGGTGCAGGCCAATCGCCAGGATGAAGCCAATCGTATGGTGCTGGTCATCACCGTGCTCACGGTGATGCTCCTCGTCGTCGCCCGTCGTCTCGCCCGCAGGGTGGTGTAAACAGGAGAGCGGCGTAAAACGGATGGACAGGGTGCAGAACAATTGCAGGGCAGATGGGAGCCCACCCTGCGCCATTCTTGCGACGTTTCCTCGAATTGCGGAAGACTTTGCGGTTCCCCGTAGGTGCGGCCCGGCTGCACCTACGGGGAATGTCGGCTTATTCAAATACCATAGAGTTTCGTGGAAAAAACGGAACGACTACTTCGCCGCCTCTTCGACGTTGCTGGCGTCATAGATGGTGAACGGTCCCATGAGCACGCGTAGGCCCGCTTCACGAGTTGGATCTTTCTCGATCGTGTAGACGCCCATGCGCCCTGCTTCGAAGGTCTCGCCCTCGACGCCCTGCAGCGCGCCGGTCGCCAGCAGATAGGTTACGTAGTAGGTGAGGTAACCCAAGTCTTTGAAGCTCCACAGCGCAAACTGCGGTGCACAGCCGTTGAGCGTGAACTCCAGCATCTCCGCCGGCAGCCCCAGTCCGGAGACCTTGACCGTGTCGCACAGGCCCTCATCCTGCATGGCCTTGGCTGCGGCTGCGATGCCCACGGTGGTGGGGGCCATGATCAGCTCCAGGTCGGGATATTTGTCGACCAGCGCCAGTGCCTGGTTGTAGGAGTCCTCGGACTGGTCATTGCCGTAGACGATGTCGACCAGCTCTAGGTTGGCATATTCCGGCTGCTCCAACACGCGCTGCAGTGCGGCGATCCAGGCGTTCTGGTTGGCGGCGTCCGGCGAAGCGGAGAGCACGGCGAACTTGCCGCCGTCCTCGCCCAAAATGTTGCGCGCCATGTCGGCCATCACCTTGCCCGTCTCATCGAAGTCGACCTGCGCCACGAAGACCTGCTCACCCTCCGCCGAAGGGATCGGCGAGTCCCAGGTGACCACGGTCATGCCCGCCTCGCGGGCCGCTTTGGCGGCCGGCGCAATCTGGTCGCCTGCGTTGTTGGAGATCATAATGGCCTGGATGCCCTGGGTGACGGCGTTGGTGAGAATCTCGATCTGACCGGCGACGCTGTTTTCCGGAGTTGGACCGAGGAATTGCAGCGGCTCTGGGTTGCCCAACTCGGCGTGCGCTTCTTGCGCGCCTTGATTGGCCTGGTCAAAGACGAGGATGCCCAGGAATTTCGGCATCAGGATCATCTTGATGGCCTGACCGGGCGTCGCTTTGACCACTTCTGCAGCGGGCGCCGCTTCTTCGACAGGCTCTTCCGTGGCTGCGGGCTCTTCCGCAGGTGCCTCGGCGGGAGCAGCTTCCGTCGGCGTCTCCGTGGGCTGAGGAGCAGGCGTGGGCGTCGGCGGGACAGGGGTGGGCGTGGGCGTCGCCGCCGGTCCGCAGGCGGCGACGAGCATGCTTAGAATGATCAGCAGACTCATGAACAGAGTTGTCGACTTTCGCATAGCTCTTTCTCCTTAGGGTTGTTGAATGACTCGATCAACCAACGAAAACGCATGAAAGCGGAGCAGCGCCGACGGTGATCAGGCGTTGCCTGTTTCCATGCGTTGCGCACGACGCCGATTCCAGAAGGTCTGGACTTGACCGGCCACGTTGGGAGCCAGCACAGACAGAATCAACAAAGCTCCGATCACGCCGGTCTGCACATGGCCGGACAGATTCGCCAACCCCATGCCGTTGCGCAGATTCAAGATGATCAGCACCGAAAGCAAAACGCCCCACATGGAGCCGGAGCCGCCGTAGATGCTGACTCCGCCCAGCAACACCATGGTAATGATGTCGAGCTCGAAGCCTGTCGCCATGTCTCCGCGCACCGCGCCGAGGCGTGCGGCGTAGAGGATGCCGGCCAGCGCAGCAATCGTTGACGACGTCACGAACAAGATCATCTTGGTGCGCCGCACGTGCACGCCCGAATAGCGCGCCACCTCTTTGTTGTTGCCGATCACATAGACGTAGCGACCAAATCCGGAGTATTGAAGAATAATAATCGCAAAGACCAAAAGCACAAAGAAGATGATCAGCGCCAGCGGGAAGGGGCCGAGCAGTGGTTGCTGTCCCAGCCGGTTGAACCATTGGGGGAAGCCGCCGATCGAGCGGTCTTCGACCAAGACATAGGCCAGACCGCGATAGCCGATCAGTCCCGACAGCGTCACTACCAGCGAGGGCAAGCCGACCACCCCGATCCAGAAGCTGTTGAACAGGCCCGCCGCTACGCCGGTCAGCAACGCTACAGCCACCGCCCACTCCATCGGCGTTCCGTTGGCGTAGAGAAAACCGGCCGTGCATGCGCTGAAGCCCATCACCGAGGCTACCGAGAGATCGATCTCTGCATTGATGATGATAAAGGTCATGATGAGCGCCACAATGATCTTTTCGATCGACAACTGGAAAAGATTGATCCAGTTGCCCAGCGTCATGTAGCCGGGCGCGTTCAAGACATTGTAGACCACCGTCACTGCCAACAGCGCCAACAGCAGCCCTTCCCACCGCCGCAAAAATGGAGCCCTATGTCGCATGCCGCGCTCCTTCTTGCTCTACGCTGAGGCCGGCGGAGGAGGTCTGCAGCTCATGACGCAGCCACGCCTTGCGCAGCCGATTCATGACGACGGTGTCGGTCGCCACCGCCAGCAAGATCATCAGGCCGAGCAGTGCGTTGCGCCAGAATTCGCTGATGGCCAGCCAGCGGATCAAGCTGTTGTCGATAATGTCGATGAGAAGCGCGCCCAAAAAGGCGCCAAAGGGCGACCCAATGCCGCCGTTGATATTTACGCCGCCGACCACCGCCGCCGCCACCGACTTGAGCTCGATCCCTTGTCCGGCCACCACCGTGATGTTGCCAAAGCGTGCCAGGAAGACGAAGCCGGCCAGACCCGCCAAGGCGCCGCTCAGCAAAAAGGCCGTAAACACCATGCGTTGTGCCGGAAAACCGGCCACGCGCGCCGCATCCGGGTTCGAGCCGATGGCGTAAAGTCGTCGGCCCCAGGCCATATATGTGACGATGATTTGAAACACAATCACCACAATCAGCGCAATCATAAAGAGCAAACGAATCTCGACGTCTCCGATGCTGAAGGCATTGAGCGGCGGCAAGTTGACCAGCCAGCGCGGCAGCTCGCTCGTCAGCACGCTTTTGGCGCCGGAAAACTCCACCAGCATTGTTCGATAGATGGCCAGTGTACCGAGCGTCACAATGATCGCCGGTACGCGGCCATAAGCCACCAACACGCCGTTGAAGGCTCCCATCGCCGCGCCCATGCCCACGGCCATCAACACCACCGCCGGCGGCGACAGATCGTTGTTCGCCGCCAGCATCGTGCCGGTCGCATAGGCTGTGAAGCCCACGATCGATCCAACCGAGAGGTCAATGTTGCGCGTCAAAATGACCAGCGTCTGTCCCACCGCCACGATCGCCACCACGGCCACGCTCGTCGAAATGCGCGTGAAGGTGCGAGGATGCAAATAATTCTCGATCTGTGTGCTGAAGAAGAGCACGAGCGCAAGGATCAGGCCGATCAACACCAGCTCGCGGATCTGCTCCGGCTGAAAGCGACGACGCAACTCGTTCATAGCTCTACCGCCTGCGTTGCCGGGGCCGACTGCGGCCGGCCGTTCGGTGAGACCTTCTGCCCCATTGCCGCCATGATGACGCGCTCTTGCGTCGCTTCGTCACGCGAGAAAACGCCCATCTGCCGACCCTCGCGCATCACCAGCACGCGATCGCTCATAGCAAGCACCTCCGGCAGATCCGATGAGATTAGGATGATGCCCAGCCCTTGTGCAGCCAGGTCATTGATGATGTGGTGCACCTCGGCCTTGGCGCGCACGTCGATGCCGCGCGTCGGCTCGTCCAGAATCAGCAGACGCGGCTGCGTGTTGAGCCATTTGCTGAGCATCACCTTCTGCTGGTTGCCGCCGGAAAGCTTGGCGACCTCCAGGTTCACCGAGGGTGTGCGAATCATCAGTCGCTTGCGGTAGCTTTCGGCAGTGTGCTGTTCCTCTTTGCGACGCACCAGACCTAGCGCGCTGAGATAACGACGCAGCGAGGGCAGCGTGATGTTGCTGGCGATCGACATCGGCAACGTCAACCCCAAGCCGCGTCGGTCTTCAGTGACGTAAGCGATGCCAAGCTTCATAGCGTGGTCCGGGCTTTTGATCTGCACCGGTCGACCCTCGAAGAGAATTTCTCCCCGGTCGGCAGGTTCGATGCCGAAGAGCGCCAGCCCGACGTCGGTGCGTCTGGCCCCGATCAATCCCGCAAAGCCCAATACTTCCCCTTCGTAAATATCGAACGTGATGCCGCTGAAGACGCCTTCTTTGCCGAGATTGCGCACAGACATCAGCAGGTTGCCACGCGGAACGGTGCTCTTGGCGAAGAACTCGCTGACTTCGCGGCCGACCATCTCGCGGATCATCAGCTCGCGTTGGGCGTCGAGCTCCTCCGGCGCAGCGCGCAGCCTGGAAGAGATCACCCGCCCGTCGCGCAACACCGTGATGCGATCCGCAACGCGGAAGACCTCCTCCATGCGATGACCGATAAAGAGAATCGCCACCCCCTTGTTACGCAGCGACTCGATGATGCGAAACAGCTGGTTGACCTCATGTGCCGAAAGAGAGGCGGTCGGCTCGTCCATGATGAGCACGCGCACGTTGAGCGAGATGGCTCTGGCAATCTCGACTGCCTGTTGCGCCGCCAACGTTAACCCGCGTGCAGGCATGCGCACGTCGAGCCGCACGTCGAGCTGCGCCAGGATCGCTTCGGCGTCACGATGGAGCTTTCCCCAGTTGACGAACGCCCCCCGATTGCGATGGCTGATAAAAATGTTTTCCGCTACGTTCAAGTCCGGGAAGACCATCGGCTCCTGGTAGATGGCGGCGATGCCCAACGTCTGCGCCTCCTGCGAGTTGTGGATGCGCACCGGCGCGCCGTCGAGCAGGATAGCGCCGCTGTCCGGCTGGTGCACGCCGGTCATGATCTTGATCAATGTCGATTTGCCGGCGCCGTTCTCGCCGATCAGCGCGTGCACCTCGCCCGGATAGAGCGCAAGCGACACGTCATCCAGCGCCTGCGTGGCGTCGAAGCGCTTGGAGATGTGACGCATTTCGAGGATGGGACGAGACGTTGTCGATGGGTCGGACATGGCTGTGTGTTGCGTGTTTTGTGTCCCGTGTGCAGCAGACGTCGTCGAAACGCCACGCTTTCGTCGTTTACTGGAATCCTCCGCTGGTCGTTGCCACGCCGCGCTCGCGGCGGATCTTTTCTTCGTAGCCGGACGCCCGATAGGCAGCGATGGGATCAACAGGGACACCCATCTCCTCGCGCACGACCGCCAGCAGCGGACGCACGTCGGTGCGAAAGGCGTCGGTGAGCAGCTTGTGCGCCAGCAGTACTTCGCCCGCAGCCTGGAGTTCGGCCAGCTGTTTGCGCGGCACGATCAGGGCCTTTGCATACGCCTCTTGGCAGTTGAGCACCGACTGGATCATCGGCGCCATCTTGCCCTCGATGTTGTGGCACTGGTCGATCATGTAGGCGACGTTGCGCGCCGAGGCGCTCAGGGCCGGGTCGTCGCTCATTTCGGCGGCGACCAGCTCGTTGTAGATGAGGAACAGCTCATATGGATTCACGCTGCCCACGATCAGGTCGTCGTCGGCATATTTGCGGTTGTTGAAATGAAAGCCGCCCAGCTTGCCTTCATCCAGCAGGAAGGCGACGATCTGTTCGATGTTGACGCCTTGGGCGTGATGGCCTAGGTCAACCAGCACTTGGGCGGCGTCGCCCAATTTGAGCGCCCAGGCGTAGGCGGTGCCCCAGTCGGGGATGTCGGTGCTGTAGAAGGCCGGTTCAAAAAATTTGTACTCAAGCAACATGCGGCTCCCGGCGGGCAGATGAGGCTTAACCGCCTCCAGCCCCTGCTCGAAGCGGCGTTTGCGCTCGCGCAACGAATCCTGTCCGGCGTAGTTGGTGCCGTCGGCGAACCACAAGCTGAGAATGTCGCTGTTGAGCTTGCGCATGATCTCGCAGCACTCTAGGATGTGGTCGAGCGCGCGCTCGCGCACGGCCGGATCCGGGTTGCCCAGCGAGCCGAGCTTGTATTCGTCGTCTTGAAAGACGTTGGGGTTGACGGCGCCGATGCGAATGCCTTGGGCTTCGGCGTACTGACGCATGGCGTTGTAGTCGCCGTCGGCGGGTTTGTCCCAGGGAATGTGCACGGCGACCGTAGGGGCGATGCCGGTCATTTTGTGCACCATGGCCGCGTCGTCGAGCTTCTGCTGCGTCGTCGTCGCAGCGCCGGGCCAAGCGAATGCCTTGAAGCGCGTGCCGCTGTTGGCGTAACCCCAGCTGGGCGTCTCGATGTGCTGGCGCTTGAGCGCCGCTTTGACCGCTGCGACGTCGACGCCTGCCTGGGTGAGCTGCTCTGCCAGAATCTCATAGGCAGCCTGATAATTCGCCATCGCTGAATTTCCTCCTGTATTTTGATAATTTATTTTGCCTGCAAACGACGACCGCATGACCGATCATCGCCAAGAGACGCCGTTCACCGGCGTCCACACTGTCATTTTAAAAGGCCGATGGCCGGGGCACTTGGATGAAGCGCTATCAAGTATATGTCTTTTGCGTATTCTATGCAACTACGAAGATTCTTTTTCGCAGCGCTTTCGATTCGTCTCAGTTTAGCCGCAAAAACTCTCCAGAAGACCAGGGAAATCGATGGCAACCTTTTTTATACTGATGTTTGCACCCGGTGTGCGCATGCCATTTTGTACAGAAACAGAAAAGGAAGTGCAACGATGTCCCAACCGAACCTGGATTTGCTTTTTACTGCGATTGTGGATGGGGACGCCAAAAAAGCGGCTGCCGTCGCCCAGGAAGCGGTGGCGGCAGGCGTCGATCCACAGACGATGCTTGCCGACTACATGATTCCGGCGATGGACGAGGTCGGTGCCCGCTTCGAGGCGAATGAATGCTTTGTGCCGGAATTGCTCATCTCGGCGCGCGCCATGAAGGCGGCGATGGAGGTGATTCGCCCGCTGCTGCTGGGCAGGGCGGTCGAGCCGGCCGGCCGTGTTGTGATCGCCACGGTGCAGGGCGACCTCCATGATATCGGCAAGAATCTGGTGGCCACCATGCTTGAAGGCGGCGGCTTTCAGATCGTCGATGTCGGTGTCGACGTCAGCCCGGACAAACTCGTCGAGGCCGTGCAGATGCATCGGCCACAGATCGTGGCGCTCTCGGCGCTGCTCACCACGACCATGCCGTCGATGAAGCGCATGATCGACCGCCTAGTGCAGGAGGGACTCCGTCAGCGCGTCAAAGTGATGGTAGGGGGCGCGCCGGTGACGCAGGAGTTCGCCGAGGAGATCGGAGCGGACGGATACAGCGACAACGCCGCCGGCGCGGTCACGTTGGCGCGTCGCTTCGTGGGCGTCGCGGCGTGAGTACCCTTTCCAGAGGCGCCTTGCCCGACGGCGCCGACAAGATCGACGAATCACGTCGGGTTGCCAGGTTTACACAGCACTTCTTTGCTTTTCTTTGCGTTTTTGCACCTTTGCGGCTTCGTGTTGAATTTATTTCTTGGGAATAGTGTATGAATCCTCGCGAACGTTTTGCCGCCATCATGCACTATCAGCCGCGCGATCGATGCCCGATTATGGACTTTGGCTTTTGGGAGGAGACGCTGACCCTCTGGCAAGAGCAGGGGTATCCTGCCGGCGTGGATCCCGACCTTTTCTTCGGCATGGACCCACAGTGGCGTATGTGCGGTTGCATCGTTGGGCTGTGGCCGCCCTTTCCCGTGCTGAAGCTGATCGATGAAGGGGAGACCGAAATCATCCAGCAGGCTGATGGCGTCATTGTGCAGCGCGGCAAATTTCTCGGTTCGATCCCTCGTCATCTACGCCACACACTTGTAGATCGCGACAGCTGGAATGCTTTTTATAAGCCACGCCTGCGCGCCGATGACCCGCTGCGCTTGCCTGCAGGTCCGGCCTGGGAGATGCAGCTTGCCGAATGGACGCGCCCCGACCGCGACTATCCGCTCTTCATCGAGGCAGGTTCGCTTTACGGCGTAGCGCGCAATTGGTTTGGCCTCGAACGCATCTCTGAGATCATGTACGACGATCGTCCCCTCTTCGAGGAGATCGTCGAGACGCTGGCTGACGTCGTCATTGCGGTGGTGGAGGTCGTGCTCGGAGCCGGCGTGCGCCCCGAAGCCGCCAGCATGTGGGAGGACATGGCCTATAGCGGTGGCCCGTTGATGTCGCCCAAGCTGTTCAAGCAAATTCTTGTGCCGCACTACAAGCGCATCACCGCCACGTTGAACAAATACGGCGTAGACATCGTCTTCGTGGACTGCGACGGCAACATCGAGCTGCTTGCGCCGCTCTGGCTGGAGGCGGGCGTCAACACCATGTTTCCGATCGAGGTCGGCAAATGGAAAGCCGATCCGCTCGAGTTTCGACGGCGCTACGGCAAGGCGATGCGGCTGATGGGCGGTTTCGACAAGCATATCCTGATGGCGTCCAAGGAGGCCATCGCCCGTGAGATCGAACGCCTGGCGCCGCTGGTGGAGGAGGGCGGCTACATTCCCACGCCCGATCATCGCGTGCCGCCCGACGTGCCGTTCGAGAACTATCTTTTCTACATCGAAGAGGCGAAACGCGTGTGGGGCAAAGGCCTCGCCAACCTCAAGCCCACGGGCAAGCCGGAGAAACGAGCGAAACAGGATGCAACCGCGTGAACGATTCATCGCTGCGCTCGAGCGCAGGCCGCTTGCCGGCCGCGTGCCGCACTTCGAGCTCGTCTTCTTTTTGACCATGGAAGCGTTCGGCAAGGTGCACCCCTCCCATCGCCACTACAGCCAGTGGGGGCAGATGGAGGAGAAGGAGCGCAAGCTCCATCGCCTCGATATGGCGGACATCTACATTGCCACCGCCGAGCGCTTCGAGCACAGCGCCATTTTCATCCATCCGAACCCCGACACCGTCGAGGAGACGATCCGGCTGATCGACATCCTCCGTGAAAAGACGGGTGACCGCTATTTTTTGATGCGTCACGGCGACGCCACCTTCAGCATCCCGAATGGCAAAGAGATGTTCGCCTTCGCCGAACGCCTGGCCGACGATCCCGAGGGGCTGAAGCGAGAAGCACAACAGAAAGTCGAGGCCGCCATTCGTCGGGCTGAGGCGTACGCACGCCATGGCGGGCTGGACGGCTTCGCCTTGTGCGCCGACTATTGCTTCAACAGCGGACCCTTCCTCAGCCCTCGCCACTTCGCCGAGCTTATCACGCCCTATCTGGCGCAGTTGACGGCAGCGTATCGGGACATGGGTTTTTATGTGATCAAACACACCGATGGCAACATCATGCCGATCATCGACCAACTTGTGGCGACCAAACCGCACGCGCTGCATTCGCTCGATCCCCAAGCGGGCGTCGACATCGCCGAGGTTAAGCGCCGCTACGGCGACCAGATCTGTCTGATCGGCAACGTGAACTGCGCCTTGCTCGACACCGGCGCACCGGAACAGATCGTCGAATCTGTGCGCTATGCGCTGCGCAACGGCATGCCAGGGGGCGGCTACATCTTTTCGACGAGCAACTGCATCTACACCGGCATGCCGTTGAAGTCGTATGAGCTCATGCTAGAAATTTGGCGACGCGAAGGGGTGTATGTGTGAAACGCGCGTCCCTGGCCACAGCCGGGGACGTCGAGATGCAGCTATCGGCGCAATGTGCCTCATTCGAGCCGGGCGCGCAGCCAATCTGCAACTTTGGCGTCCGGCATCTCCACCTGTTCGCCTGAAATCAGATCTTTGACCGCCACGACGCCGGCTTCGATCTCGCGCGGGCTAAGCAACACGGCGTAGCGGATGCCGCGCTCCTCTGCATATTTGAACTGCTTGCCGTAGCGGTCGTTGTCAGGGTACAGGTCAACGCGCAGGCCTGCCTTGCGCAGGCGATGCGCCAACGCGACGCTGGCAGCGACGGTGCTCTCGTCGAAGAGGGTGACGAGCGCCTGCGGCTGCGTGCTGAGGCGAGACGGAAACATGCCCCGTTCCTCCATGATCAGGATGATGCGTTCCAAGCCGAGGCTGAAGCCGCACGCCGGAATGCTCTGGCCGCAAAACATGCCGATCAGGTCATCGTAACGTCCGCCGCCCCCCCCGGAGCCGCTCAGGCCGGGAAATTCGATCTCGAAGATGGGGCCTGTGTAATAACTCAGGCCGCGCGCCAGATAGGGATCGACGCGCAGATGTTCGGCGGCCGGCCCAACCTTGCAGAGGGCGACGACTGCCTTCAGTTCAGAGACGCCGCGATTGCCCACGTCAGAGGGTTGCAACAGCTTCTGCAGCCAGTCGAGAACCTCGCCCACGCCGGCCGGTGCACTCGCCATCGTCTCCAGTAGCTTTTGAGCAGCCTGCGCAGGCACGCTGCGTTCATCCAGCTCCTTGCGCACGCCTTCCATGCCGATCTTGTCGAGCTTGTCGATGGCGACCAACGCGTTGCCTTCCAACGCAGGGGGCACGCCGGCGATCTCCATCAGCCCGCGCAGGATCATGCGATGATTGAGGCGGATGTGAAAACTCTCTGCGCCGCGGAAACCCAACTCCTGCAACACCTCGGCGCCGGCGGCGAGCACCTCCGCCTCTGCGGTGGGGCTGGTCGTTCCGACGATGTCAACGTCGCACTGGAAGAACTCGCGATAGCGCCCCTTCGCCGGACGGTCGGCGCGATAGACCGGCTGAATCTGATAGCGCTTGAAGTAACGGGGCAGTTTGCTGCGATATTCGGCAACGACGCGCGCCAGGGGCACGGTCAGGTCATAGCGCAGGCCGGCGTCGCTGATGCTGTTTTCCGTTGGAGAATCGGCCAGCGCGCGCGCCAGCTTTTCCCCGCGCTTAAGCACGCGAAAGATAAGCTGGTCGCCCTCTTCGCCATATTTGCCGAGCAGCGTGCTCAGCCGCTCCATCGTCGGCGTTTCCAGTGGCTCAAAGCCGTAGCGCTGATAGACGCGCTTGACCACGTCGATCACATAATCGCGTCGCAGCACATCCAGCGGCAGAAAGTCGCGCATGCCGCTTAACGGTTCGGTGTTTGTCTTCGCCATAGAATACCCAATGAATGCTCAATTCAAGCTTGCACTACAAAAGCTTCCAGTACTACTACAAAGCTTCCACCACGAAGACCCAAAGACACAAAGTGATTCGATAGAGGAACTCGGGTCTTAAGACCTGGTGAAAATTCTACGCGCCGCCACGCTCGCTACGATAACAAAAACTCTGGTTCCACGTATTCCAGGCCAAAGGCTTCGGCGACGCCCTCACAGGTCACATGGCCCTGATAGGTGTTCAACCCCAGCATGAGCGCTCGATTCTTGCGCACGGCGTCGAGACCCTCATCGGCCAGCTGCAGCACATAGGGCAGGGTCTGGTTGTTAAGCGCAAAAGTACTCGTGCGCGGCACGGCGCCCGGCATGTTGGCGACGCAGTAGTGCACGACGCCGTCGACGACGTAGGTGGGGTTGCTGTGCGTCGTCGGCCGCGTCGTTTCGATGCAGCCACCCTGATCGACGGCAACGTCGACGATGACGGCGCCCTCGCGCATGCGAGAAACCATGCTGCGCGTTACCAGATGCGGCGCGCGTCCGCCTGGGATCAGCACTGCACCGATGACAAGGTCGGCGTTGAGCACCACCTCCTCGATGTTGTACTCGTTGCTTGTGCGCGTGCGCAGTCGGCCGCCGTAGATGTCGTCGAGATAGGTCAGGCGATCATGGTTGATGTCCAGCACGGTGACGTGCGCGCCCATGCCCACGGCAATCTTGACGGCGTTGCTGCCGACTGTGCCGCCGCCCAACACCGCGACGTTGGCGGGCGCCACCCCGGGCACGCCGCCCATCAGGATGCCGCGTCCGCCCTGCGGCTTTTCCAGGAAAAAAGCGCCGACCTGCGCCGCCATGCGCCCCGCCACCTCGCTCATCGGCTGGAGCAAGGGCAGCTTCCCGTCAGGCGTTTGTACAGTCTCGTAGGCGATGGCCGTCACTTTCTTTTCCAGCAAGGCGTGCGTCAGACGCCGATCCGCAGCCAGATGTAAATAGGTGAAGAGCATCAGCTCGGGACGCAGATAGCGATATTCCGTTTCGATCGGCTCTTTCACCTTGACCACCATCTGCGCCGACCAAGCGTCCGCCGGGTCGGCGACAAGTTCGCCGCCGGCGGCGAGATACTCTTCATCCGGAATCGAGCTTCCCAGGCCGGCGCCGCTCTCGACGAGCACGCGATGGCCTCGTCGCGTCAAGGCGCGCACGGCGCCGGGAGTCAATCCCACGCGACCTTCGTTGTCTTTGATCTCTTTGGGCACTCCGATCAACATGATCGCCACCTCCGTTGGTAGTCTGTGCTTTTGATTGCCTGTTTCCGCTTCACCTGGCGCAATCGGCGTGCAAACCCGCCCCCGTCGGCGGAGCTTCGTCATTGTCAAAGGGAGTGTATCAACGAACACACGCTTTGCCAAAGCGTCGAGTTGCGTAGAGAATGAACCCTATGATGACAGAGGAAACGCGCACCGACGACGCGCACCGACCGTCTCGGAGACAAACGCAGCGGCGGACAACAAAAGGCCGTCCATCTCCGGCAATTCGTTTCTGGCGGAGGGCCTATCGAGTCTGGGGTCGCCTTTTTTGCGGCGTCGCCAACGCCTGGCGCAGGCTGCGCAAAGGGAGTCTGCCCGACTACGTGGTGATTACGTTGCAAGGCGAGCTGCAAGAAAGAGACCCGGAAAGGCCCTGGTTTTTTGACCTCCTGCCCGGCTACCGTCCGCCGCAGACGCTCGAAAGCCTACAGCGGGCGTTCGAGCGCATCGCCGACGACCCCGACGTGCGCGGGGTGCTGCTCTTCTTCAAGGGTACCTCGATCAGCCTGGCGCAGGCGCAAAGCCTGGCCGCCCTCTTCGAGCGTTTTCGCCGCCGGTCGCTGGAGCGCAATGGCCGACGCCAGGCGCAGCGCATCGTGGCCTTCGTCGAACAGGGAACGACCGGCGCACTCATGGCTGCCAGTGCCGCCGATCAGCTGATTCTGGCGCCGCTGGCCGATTGGAGCATCGTCGGCCTGCGCGCGGCGCCCCTCTTCCTGCGGGGGACGCTGGCGCGGTTGGGCGTGGAAATGGAGGTCATACGCGTGGCGCCGTGGAAGACGGCCGCCGACCCTTTCATTTTCGACAGACTGACCGAAGAGGCGCGCGCCCAATACGAATGGTTGCTCGACAGCCTCTACGGCGACCTTGTCGAGCAGATCACTCGTGGACGGAAACTGGCCCCTGAACAGGTGCGCGCGCTGATCGACCGCGCGCCGCTCACGGCGCAAGAGGCGCTGGAGGCGGGCCTGGTCGACGCACTCGCCTATGAGGATGAGCTGCCCACTCTTTTGGGAGACAAGGCGAAACCGGCGCGTCTGAAAGCTTATCGTCGCGTCCACGGTCTGCTCTATCGGAGACTGCGACCACCTGCAGAGGGCATCATCGGCGTCATCACGCTCAACGGCTCGATCCTGCCGGGCGAAAGTCGCTCCTTCCCTATCCCGCTGCCCATTTTCGGCGAGGAGACGATCGGCAGCGCCACGGTACAGCAGATCATTCGTGCGGCGCGACAGAATAAAGCGCTCGACGCCGTCATCGTATGCGTCGATTCGCCGGGCGGTTCCGCGCTCGCCAGCGACCTGATCTGGCGCGAGCTGGCGCTGCTCGACGCCGAAAAGCCGGTCATCGTCTACATGGGCGATGTTGCGGCGAGCGGCGGCTACTACATTTCTGCGCCGGGGCGGAAAATTGTTGCGCAACGCGCTACGCTCACCGGCAGCATCGGTGTCATCTTTGCCAAGGTCAACCTCAAGGACGCCTTTGCCAAAATCGGCGCGCAGCGAGACGAAGTCAAGCGCGGCGCCCATGCTGATATCTTTAGTGATGTCGCACACTGGCAGGGCGAATCGAGGGAGCGCATCGAGCAAACGTTGAATCACATCTACGCACAATTCAAAGCGCGCGTGGTCGAAGGGCGCAAACTCGACCCTGAGCGCATCGAGTCGCTGGCAGGCGGTCGCGTCTGGACAGGCGCGCAGGCGCTGACGCATGGCTTAATCGACGCTGTGGGCGATTTCCAACGCGCCGTCGAGATCGCGGCAGCGGAGGCCGGGCTGGCCGACGCCCGGCGCGTGGCGCTGCTTCCTGTCACGGCCCCGCGGCGATGGCTGCCGCCCGCTCCCCTGGAAGCGGCGCAACGGCTGGCGTGGGGACGGCGCTCACCTCCTCTCTCGGAGATGAGCGCCTTGGTGCTCGACCGTGAACTCCAGTCGCTGTTGGAAAGAGGCGCTTTTTGGCTGATCGAACCCGATCTGCCGAAATTTTACTGATTTTTAGGCTCGATATTCCATCTTTCAGGAGATTTCATGGAATTTCACAAAGATTTTGAAAGTTTGCCACGTGCCTGCGGCTGCGAAGCTTCCTTTCCCCTCTCCCATCCTTGGGAGAGGGGAAAGGGGGTGAGGGCTTTCCCCTCTCCCATCCTTGGGAGAGGGGGCCAGGGGGTGAGGGCTCATCCACAGCCTAAGCTGCATCTAAAGTGAATAGATTGACCTGGAAACCTGTAGTTGTATCTAAAAAAGGAGGCGACGATGCAATTTCTGGCGGCCTTATTGATGAGCGTGCTGTTATGGTGGCCTGGAGCAGGCGTTGCACAGCAGGACTGGGAGCCATTCCCTCCACCTTTCTGCGGCGAATTGTCTGAAACCGACTGTCAGTTGCTGATCGACTCCCAGGAGATGATGCGCAATGTCTCTTCGTTGCGGCTCTCGATGGATCTAGAGGCAGGCGCAACAGGTATTCCGGCCATCGCCGAGGAAGACCTTGCCTTCGAGATGCAAATCGATATGACGATGCACCTTGACCCGGAGGTGTATGAGCGGATGCGTCAGCTTGCTCCGAAGAAAGGCGAGGACAATGACGAGGAATTGTCGGCCCAATACGAAAAACTAGGCGAGCTGCTCGTGCAGTTCTATGAGACGGCCGCCATGGATATGCAGTTCCAAATGGCGCTGCCTCGACTTTTGATCACCGCAGTGGAGCAGGAAGAGGGTGCGACGCCGCCGGAGCAGATCGGGCTCGAAATGCGTCTGCTCGACGGCTACATGTATATCAACATGGATAAATTGGCCGAAAGCGCTCCCGATCTACGCGCACAGCTGGAGAGGGAGCGCATGAACGGCTGGATCGGCTTCGATCTGGTGAGCCAGATTCGCAGCGATCTGCTGCGGTCTACGTCGAGCACGGCTGAATCTCTCCAGATGGGAATGTGGTCGGCGCAACTGATGACAGACGAAACGATCCGTCAACTGCTCGAGCCTTATATCACTGTGCAGCGACTCGACGACGAGCAGCGCAACGGAGAGCGAGTGGCTGTCTTTCGCACGTCGTTTGACTTCGCCCGTTTTGTTGCCCGTCCAGACTTCAGCCGGCTCCTGCGCATTCTGGTCGATCGCGCAGGCGAGCTCACCGGTGAACCGATGGATGACCAGGAGGTAGGATTGGCGCTCTTGGGCTTTCAGATGATCGCTAATGTGCTGGCGCGCTCCTCCCAGTTCGAGATGATTCAGGCGATCGGAGTGGATGCGCCCTATCTGCATCGACAAAGCTTTTCGGTTCGGCTCGATTTCAGCGGCCTGTTGACCTTCTTGGCCCTCGCCGGGGAAGAGCTTCCTGCCGAGCTGCAGGGTGCCCGGCCGATCTTCACCCTCGACGCAGATTTCAGCTACAGCGACTTCGACGCCGCGCCTCCCGTCGAGAAGCCGGCGCGCGCCAGAATTATTCCTCTGGATTCGCTGGATCAAGAAACTATCAACCTGATTTCGTAAGTGGAGCAAACGCATGTTCGACGCACGCTTCGTCCGCCCGCAATTTCCGGCGCTGAGCGAACGCTACAACGGCAAACCCCCCATTTTCTTCGACAATCCCGGCGGCACGCAGGTGCACGAGTCGGTGATTCATGCCATGACCGACTATCTGACGCGGCGCAACGCCAATACGCATGGCGTCTTCGCCACCAGCCGACTGAGCGATGAAACTCTCGACTACGCGCGTCAGGCCGCCGCCGACCTGCTCGGCGCAGCGCCGGAGGAGGTTATTTTCGGGGCCAATATGACCACCCTGACCTTTATGTTGAGCCGCTCGCTGGCCGCCGAGTTCGGCCCCGACGACGAGATCATCGTGACGCGCCTCGACCACGACGCCAACGTCTGGCCGTGGGTGATGATGGCGGAAGACACCGGCGCGCAGGTGCGCTGGGCGGACGTCGACCTAGAAACCTGCACGCTGGACATGGAGCATTTTCGCTCCTTGCTCAACGAGCGCACCCGGCTGGTGGCGGTCGGCTACGCCAGCAACGCCGTCGGCACGATCAACGATGTGAAGACGATCATCCGTTGGGCGAAGGAGGTGGGCGCCTACACCTACATTGACGCCGTGCAATACGCGCCACACGGCCTGATCGATGTCAAAGCGCTCGACTGCGATTTTTTGGCGTGCAGTGCATACAAATTTTTCGGGCCGCATATCGGGTTGCTCTACGGCAAGCGCGAACATCTGGAGCGGCTGCGCGCCTATCGCGTGCGTCCCGCCGGCGAAGCGCTACCCGGCAAGTGGGAGACCGGCACCAAGAACCATGAAGGCATGGTCGGCGCAGCCGCAGCCATCGATTACATCGCCGGCCTCGGTGTAACCTATGGGCGCGCGTCGGCCGGTGCCTCGCGCCGCGAAAAATTGGCAGCAGCCTGGGAGGTGATCGGCGCTTATGAATATCAGTTGATGGATCGCCTGCTCACAGGTCTCAAGACCATCCCGCGCGTGCGCATCTACGGGATCACCGACCGGATGGACTGGGACAAACGCGTGGCGACGGTGTCGATCCGCAAAGAGGGGATAACGCCGGACGCGCTGGCGCTCAAGCTCGCCGAAGAGAACATTTTTGTGTGGAACGGCAACTTCTATGCACTCTCCATCAGCGAACGGCTCGGCGTGGAGGAAAGCGGCGGATTGGTGCGCATCGGGCTTGTGCATTACAACACGATCGAGGAGGTCGATCGTTGTCTGGCGCTCATTGACAGGGCGTAACTGTGCAAGAAAAGAGCCATGTCCGACGGCGTCGATGACGACACGATTGCATAAATCGATCAACCACAAGAGAGGTATTTCCGTGTCAGAGATTGTTTATTATTTTGAGGACATTCAGCCGGGCGCAGTGCTGGAATTGGGCAGTCGCACCGTCGGCGAGGCGGAGATCATCGCCTTCGCCTGCGAATATGATCCCCAGCCGTTTCATATCGACAAAGTGGCTGCAGAACGCTCGATCTTCGGCGGGTTGATTGCCAGCGGCTGGCATACTTGCAGTCTGACCATGCGTCTGCTCGTCGATGGCTTTCTCTGTCGCGCCGCCAGCTTGGGTTCGCCCGGCGTTGAGCAGATTCGCTGGCTGCGCCCCGTGCGTCCAGGCGACACCCTCTCCGCCCGCATTGTCGTGTTGGAGACGCGTCCTTCGCAGAGCAAGCCCGATCGCGGCGCAGTGCGCATGCGCACCGAGGTCAGCAACCAGCAGGGCGAGCTGGTGATGACGATGGAAAGCATCGGCCTGATCGGCCGTCGCCCCTGAAATATTCTTGCAGAGGTGAATCGATGGCGTTGAACATTCTGCAGCCGACGGCGCCCTTCTTGTTGGCCTGCACTCTATTGCTCTGCGGTCGTGCGGCGATCGCACAGGTGGAGCCATCGGCGGCCGGGACGACCCCGCCTGCGACGGCGGAGCGCCTCTTTGCATCCGGCTTCGAATGCAATGAAGCGGGTTATCGTGAGGGCGAAATTCCCAACGATGAATTGGTGAACACCCCAAACCGCATCCCTAACGGCTGGGAGTCGATCTACAACGGCGAGACACCGCTCGTCGATAGCGCGCGTATTCATTACGCAGGAAGTTGCGAAGGCTCGGCGCACGTCGAGCGTATCGCAGGCATCGACAGCGTGGTGATCAAAGCGCGCGACCTGGAATGGTCGTCGGCGCCGGGCAAACCGTTCGACGTCGCACTCTATCAGCAGGTCAACGTGGTCAGCGGCACAGCTTATAGCCTGAGCGGCTGGATGCTTACGCTCTGCGGCGGCAGCAACACCAAACCGCGCAACGACTGCCCCGACGGCTACTACATGGCGAAGATGCTCGGCGTTGACCCGACAGGCGGCGTTGATATGAACGCCGAGAGCGTGCAGTGGGTGGAAAATCGGCGTAACTTTGTCGAACCGGACGGCGTCACGCGCGTCGGCTGGCAGAATCTACGTCTGGGCGTCATGGCGCAGGCGCCGACCATCACCGTCTTTGCGCGCATCTATAGTCCTTTTCAATGGCATGGCAACCACGGCTTCATCGACGCCCTCAGCCTGGTGCAGGCGCCGACGGCTGCGCTGACGGCCACAACGCCGGTGACCGGCAGTGCAGCCATCACCCTGAGCTGGAGCGGCGACCTCGGCCCGGACATTCCGCTGATCCCGAACAGTGCGCACCGCCTGCTCTTTGACATTCAGTATTGGCATGACGCCAACGCACGCTGGCGCGACGTCGTCGGCGATGTGGAGGCTGGCGAGACGGTCTTTCACGCCGCCTGTCCGGGCAGCCTCTACCGCTTCCGCGCCCTGCCGCGCGCCGAGCAGCCCTCCGGCTCATCCGGCGCATGGCCCAACCAGCGCTACCCTGGCGTTTGGAGCGAACCGATCGAAGTGTTCGTTCCCGCTCCGGAGGTTGAGGCTATGGTGCCGGCTGAGCCGGTCGAAGTGCAAACATTCCTGCCTTTCGTCGCTGCGCAGAGAACTTGCTAGGAAGACATACCGGAGCACTTTGCCGTCACGACGTAGAACGTTCCAGATGGGGCAACAGGCCACGCAACGCGCTCCTCTGTTGCTTTCCCTAACTACACCTTTCCTGCTTTGTCGGGCGCGCGGTTCACTGGTAAAATTTTATGCTATGACGCTCGACCTGACGAGGACTGAAGCGATCGCCGCCAATCTGGAGGCTGTGCGCCGACGCATGGCGGCCGCCGCGCTGCGCGTCGGGCGGAACCCTTCCGACGTGCGGCTGGTGGCGGTGAGCAAACAACATCCGCTGGAAGACATCGAAGCAGCGATGGCGGCAGGACAGCTCGATTTCGGCGAGAATCGTCTGGAAGAGCTGTGGCCCAAGGTCGAGGCGGCGCGTGCGCGAGGACTCGACGCCATTCGCTGGCACATGATCGGCGTCATCCAGAGCCGCAAGACGCGCGACGCCGTCGGGCCATTTGTGTTGATCCATTCAGTCGATCGTGTCAAGATCGCCCAGCGACTCAGCCGCGACGCCATCGCCGCCGGTTGCGTGATGGATGTGCTGCTCGAAGTCAACGTCAGCGGAGAAGTCACCAAACATGGCTTTACGCCGGATGAATTGCGCAGCGCAGCGGGCAATCTGCTGGCGTTGCCCGGTATTCGCATCCACGGACTGATGACGATGGCGCCCTTCGAGGTAGAGCCGGAGGCGACGCGACCGGTCTTTCGAGCGTTGCGGGCATTGCGCGATGAGCTTGCCGCCTGTTTCCCTCAGGGCGACTGGCGCGAGCTTTCGATGGGGATGACCAACGACTTCGAAGTGGCGATCGAGGAAGGCGCCACCATCGTGCGCATTGGGTCGGCAATCTTCGGAGCCAGAAGCGAGTGATGGAGATGCTCAACGGAACCAAAATTGCCTTTATCGGCAGCGGCGTGATGGGCGAAGCGATGATCAAAGGGCTGTTGAGTCAGGGATTGACCACGCCCGAATGCATCCGCGCCAGCGACCCTTGGCTGGAGCGGCTTGACTACATCCGCAAGACCTACGGCGTCGAGGTGACGCCCGACAATACAGAGGCTGTGCGCGGGGCGGAGATCGTCGTGCTGAGCATCAAGCCGCAGTCGCTGCCCAAAGTCGGCAAAGATTTGCACAGCAAGATTCATCCTGACGCCTTATTGCTGAGCATCATCGCCGGCGCGCGCATCCGCACCTTGCAGCACAAGCTCTTTCACGACCGCATCGTGCGCGCCATGCCCAACACACCCGCCCAACTCGGCAAAGGCATGACCGTGTGGACGGCCACCGAGCATGTGACCGAACGCCAGCTTCGCCAAACCGAACACATCCTGGGCGCCATGGGCGAACAGCTTCAGGTGGACGAAGAGGGCTACCTCGACATGGCCACCGGTTTGAGCGGCTCCGGGCCGGGCTTCGTGCTCCTGATCATCGAAGCGATGATCGATGCGGGCGTGCACATGGGCTTTTCGCGACGCGACGCCGAAAAGATGGTGCTGCAGACCATCGAAGGCACGGTGGCGCTGATGCGCGCCAGCGGCCGTCACTCGGCGGAGCTGAAAAATCAGGTCACCAGCCCGGGCGGAACGACCGCAGCCGGTCTGTACGAGCTGGAGAAAGCCAGCATTCGCGCCATCATTAACGACGCCATCTTCGCTGCCTATCGCCGAAGCCAGGAGCTCGGCGAACTCAGTGAGAAAAAGGACCTCTCATGAACGCAATTTTTGAGATTTTGGCTGCTGTTCTTCAGTTGTACAGTTGGGTGCTGCTGGCGCGTGCGCTGATGAGCTGGATTCCCAATCTGGACCCGTACAATCCGATCGTCCAGTTTCTCTACCAGATCACCGAACCGGTGTTGGAGCCGGTGCGCAGGTTGATTCCACCGCTGGGCGGCATGATCGATATTTCGATTATTGTCGTGTTTTTTGCTCTGATCATCTTGCAGCAGATGCTGCTGGCGCTTGCAGCCTGAGCCCAAGTATTGCCCGGCTTTGCCTGGATTTTATCGGCGAAAGCTCGGTAGCGCACGGCGGGAAGGAGCCAATTGATGGGAATTCATCGCCGGAAGGCCAGTTTGCTCGTTGGTGCAACTGCACTCATTCTGGCTGCGTGTCAACCTGTGCAGCGCATTCCAGAGACGATGACGCCTTCACCGATGGCTGCGTTGCCGTCAGAAGAACAGGCGCTCGTCAACGCCGTCGTTCAGTTTGCGGCGCAAACTTTGGACATTGCGCCGGAAATGCTGTATCTTGAATCCATCGAAGCCGTGCAGTGGCCGGACGCTAGCCTGGGATGTCCTCAGCCGAATATGGTTTACGCTGCTGTAATTACGCCGGGGTATCTGGTCATCTTGAGCGATGGGGCCAGAACCTACACGATTCACACCGACAGCCGCCTCGATGGCGAAAAGATCATTTGCGAGCAGAAGTGACGCACGCTGCCCATGTCTGAACTTTCGCCGCCGAACTTTTATATTTCACGCCGTCGCTTCGAAGAGATTGTCGCCGAAGCGCTTGAAGAGATTCCGGAATCGCTGTGGCAAATGGTGGACAATCTCGTGGTGACCGTCGAAGAGTGGCCCAGCCGCCGCCATCTGGAGAGCGTAGGGTTGCCGCCCGGACAAACGCTTTTGGGGCTGTATGAGGGCGTGCCGCTCACCAAACGCACGACGCACTACAATCTGGCCCCGCCGGATAAGATTACGATCTTTCGCGGGCCGATCCTGGAAATCTGCCCGCCCGATGAAGAAGCGATTCGCGCGCAAATCCGTCGAACTGTGCTGCATGAAATCGCTCATCACTTTGGCATCAGTGATGAACGGTTGATCGAGCTGGGCGCTTACTGAGCGAGATTGTCCATGAGCACTTACGCCTCCTCCGAAGAATCCGTCTACGACCAGCCGTCGCAGCCCCCGATTCGGGTGGCGGAGCCGCCTCTGGATGCCCACTGCTATGAGATTTTCGACGACGCAGGAAAAGAAGTCGCACTGCTGACGCTGATCCTGGATGAGCAAAAGCGCGTTCAGCGCGCCGAACTTTACTACCACCATCGCGATCGACTGCCCGAAACGTTGCAAGCCAAAATCTACCATGAGGCCAGGCGTATCATTGCGACAAAATACCTGGGGGGCAATGGCATTTCCTCGCCATTTGTAGTGTTTGACGGCGCCCGATTGGACGAAGAGCAGGTCGCTCACGACAATCCGCTTCCCTTTTACAAGCCGGAACGTCGCTATCGACTCTTTCCCTTTGCGATCGGCTATGCTGCAGCGGTGGTCCTGTTGATCGTTTTCGGCTTGATGAACAGCATGGCCTCTTTTACATCGACCGCCGCCGACAGACCATCAGATGATTTATCCGTCCACGCTGTCGATCAGGCGTCGCCGGCTGCCGAACTGTCGGGCGCTGCTCTTTCCGCAGAGGAGGAGCCGACGGCGCCGCTCTTCCCTCCCAACACCAATGGGCTGCCGCCGAGCAAGATGGCCGACAATCGGCTGGCCTTCGGCATGACCGTGCGCATTCGTCCTGGTCTCCGCTCTTTCGTGCGTTCAGAGCCGGGCCCTGAGGCCGGAGAGGCGCTCGGCTTCCTCGAGGATGGCGCTACGGCTAAAATTTTAGGCGGCCCGGTGTGGATGCAAGGCCGCGAAGACACGATTGTCTGGTGGTACGTCGAGACCGAAGCCGGCGTGCGTGGCTGGACGCCGGCCAACACCAGCGAGTTGACGCTACTCGAGCCCGTCGAGTAAGAAGCGTCTGTTATCCCTCCTGCACCACGCACAGTTGCGCCACATCCAGCCACAGTTGCACCGGCTCTCCCTGCGCAGGCAGCACTTCGCGACCACGCGTGCGGAACTCAAAATAGAGCACATTGTCGTCCTTTTCGTTTTCCTTCAGCGCCACTTGCAGCCGAAAGACGCTGCCGCGAAAGGTGGCGTCGATGACTCGGCCAACAAGAGGAACATACGTTGCACTGCTCGGCGCCGAATCCAGCACGGCTGCATCGGGAGGAATCAGCAAACGGAAGCCGGTGGCAGAGCGAGCAGCACTGGGGACGGGTAGACTGAAAGCGCCGATCGGTGTGCAGACAGTGTAGGCGTCTCGCCATTCCAGGATGGGCAGCAGGTTGCGGAAGCCCAAGAAAGCAGCGACGAAGGTGTTGGCCGGGCGCCGGTAGAGGGCAGCCGGCGCATCGACCTGCTCCAGACGCCCTGCGCGCATCACGGCGATGCGATCGGCCAATGCAAACGCCTCTTCTTGGTCGTGCGTTACGAAGATGGTGGTAACTTGCAAGTGTTTGAGGATGCGGCGCAGCGCTTCGAGCAGCTCCTCTCGGAGCAGACGATCCAGGTTGGCGACCGGCTCATCGAGCAACAGCAGCGTAGGATTGGGCGCCAGCGTGCGCGCCAACGCAACCCGCTGTTGTTCCCCGCCGCTCAGATCGTCTACGCTGCGGTTGGCGTAGCCTTCCAGGTTGACCAGCGCAAGCATTTCCTCCACGCGGCGACGGCGTTCGGCCACAGAAACGCCCTGCATGCGCAGCCCATAGGCGATGTTTTCGGCGACGTTCAGATGAGGGAACAGTGCGTAGTCCTGGAACATCAACCCGACGCTGCGCCTGTGCGTCGGCGTCTCTGTAATGTCGCTTCCGTGCAGCAGCACCTGCCCTTGATCGGCGCGTTCCAGGCCGGCGATGATGCGCAACAAAGTGCTCTTGCCGCAGCCGCTTGGTCCCAGCAAGCAGAGAATCTCCTGTGGCTCGACCGTTAGCGAAACGCCTTGCAGCACTTCTTTGTCGGGCGCAAAGCGCTTGTGGATGGCTCTCACCTCGAGCATCAAAACTCCTCTCCTTGCGGCAGGCGAAAACGCTCGATCAGTAGGATCGAAACCGCCGTGATCACCATCAAGATCGTGCTCATGGCGAGCGCTTGCCCATAGTTCATGAGACCCGGCTGGCCGAGCGCCCGATAGATCACCATCGGCATGGTAGGACGATCGGGACGGGCGATCAACAGCGTGGCGCCGAACTCGCCCAGGCTGATGGCGAAGGCGAAGGCGGCACCGATCAGCAGGGCGCGCAGCAAGAGCGGTGCATCGATCGTCCACCAGCGGCGGAAGGGATCGGCGCCGAGCGTGGAAGCCGCCTCGCGCAGGCGTCGGTCGAGCGCGCGCAGCGCCGGCAGAAAGGTGCGCACCACAAACGGCAGCGCAATCAGCGAGTGCGCCACCGGCGGCAGCCACGGCGACACCCTCAGCGGCCCCATCGCCACGATGTAGCCGAACCCGAGCGTCACCGCCGAGGTGCCCAACGGCAACAAGAGCAGTGGGTCGAGGATGGCGGCCCAGCGCGAGCGTGGCTGCGTCAAGGCGTAGCCGGCGATCACGCCCAGCGGCAGGCTGATCGCCAGCGTCGCCAGCGCATAGACGAGCGAATTGCGCACAGCCGTGATCGGAGGCGCAAAGAAAGCGCTCTGGCGCAGGTTTTCTCCGAGCATCTGGTAGTAGAGCAACGTCGGGCCGCCGTCGCCCAGGGTGAAGCTGCGCACCGCCAACGCAAGCAGCGGCGACAGCACGCCAATCCACGTGGCCGCCAGGGCCAGACCGACCACGGCCCATTGACGCCAGGAGGCCGGGCGACGGGCAAAGGCGCGTCGCCGTAGACGCAGCGTGCGGCTCAGGCGCGCCTGCACGCGCGTATAGAGCGCCATGATGGTGAAGGTGAAGACAAGCTGTACGATGCTCAGAAAGGCCGCCATGGGCAGGTTGAAGTAGCTGACCGCTTGCCGATAGATTTCCACCTCCAGCGTGGCAAAGCGCAGGCCGCCCAGGATCAGGATCACGCCGAAGCTGGTGAAGCAAAAAAGGAAGACGAGCAAGCCGGCGGCTACAAGGCTGGGAGCCAACAGCGGGGCCGTCACCGTCCAAAAGCGTCGCCGTGGCGATGCGCCTAGGGCGGCGGCTGCTTCGGCTAACGTCGGCGGCAGCGTGCTCCAAAATCCGCCCACGGTGCGAATCACGATGGCGACGTTGTAAAAGACATGCACGAGCAGGATGAGCCAGATCGTCTGTTCGAGCTGAATCGGCGGCGCATCCAGGTGAAATAGGCGTTGTAGCCATGCGTTGAGCAGGCCGTTGCGGCCGATCAGGGCGAGGAAGGCAGGCGCTACCACGACGGTCGGCATTACGAAGGGAACGGTCAGCAAGGCAGCCATCAGACCCCTGCCGGGGAAGTCGAAACGGGCAAAGACGCCCGCCAATGGCAGTCCCACCAAGACGGTCAGCAGCGTAGAGACGGTCGCCTGCCACGTCGTGAACCAAAGCACACGCCAAAAGCCCGGTGACCGCAATGCAGCGCTCACTTGCTCCATCGCCTCGGCCAACGACGCGCCGAAGCTTACGCGCAGGATCGCCAACAGCGGGTAGAGATAGAAGATGGTCAAAAACAAAACCGGCAGCGCATAGAGCGCCGCCTGCATTATGCGCCGCAACGGAAGCCTTTCAAAGATCTGTTGCGTGGTGCGTGACGGAAGACAAAGCACGCACCACGCAACACCGTTCACTGCGTCATCAACTCGACCCACGCCTGCACCCAGCGCTCGCGGTTGGCTTCGATCGCCGCCGGGTCGAAAATCACCGGGTCAGGCGGGACTTGTGCGAACTTCACAAAGAGTTCGGGCAGCGTAGCGTTTGGGTTGGCCGGATAAACGAACATCTGCAGCGGAATGTCGGACTGAAACTCTACATCGAGCATGAAGTCGATGAACCGACGCGCTAGCTCCGGCTGGGCGGCGCCCTTGAGCACGCCGACGAACTCTACCTGGCGGAAGGCGCTGCCCGGCGGGAAGACGTTGACGGTCGCCGGTTCGGTGCGCCCATCGGTGGCGTAGACGACATCGGCCGGCGGGCTGGTCGAGTAGCTCACCACCAGCGGACGGTCGCCGGCGCCTCCCGAACCGACGGTGAAGTGCGTGAAGTACGCCTCGCTCCAGCCGTCGGTCACCAACACATCATTCTCCTTTAGGCCGCGCCAGAAGTCAAGGTAGCCGTCCTCGCCGAAGTAATCGATCGTGGTGAGCAAAAAGGCCAGCCCCGGCGACGATGTGGCCGGATTCTGCACGACCAACAGCCCTTTGTACGTTGGGTCGGTCAGGTCCTCGAGCCGCTCTGGCAGCGGGATGCCCCTCGAAGCAAACCATTCCCGGTCGGCGTTGAGGTTGACGAAGCCGTAGTCCACCGGCGACAGTCGATGCTGTGGATCCATCTCCAGATCGTCGGGGATTTGTGCCAACAGCGGCGATTCATACGGCTCGAAGATGTCGGCGGCCAGCGCGCGACTGAGGAAAGTGTTGTCCACGCCGAAGAAAAGGTCGGCGAGCGGCGCGTCCTTGCTGAGAATGACCTTGTTCAGCGCCGTGCCCGTGTCACCCAGGGTGAGCACTTGCACGGAGACGTTGTGCTCTCTTTCAAAACGCGCCAGGACCTCTTCACTGATGTTGAAGGAGTCGTGCGAGGCAAGCACCAAAGGGGTGGGGGTCGCCGTCTCAGCGGGGGTTGGCGAGGTCAGCGGCTGGCACCCGGCCAGCAGCGCAGCCACGAGCAGCGCACCCAAGAGGGGGCCCCTGTAAAGCCGATGAAGCCAGATGCGCGCACCGTGGAGGCGCCAACGAAGTGAGTTCCAGACATGCCTTTGAGCAAACATACGATCCTCCTGAGGAATAAAAACGGCCTTACCATCTAACGGGTAAGGCCAGCGAGTGAAGACAGGCTCATGGCGCTGCAGCTATCTTTTCCCTACGCTGGCATTACCCAGATCAGGTGAAGCGGGTCGGCGGCGAAACGGCCACCCTCTCAGCCCGGCACACCGAGCTCCCCGTTGTTAATTCTGTTCAGGATGATAGCACGCTCCGTTGGCGCAAAGCAAATTTCTGGCAGACCGAAAGGCTACTCCTCCGACCAGGACTCCACCACCAGCCGAAAGATGTCGCTTTCAGTGATGATGCCCACCACCTTGTTGTTGCGCACCACGGGCAGACCGCTCACCTGGTATTCGAGCATGCGCTCGGCCGCCTCCTGGATCGTCGCGCTCGGATTGATCGTGATCGGCGAGTACGTCATCACTTCCCCCACGGTGCGCTGATTCAACAAGACGGTGGTATGGTCGGCTTCTTCTTCCTCGCGCAAGGGAGGAATCTGGCGCAGGATGTCGCTGTAGGTGATGATCCCAACAAGCTCCCCATTCTCAACGACCGGCAAGCGTCGCACTTCATGCTCGGTCATGAGTTCCTGCGCCTCGGCGAGCGTGGCGTCCGGCGTGACCGTGACGGGATTTTCGCGCATCCAATCCTGCACTTCGGTGAGATGACGCTTCTTCATGGGGAGCCTCCTCGCTGGATCGACTTCGATCGAACAAACCCTCAAGTTGCACGAATACGAACCAGCAGCACCGATTGTTCGGCGTAGCGGACGATGGCATTGGCGATGCTGCCGGGGAAGTGACCGGGGCTGGATTCGCTGCCCACTACGACTACATCATACTCCCTCTCGCGCGCACGTTGCAAGATCACTTCTTGCACTGAACCTGCCTGCAGGATGATCGAAGCGCGGTCAAAGCCGTATTCCTGGAGCCTGCGCTCCCACTCGTGCAGCACGGAGGAAAGACGAGTGCCCTGAGAAAGCACGGTCTCCACGTCGATCGTCAAGTCCGGCTCGGCGGAAAGATACGGAGCGGCCGAAGGCGGCATGACGTGCAACAGGTCGAGTTTGGCGCCGACGGCCTGGGCAAACTGCGCCCCTACTGCCACAATCGTCTCGTCTTCGACTGCAGCGCAGACCAAAATGCGCCGGATCGCAGTGCGGTGGCCCTTGACAAGCAGCACCGAGGTCGGCGCATCCTGAACGATCCGGTGTGCGGTGGGCCCTACGGCGCTGACGCCGCCGGCGCCCCGATCGGCAAAGGCGCCGATGATCAACAAGTCGGTTGGATGCGTTTCCAGATAATTTAACAGCACCTCGTCTGGGTAGCCCACCAGTGGAACCAGCCGGGGCCTTGGCTCTGTGGTTAACATCGCCGCGGTGTCCACCATGATCTGTTGGGCGCGTTCGGCGCCTTCATGCTCCGAGGCGATCACCACCACCGTGAGATCACCCACCAGCAATGGCTGCAACTCGCTCGCCAGCTTTACTGCTCGCTGGCCGAACACGGTGCCATCCGTTGCAGCGACCATGCGCAACTTCCTGCTCTTGCCGAGCGCCATCGCCAGCTTTTCGGCAGCGCTCTTGACGAGCGCCGAGGGGTCAGGGCGCAACAGCAGCACCGGTGCACC
>JANWYX010000200.1 GCA_025055055.1 Caldilinea sp. | reverse complement strand
AGCCTGGTCGAGCTGCTCACCCGCACCCAACTCGTGCGCGAAGACGCCGCCACTGGCCTGGTCTTTCCCGCCCTTTTCAGCATCGCCATCATCCTGATCTCGCGCTTCGCCGGCGACGTACATCTGGACGTCGACGCAGTGTTGCTCGGCGAGTTGGCATTTGCACCCTTCAACCGCATTCAACTCTTCGGCGTAGATGCAGGCCCTGCAGCGCTGTATGTGGGCGGCGGGATGCTTGCGCTCAACGCCTTGTTCATCACAACGTTCTACAAAGAGCTGAAGCTGGCGACCTTCGATCCGGCACTCGCTGCGGCGCTGGGCTTCGCACCCGGCGCCCTTCATTACGCTTTGATGACGCTTGTCTCCATCACAGCAGTTGGCGCCTTCGATGCGGTCGGTTCGGTGCTGGTGGTGGCCTTTATGATCGCCCCGCCCGCCGCTGCCTATCTGCTGGCGGATCGGCTGTCGCACATGCTGATCTACGCCGCCGCCATCGGCGTCCTTTCCGCCGTGAGCGGCTACTGGCTCGCCTATGCATTGGACGCGTCGATCGCCGGCTCGATGGCGACGATGGCGGGTGTGATTTTTCTGATATGCTATCTCTTTGCGCCGGAGCGAGGAGTGTTGGCAAGGAGGCGGACGGCCAAGGTGTAATGCTATTTGGATTGACGCCTCGCCGGCCTTGCTCTATACTATCCATCTGCAAATTTTTAGAACACGATAACATATATGCTGATTCAAACCCGGCTTTCCGCCAATCCGGTCTTTCAAGCACTTGAACGCATCGGCGAACACGACCATTGTCAGGCAGGCGGCGCCATCGGTCTCAGCGGTGCGCTGGCCGCAGCACTCGCTCAGGCGACAGCCAACGCCACGCGCAGCCAACAGCCGATGGACGTCCAGGACGCTGCAGCGAAATCGATGCAACAGACCATGAAACGCATCCGCCAGGAATTTCTGCGCCTGGCCGACGCCGATGCCGATGCGCTCCTGGAGTTCGTAGCGCTGGAAGAGCGCGGCGAGCCGTTAGCAGGCTATGCATTACTATGCGAAGGGCCGCGCGCAATGGCCGACCTTGCCGTCGAGGCCGCGCAGACAATGCAAAGTTTTCGAACGCACGTCTGCGAGCGCAGCCGCGACGACTTGGAGTTCGCTCTCACGTTGATGAGCGGGGTCGCCCGCGCCGCCATCCAACTGCTCGACAGCAACCTGCGCATCTGGCCACTGCCCGAGCTGTTGGCGACATATGAGCCGCACATCGATCGATTGCAGCAGGCGCTTGAAGCGCTTCAGCCGATGACCCGAATTCGCACCCCATAACCGAAGCCTATTGCACGAAAAGCCTATGACGACGCCCACATCCGAGCTTGCCACCTACCGCCGCATGTTTGACGCGATGGTGCACGACATTGAGCTTTTGCTCGAGGATTTGCCGGCCGAGGCCTTGCTTTGGAAGCCATTTGAGCATAGCCCTTGGCGCGGCCCCGCAGGTAGCCTGGGCTGGCTGATCGCACACGCCGTCTCCTCAACCTACTACCTGCTGCGCCGTGTTGAGTGGATGAGGGGACGCCTAGACTGGAGCGCCGTGGACGGCGACGAGGGTAGCGAGGAATTCGGGCCGGCCAACCATGATCCCGCCTATCTGCTTGCGCGCGCTCGACGCATGCAGCTTTATGTCCATCAATTTCTCGACGGCCTCTCTCCACAAGACCTGGAGGCGAGCCGCCCCCACCCGCTCGATCCGGAGCGCGTCCTGACGGCGCGCCATGACATCCAGCATGCCTTCGAGCACATGAGCCGACATATCGGCCACGCCGAACTGACCAGGCAGTTGTGGGCGCTGAAGACGACGAAAGCTTCTTGAAAACGATTTCTCTTTAGAATAGCCGTATGTTTTGCACTACACCATCTTCAGTGCTATAGTTATTTGCTCAACGCGGTGAATGTTTTGTTCAACATGTTCCGCACACTATCCTTCAGAGCAGAAGGTTTCTCGTCGCCGACGACAGGTTTTGGGACAGGACACCCACTCCTGAACCAGAAATTGCGTCAAAAGGCGCTATTGATGCATAAGCGCCGATGAACACGAAACAATTGGCAAGAACGCAAGCGAATTGTCGACGATGAGAGGAACGACTATGCACCCGAATACACAATCACAATGGTCTTTTCCGGCCCGTCAGGGTCTTTATGATCCGCGCTTTGAACATGACGCCTGCGGCATCGGCTTTATCGCCCACGTCGAAGGGAAACGCAGCCACCGCATCTTGGAGATGGCGCTGGAGGCGCTGTGCAACCATGCCCACCGCGGAGCAGTGGCCGACGACCGCAAAACAGGCGATGGCGCCGGCGTCTTGACCCAACTGCCGTACGAGTTCTTTGCCCGCGAGCTACGACGCATCGGCATGGAGCCGCCTCCGCAGGGCGACCTGGCGGTGGGTCAGCTTTTCCTCAACAAGGGCAACGGCGAAGACCGGGCGCTGGCGCGCGATCTGATTCAGGAAGTTCTTACGGAGATGAAGCTGGAGGTACTTGCTTTCCGCTCCGTGCCCGTTATCGAATCTGCGTTAGGGCAGCGCGCACTGTACAGTCGCCCCTGGCTTGGACAGGTGCTGGTGCGTCGCACCGACGAGGCCTGCGAGGCAGGCGACGCATTTGAGCGCCTTCTCTATCTGGCGCGCAAGCGCATCATCAACGCGGCGAAAGAGCGCGGCATCCAACGCCTCTATATCGCCAGCTTCAGCAGTCGCACGATCGTCTACAAAGGATTGGTGCTGGCCAACGAGCTGGCCCACTTTTACCCGGACCTGAGCGACCCTGAGTACAAGACGGCCATCGCCGTTTTCCATCAGCGCTACAGCACGAACACCTTCCCCACCTGGGAGAGGGCGCAGCCGTTCCGCCTCGTCTGTCACAACGGCGAAATCAACACACTGCAGGGTAACGAAAACTGGATGCGCGCCAGAGAAGCCGACCTAGAAAGCCCTTACTGGGAGAAGCCGGCCGAACAACTGCGGCCGATTATCGCCAAGGACAGCAGCGACAGCGGCAAATTCGACAACGTGCTGGAGCTGCTCGTGCGCAGCGGCCGCGATATTCGCCACGCGATCATGATGATGGTTCCCGAAGCTTGGGAGCGCCTGCCCGAAGGAGAAGTGACTCCGGAGCGAAGAGCCTTTTATGAGTATCACAGCGCATTGATGGAGCCGTGGGACGGTCCGGCGGCGCTCACCTACACCGATGGCCGCATCGTCGGCACGGCGATGGACCGCAACGGGTTGCGACCGGCGCGCTACGTCATCCTCGACAACGGCATCGTCATCAGCGCCAGCGAGGTCGGCTCCGTTGCCTACGATGAAAGCCGCGTGATCCGCAAAGGTCGCATCGGCCCCGGCCAGATCTTCTGCGTGGACACCGCGCGTGGAGTGATCATGGACGATGAAGAGATCACCCAAAAATTCGCTGCGCGACGTCCCTATGACCGCTGGATCAAAGACAACCTCGTGCATCTCGATGACCTGGCGAAAAAGGTCAAAGCCGCGATCGAAGGCAACGGGCAGGTCATAGGCGTAAATGGCCACGCGCTCGCCGGACAAACCGCACAAGCGGCGCATGCACAGCGGGCGCCGCTCTCGAATCGCCAGGCCAGCTTCGGCTACACCTCGGAAGAGATGATCGTCATCCTGCGGCCGATGATCACCACCGGGCAGGAGCCGGTCGGCGCCATGGGCGACGACACGCCACCGGCGGCGATGAGCAAGCTGCCACGACCACTTTTTCACTATTTCAAACAGCGCTTCGCCGAAGTCACCAACCCACCCATCGACCCCCTGCGCGAGGAGTTGGTCATGAGCCTGCGCATGTTGCTCGGCAAACGCGCCAACCTGCTCTCGGAGACGCCCGAAGCCGTGCGTTTGATTGCGCTCTCCTCGCCGATTCTGTCGCCGGAGCAGATGGCAGCGTTGCGCACGCAGACCATGCCCGAGTTCGCCACGGCCACGGTGGACGCCGTCTGGCAGGCGCCTTCCGGCGAAGAGGTGACGCCGGAGCAAGCAGGCGCCGCCCTGCGCGCTGCAGTGGAGAAGCTCTGTCGCGACGCCGAAGAGGCGGTGCGCAACGGCGCTCGCATCCTTTTCATCAGCGATGAGAAGGCCGACGTGCATACGCTGCCGATTCCGTCTCTCCTGGCCATCGGCGCAGTACATCACCATCTGATCCGTCAAGGGTTGCGCATGCGCGCCAGCCTGGTCAGCGTCAGCGGCGAGCCGCGCGAGGTGCATCACTTCGCCTGCCTGATCGGCTACGGCGCCAACGCCGTCTATCCTTACCTGGCCTATGAGACGATCGAGGAATTGGTTCATGAAGGCCGCAAGACCGGCAACCTGACGGTCGAGCAGGCGCGCAAGAACTTCATCAAGGCCATCGACAAAGGGCTGCTCAAGGTGATGAGCAAGATGGGCATCAGCACCATCGACGCCTACTGCGGCGCCCAGATTTTCGAGGCGATCGGCATCGGTCAAGAGCTACTCGACGTCGCCTTCGTCGACACGCCGAGCCTGCTGGGTGGCATCGGCTTCGCCAGCGTGGCAGAGGATGTGCTCGCCTGGCATCAATACGGCTATCCCAACAGCGACCTCAGCCAAGCGGTCAAGCTGGTGACATGGGGTCTGTACAAAGCGCGCCGCGGAGGCGAGCTGCACGAGTGGAGCCCGCAGGTCGTGCATGCGCTCACTCAGGTCGCCCGGCCCAAAAAGCCGGAGGACATTCCCACCAATTATCGCAAATACGCCGACCTGATCAACAGCATGAAGCTGGCTCCACGGCACCTGCTCGACTTTCGCCGCATTCGGCCGTCGATCCCGGTCACGCAAGTTGAACCGGCGGAGCGTATCCTGCGCCGTTTCTCCACCGCCGCCATGAGCCACGGCGCGCTCAGCGCCGAAGCGCACGAGACGCTCGCCATTGCCATGAATCGCCTGGGCGGCATGAGCAACAGCGGCGAGGGCGGCGAAGCCAAGGAGCGCTATTTCACCGAGCGCGCCAGCCGCATCAAGCAGGTGGCGTCCGGTCGCTTTGGCGTCACGCCCGAATACCTCATGAGCGCCGATGAGCTGCAGATCAAGATGGCGCAAGGCTCCAAGCCGGGCGAAGGCGGCCAGCTCCCCGGCCACAAGGTGACGGTGGAAATCGCCGTCCTGCGCCACAGCACGCCGGGCGTGGCGCTGATCAGCCCGCCACCGCACCATGACATCTATTCGATCGAAGACCTGGCGCAGCTCATTTGGGACCTGAAAGCGATCAACCCGAACGCCAAGATCAGCGTCAAGCTGGTGGCAGAGATGGGCGTCGGTACCATTGCCGCAGGCGTGGCCAAAGGGTTGGCCGACGTCATTCATATCTCCGGCGCATCAGGCGGCACCGGCGCCAGCCCGCTCAGCAGCATCAAGAACGCCGGCCTACCTTGGGAGATCGGCCTGGCGGAGACGCATCAGGTGCTGCTTGCCAACGGCCTGCGCACGCGCGTCACCTTACGCACCGACGGCGGCCTCGCCACCGGACGCGACGTCGTCATGGCGGCCATGCTCGGCGCAGACGAGATGAGCTTTGGCACCAGCGCCATGATCGCCGAAGGCTGCATCATGGCGCGCGTCTGTCACAAAAACACCTGCCCGGTCGGCGTCGCCACGCAAGACCCGGAGCTGCGCAAGAAGTTCACCGGCACGCCCGAGATGGTGATGAACTTTATGACCGCCATTGCCGAGGACGTGCGCCAGATTCTGGCCGACCTCGGCTTCCGCAGCCTGGATGAGGTGGTGGGCCATCCCGAATATTTGATGCAGGTCGTGCACGGTCGCGAGGCGGGCTTCCTGGACCTGTCGCCGCTGCTCTATGTGCCGGACGTCGGCACGGCTCGGCGCAACGTCCTGCCGCGCAACGAAGTGGCACCGCCGGACCCGACGCTGAGCGACCGCATCACGGAGCAGGTGCTCGCCAGCCTGCAGGCCAATCCCGACGCGCCGATCCATCTGGCGCATAAGATTCGCAACACCGACCGCACGGTCGGCGCAGCGCTCTCCGGCCAGCTTGCGCTGCGCTACGGCGACGCCGGCCTGCCGGACGGACAGATTCGCATCGATTTCGAGGGCACGGCCGGACAGAGCTTCGGTGCCTTCGCCATCCGCGGGCTGTCACTTTATCTGCGCGGGGCAGCAAACGATTACGTCGGCAAGGGTTTGGGGGGCGGCGAGATCGTGATTCGCCCTTCAGAAGAGGCGCGCTTCACGCCGCATCAGAATGTCATCCTCGGCAACACGGCGCTCTACGGCGCAACCGGCGGCAGACTCTTCGCCGCCGGCCTTGCGGGCGAGCGCTTTGCAGTGCGCAACAGCGGCGCCATCGCCGTGGTTGAAGGCGCAGGCGAACACTGCTGCGAATATATGACCGGCGGCTGCGTAGTCGTCCTCGGCGAAACAGGGCGCAACTTTGGCGCCGGCATGACCGGGGGCCAGGCGTTCGTCTACGACGTCAACGAAACTTTCGAGCGACGGTATAATAAAGAGTTGATCAACATCTCCCGCTTACAGGGAGACGCCTATGAGAGATATCTCAAGTCGCTGATCGTCGAGCACTGGGAAAAGACCGGCTCGCCTCTGGCGCAGATGCTGCTTAACGACTGGGAGGCGCAGCGCCTCTTCTTCTGGCACGTCATGCCCAAAGACAACGTCGTGCAGATCGAGGCGGCGACCGAAGGCTCTGTGGAGAGCGAGGACGAGGAAGAGACGGTCAAGGCGTAAGAGCGACCGAGCTCAAGACGACAAGACAAACGCAGAGAACGAAGCTTTCTTTGAAATTGAAGCATTGATTCGATTTCATCAGAATAGGAAGAAGCTAGAAACCTAGAGGCAGTGGAGAAACCGAATGGGAAAGACGCTTTTTGAGAAAGTTTGGGATGCTCATGTCGTTGCGCAGGACGAAGGGGCGCCCGCCGTGTTATACATCGACGCACATCTCATCCACGAGGTCACCTCGCCGCAGGCGTTCGCCATGCTGCGCGAGCGGGGGCTGAAGGTGCGTCGTCCTGACAAGACCTTTGCCACCATGGATCATGCCATTCCCACCCGCAGCGTAGACATCGAGCTGTGGCCCTCCGACGCCGCCACGCAGGTGCGCACTCTGCGCCAGAACTGCAAGGACTTCGGCATCACCCTGTGGGACGTCGACGGCCCGGTGCAGGGCATCGTCCACGTCGTCGGCCCGGAGATGGGCATTACCCAACCGGGCATGACCAT
>JANWYX010000147.1 GCA_025055055.1 Caldilinea sp. | reverse complement strand
AGCATCGGCACCAACGATCTTGCGCAATATATCATGGCTGCCGATCGCAACAATGCAGCCGTGGCCAGCCTGGTGAGCGCCTACCAACCTGCAGTGCTGCGCGCCATCCGCGAAACCGTGGAGGCCGGTCGCGCCGCCGGTATCAAGGTCAGCCTCTGTGGCGAGATGGCGGGCGATCCAAAAGCGACGGCGCTCCTGATCGGTCTGGGAATCGACGCACTGAGCATGAGTCCGGCGGCGATCCCTCTCGTCAAAGAGCGCATTCGTCGTCTCGACATGGCCGAGGCGAAGCGCATCGCCGCCCTGGCGCTGGAGATGAGCTCCGCCGAAGAGATCGAAGCCTATCTCAGCGACGTTGAGCAAATAGACCTTGCAGCAAAAAGGATGGAGAGGGAGTCATGACCACCGTCGTTAGCCTGGGAATTCACATCGTCGATATTCTCGGAAGACCGGTTACGCGCATCCCTGACGGGCAGAACGTCGATCTGCTGGAGGAAATCCGCATCACCGTCGCAGGGACGGCGGCCGGCGCAAGCGTCGATCTCGCCAAACTGGGCGCGCGCGTGATCGCCATGGGTGCGCTGGGCAAAGATGAGCTGGGCAACTTCGTCGTCTCCACGATGCAGCACTACGGCATCGAGACGCGTTATCTGCGTCGTAAGGAGGGGGTGCAGACCTCGGCCACCATGTTGCCGATCCGTCCCAACGGCGAGCGCCCTGCGCTGCACGTGCCCGGTGCCAACGGCGCACTCACGCTGGAGGACATCGACTTCGAGGTCATCGCCGAGGCCGATGTGTTGCACCTCGGCGGCACGTCGCTCATGCCGCGCTTTGATGGCCCGCCCACGGTGGAGGTGCTCAAATTTGCCAAATCCAAAGGCGTCACCACTACCTTTGACCTGGTCGCCATCGATCGTCCCGATCTGCTCGACCTTATTGAGCCGTGTCTGCCCTACATCGACTACTTCATGCCCGGCCTTGACGAGGCGCGCCTGATGTGCAAACTCCACGACCGCCGCGAGGTGATCGCCTTTTTCCTGGACCGGGGGGCGAAGCACACCGTCTTCAAGATGGGCGCCGAAGGCAGCAGCATCGCTTATCGGGAAAACGGCGAAATCTGCGAGATTCGCCTGCCCGCCTATCGGGTCCCGGTGGTGGACACCACCGGCTGCGGCGACGCCTACTGCGCAGGCTTCATCGTGGGGTTGGGGATGGGCTGGAGTCTGGAGGAGGCCGGCCGGCTTGGTTCCGCTGCGGCTGCGCTCGTGGCCACCGGCCTTGGCTCCGACGCCGGCATTGTCGATCTCGATCACACCATTGCCTTTATGCGCTCGGCTACGCCGCTGCCGATGACGCAATGATTCAAAGGAAAGTCGCCGTGCAAGAAGCTTTTTCTGTCATTTATCACGTTCGTTCTACTCCCAAGGAGATTGCAGGCCGCGCCGAAGCCATCGCCCTTGAGCAAAGCGTGGAGCTGCCGCGCGCGGCGGTGCGCGACCCGCACATCGTTGAGAACATCCTCGCCCGCGTCGAATCGATTGCGCCGCTCGGCGATGACCTGTTTGAAGTGGTGATCCGGTTGGCGCGCGCCACCACCGGTGACGAGCCGGCGCAATTCCTGAACATGCTGTTCGGCAACACCTCGCTTCAGGAGGATGTCTTGCTCGTCGACGTCACCATGCCGGAGGAAATGCTTTCGGCCTTTGTCGGCCCTCGCTTCGGCGTGACGGGGCTGCGCGCATTGCTTGGCGCCGAAGCGCGAGCGCTTACCTGCACGGCGCTCAAACCGCAGGGGCTGTCCTGCGCCCAGCTCGCCGACCTTTGCGGCGTCTTCGCACGCGCCGGGATTGATCTGATCAAAGACGACCATGGGCTGGCGAACCAGGTCTTTTCGCCCTTCGCCGAGCGGGTGGCGCGCTGCCAGGCCGCCGTCGAACAGGTCAATGCGGAGACCGGTCGGCGTTGCTGCTACGTCCCCAACTTGATCGGCTCCCCGCGTCAGATTGCAGATCAGGTGCGCATCTGCCGTGAACTGGGCGTGCAGGTCGTCATGTTGGAGCCGATGTTGGTGGGCATGGCGCTGATGCACGAGCTGGCCGCCGACAATCCCGGCATGGCGATCCTGGCGCATCCGGCCTTCGGTGGTGCGTTGCGCATTGCCCCAGAGCTGCTCTTCGGCAAGATTTTCCGCCTTTTCGGCGCCGACGCCGTCATCTATCCTAACTACGGCGGGCGCTTCAGCTATAGCCAGCAGACTTGCAAAACGCTGGCGGAGAACCTGCGCCGTCCCTGGGGCGAGGTCAAGGCGGCCTTCCCTGTGCCCGCCGGCGGCATGCAGGTGGATCGCGTGCAGGAGATGCTCGACGTTTATGGCAGGGATGTGATCCTGTTGATCGGCGGCAGCCTGTACATGGCGGGCGACGCGCTCCTGGAGCGCAGCCGCGCCTTCGTCGAAAATGTGCAGAAAGGGTTTGCCTGATGATCTTCCGCGCGCATTTGGGCGAATGCCGGTGGGAAGGCACGCCGGTGCTCGAATACAAGCAGGATGCAACGACGACCTTTCGCCACGTCACCCGACAGACCCTTTTTGAAGGCGAGGGGATGGAGTTTCAGTGGCGTTATTTCGAGGTGGCGCCGGGGGGCTATTCCACGCTGGAGCGGCACGAGCACGAGCACGCCGTCATGGTGGTGCGTGGAGAAGGCCGTGTCCTGGTCGGCGATGCAGTACATGACATCCGCCTCTATGATCTGATTCTGGTCCCTCCTATGACGTGGCATCAGTTTCAGCCGACGGGTGATGAACCGTTGGGGTTCCTTTGCATCGTCAACGTGCGCCGCGACCGCCCACAGCTTCCCACCGCCGCCGATCTCGAAGCCTTGCGACGGAATCCAGAGGTGGCTGCATTTATACGGGTGTAACGGTGGAAGCAGAGGAGGACGCAGCGCCCAATGATGGTCTATAACAAAACAACCGGGCAATTATCGTAGCTGCGGTTCTCCGTCGCAGTCGGGATGTCACACCGGAGGCGTGATCTGACGCGCTAGGCCCCGATCATAAATCGGCAGCGGTTGCTCCTGAAAATTTCCAATACGAAGCATCTTCAGGGAGAAAGCGCAATGACCAAACTCTACAACGATCCGACCGATTTCCGTGAAGAGTTGATCGAAGGTTTCGTGGCCGCGTATGGTCGCTTCGTCCGTCGCGTCCCCGGCGCCTCTGGCGTGATGGCGCTCGGCGCGCCGTGGCCGGGCAAGGTGGCGCTCGTGATTGGCGGTGGCTCCGGCCACTACCCGGCTTTTTGCGGCTATGTCGGGCCTGGGTTGGCAGCTGCGGCGGTGATGGGCAACGTCTTTGCAGCCCCTTCGGCAGAGCAGATCTATCGCGTCACCAAGGCGGTGGCAAGCGACGCCGGCGTGCTCTACTGCTACGGCAACTACAGCGGCGACGTGCTCAACTTCGATATGGCGGAACTGCGCTGCCAGGAGGAGGGAATTGACGTGCGCACCGTGCGCGTCACCGACGACGTCGCCTCCGCCCCACGCGGGCAGGAAGACGAGCGCCGCGGCATTGCTGGCGACTTCTTTGTCTTCAAAATTGCAGGCGCTGCGGCTGCACGCGGGGACAGCCTCGACGAGGTCGAGCGACTGGCGCGCAAGGCCAACGCACGCACGCGCTCTTTTGGCGTAGCCTTCGGCGGCTGCACCCTTCCTGGACAATCGGCGCCGCTCTTTACCGTCGAACCCGGCCGCATGGAGCTGGGACTGGGCGTCCACGGTGAGCCGGGCGTGCAGTCCAGCCATATGCGATCGGCGCGCGAAATCGCCGATCTGTTGCTGGACGCTCTGCTCGCCGAGGCGCCATCTGACGCCGGGGCAACGGTAGCGGTGCTGCTCAACGGCCTGGGCGCTACGCAGTATGAAGAAATGTTCGTGCTCTACAAGGACGTGCATCGCCGCCTGCTGGCCGAAGGGCTTTCGCCCTACAAGCCGATCGTCAACGAAATGGTGACCTCACTCGACATGGCCGGCTGCTCCCTGACGCTCTGCTGGCTCGACGCAGAGTTGACCCCTTTGTTGGATGCCCCTTGCGCGTCGCCGGCTTACATCAATTGCTGAGGATGGATTTATGGGTTCATCAGAAATCGCTGGCGCTGTGGTGCGCCGCTGGCTGGCGCTGGCGTTGGAGGTTATCACCGCTCATGAGGAAGAATTAGGCCGACTCGATGCTGCCGCAGGCGACGGCGACCATGGCGCCACGATGGTGCGCGGGCTGCGCGCCGCCAATGTCGCCGTAGAAAAAACGTCGGACGGTGCCGGCCGGCTGCTGATCGAAGCCGGCGCTGCATTCAGCGACGCCGGCGGCGCCTCCGGCGCATTGATCGGCGCGCTGCTGTCGAGCGTGGGCCGCGCACTGGGTGAAGGCCCATATGATGCAGCGACGGTGACGAAGGCATTGCAGGCCGGTCTGTCGATGGTCATGCGGCTCGGCAAAGCGCAGCCGGGTGACAAGACGCTGATCGACGCGCTCAAGCCCTTCGTGGATGCGCTGGCGGCGCAGCCTGCCGACCAATCGCTGATGGCGGCGTGGCGTGCGGCCTTGCCTGCCGCACAGGCCGGCGCTGCAGCCACGCGGGAGATGGTCGCTAGACGGGGGCGCTCTGCCAAATTGGGAGAGCGCAGCTTGGGTCATCCCGATCCCGGTGCAACGTCGCTTGTCTATCTCTTGCAGGCGATGGAGGCGGCGTTGACGGAGGAGTGTGCGTAAACAAACGTTTTTCGGCAAAAAATTGCTTTCCACGTTCTCATCGCTTGCCATGGCCTAATTGGTCTAGATGGCGAGGGATTTGGGCCGCCGGCGCCGCATACCCGCCCCCTTGAGGCGTTTCTTTTCATCATCAACGCGGCATCAACGTCTGCTCCTGTACAAATAGAGTCCAGAATCGGCATGTAACAAGGAAAAGCAGGGCCGCTTCGTCCAAGCGAGCGTTCTACGCAAGCGCAGCTGCTTTTATCGGCGTTTGTGCAAGGAGGAAGTCAAGATGTGTGTTGCAATCAAAGTCTCGGCGCAGTCGCGAACCGGTGCGGTGGCAGGCGCCATCGCAGGGATGATACGTGAGCGAGGACGGGCCGAGATTTACGCTATCGGCGCCGGTGCGGTCAATCAAGCAATCAAGGCGGTGACCATTGCGCGCGGCTATGTCGCCGACGACGGTTTCGATCTTGCTATTGTGCCGGCTTTTAAGCAGGTTGAAGTCGAAGGCGAAGATCGCACGGTGATCCATCTGACGGTCTTCAAGCAGCCTCTTGTGCACGGCGCACCGAACACGGCGACGCTATCTACGCAGGGTGCGTGAGTCGGTGGCGCCGGCCTTGAACTCTTCCGAGTATTGGCAGTCGAGGGTTGGACTGTGCCGCAGACGGCAAGCACAAGCTGCCCATGGCCGACAACATGTTGAAGCAGGACTTCAGGGCCGAGCGACCCAATACGAAGTGGGTTGCCACCATCATCAATATCGGCGGACGTAGAATCTCCAATTGCTGCTCAAACTTGCCCGCCGGCCTGCGTGCGCCGTACGGCGTAATTATCCACCGGCATCGTGTCCTCTGTCGGGGGCGATTTAACTACTTGCGCACTTCTTCAGCCACTGCCGGGTCGTTCGTGAACTCATCCAGCACCGTTTCCGGCCGGCCGTCGGCCGGTTCTGCAGAAATGGTCACGGAAGTGACGCCTTCGGAGAACGGGAGAGGATGGAGAACGAGAGAGGATCTTAACTCTTGACGAGGATTCATCGCCTTCCAACGCTCCCGTTTCCCTGTTCTTCATCTCTCCCCGTCTTAATCCCCTGACGAGGATTCATTGCCTTCTGATGTTGCCCCGTTTTAGTGGAGGGAGAGATACCTCCTTTACACTACCAATGGAGGCAATGATGACAATGAGTACGACACGACGAACATACGGCAGCGAGTTCAAGAGCGAAGCGGTTGAACTCGCTGCGAGAAGTGGCCGGTCGATAGCCGGAAGTCGAACGCGAGTTGGGGCTGTCGGAGGGGCTGCTCAAGCAGTGGGTGCGCAAGGCCAAACGGGATGGAGAAGCAGCATTTCCCGGCCACGGTCGCCTGAAAGCGACAGAGGAAGAGATGCGGCGGTTGCGGCGTGAGAATGCGATCTTGCGCCAAGAGCGGGAGATTTTAAAAAAAGCGATGGCTATCTTCACGCAGGAGCCGAAGCGAAGTACG
>JANWYX010000141.1 GCA_025055055.1 Caldilinea sp. | reverse complement strand
GTCCGGCTCGTGAAAGTCGCGCAGGCGGGCCGCCAACGTGCTGAGTTCATCGCTGAAGCCGGGCGCGCTGGCCATCGTGATGATGATCGTGTGCCCCTCGATCTCCAGAAACTCACAGGCGTCCATCAACACCTGCAACAGCTTGCGCTGCTCCTCGGTGACGGGATGGTGTAGAAATTCGTTGACTTCACCGAGGTTGACCCCTCGCTGCGGCTCCAGCAGCCAGGCTAGCGCAGCCGCATCGCGATGAGTCGTGGATGCATAGGTCAGGTTGCCGGTGTCCTCGTAGATGCCCAGCGCCAACAGCGTGGCTTCCACCGGCGAAACATCAATGGCGTGCTCGATCAGCTTTTCGACGAGCAGCGTGGTGTTGGCGCCCGTGGGGCCGCACCAAAGCTCGTGCGCCTGCGGCAGCGCCTTGCGCGGTTCATGCATCAGGTTCTTCTCGGCGAGCGCCGCATGATGGTCGATCACGATCGTTTCGGTGTCCGCCTGCATGCCTCTGGGTGAATTGGCCGCCCGCGTGTCGACAAGGATAGCGCGACGCACCTTCCCACGCGGGACATCGTCGGGAGAAACAAAGCGAAAATGGTTGCGATAAAGCGCCAGAAAATCGCGCACGTTGCGATTCAACTGGCGCGGCAACACCGGAATGGCGTCTGGAAAGAGCAGCGATGCAGCGAGCAGCGAGGCCAATGCGTCAAAGTCGGTGCGCTCATGGGTCAGAATGATATCGAATTCACGGCCAGCCATGCCCTGGAGTATCGCAGCAAAGCGGGAAAGATGCAAAGTTGGGGTGTTGCGTCGGAGGCGTGATTTACAATGGAGGCGTCGCGTCGGGGCATGATTTACGTAGGCAGGCCTCTGGCGCGACGCCTACAGATTATCGAAAGGATCTGTGCAAATTCTATCCAGCCGCACCTTCTCGGCAGATGGCAAGGTGTGGATGCCCCAAAGAAGCGCGATCGAAAGTGTTCCTCCGAAATTGTCGGCATGGTCCTTCCATCTTCAGAAGAGAGGTTCTTCAGAAAGACGGTGTAACCTAAAGCAACTCTTATCTTAGTAATTAGTAATGCACGTAGACTTCCGTGCCTACCGGCGCCCAGTTGTAGAGCATCTCCGCTTCGCCGGGACGCATGTTGACGCAGCCATGGCTCATCGGCACGCCGAAATTGTTGTGCCAGTAAGCGCCATGAATGGCGTAGCCTTGATAAAAATACATCACCCACGGCACATTAGGCAGATCATAGCCCGGTCCCACCATGCGCTGCGCCTTATACTTGGTCCCAATTGTAAAGCGCCCGGTCACGGTCGGTGTGCCTGCGCGGCCGCTGCTGATGCGGGTGATCATGACAGGCACATCCCCTTGCCAGGCTGTCAGCGTTTGAGTGGTCAGGTTGATCTCGATCCAGCGTTTGCCGTCTGCAGGCGCCGCCGCCAGGTTCAGCGTGGTCTGCGGCAGGGTGTTGGCCCGCACGCGGAGCCGCTGACCGACCCAGATGAAATTCGGGTTCGGTAGCCCATTGGCCGCCAGCAGCGCCTGTACGGTGGTTTTGTATGTCTGAGCGATGCCTACCAGTGTGTCGCCGGGCTGCACGATATGGATTTCATCGGCCACTGCAGGCTTGGTCATGGTGGCACCGCTCGCTGCGACCGGCGCCACGCGCGCGCTGACGCGCAGCTTCTGTCCCACCCAGATAAAGTTGGGATCGACGATGCCGTTGAGTCGCATCAGGTCGCCGGTGGTCATGCCATAGCGTTTGGCGATCTCCGACAACGTCTGTCCATGCGCCACCACATGATAGCCGCCGTCGCCCGGCAAGCGCTCCTGGTCGGCTGAGGTCAGCGTCTGTGGTGAACCGCCGCGACCCGGAATCTGGAGCTTCTGTCCGACGAAGACGAGATCGGGGTTGACGATGCCGTTGTAGGCGGCGAGCTCCTGCATCGACACGCCGTACCGACGGGCAATCGTGGAAAGGTTTTCCCCGCCGGCGACAGTGTGAACGGCTCCTTGCGCCTGAGCCGAGGGTGAGGCCAACCATAGCCACACCGCCGTCGCCATCAGGGCCGCCGTCAGCCGCACACTGAGGCGCATCCCCGGCCGGGAGAGGGAAGTGGACGGCCCCCGCACGGCGTCGTCCGAGTGACTGCTCGGGTGTTTCATAAACATCCTTTCTGTTCACTCTGCCGGCCCTCCCTCAGTAGGTCGGGTGGGATTCGAACCCACAAGGGTTGCCCCGGCGGATTTTAAGTCCGCTGCGTCTGCCATTCCGCCACCGACCCAAACAACTCGCCTTCAATTAGGTCGAAATGCAAGTCATCCATATCATATCTGTAGGTGCGCTTATTGTCAACCATTTTTATTACGATTCGCGCAGAATTTTCCTAGAAAAATTGCAAACTGTTCGGAGCAAGTCGATGAACGATTCAACTTTTGTAGCCTTTCCTCCTGAGCTGGCTGTGTTTGGAAAACATCGGTCGGTGCGCTATTTTGTGCGCGAGCCGTTGGCGCCCGGCCACCTGGACCTGATCGTCGAGGCGGGGCGTCGCGCGCCGACCGATGCGCAGGGTCACATGTACGCCTTCGTGCGCATCACCGACGTTGCACTGCGCGACCGCTTGGCGACGCTTTGCGCCGATCAGCAGCACATCCGCGACGCGGCCGAATTTTTCATCGTCTGCCTGGACGTCTATCGGCTGCGGCGACTGGTGGAGCATCGCGGGGGTGCGTGGGGAATGCGTGAGCGCATCTCGTTGCTCTACGGCGCTACGGACGCCACGATGGTGGCGCAGAACATGGTTGTGGCTGCGGAGGCGCTCGGCTATGGCACCTGTTACATTGGCGCAGTGCAGAACAATGTCGACCGCATCGCCGAAGCGTTGGCGCTGCCTCCTGGCGTGCTACCACTTTATGGACTCTGCATCGGCGTGATCGACCCGGCGCAGTATCCGCCGACCATCAAGCCGCGCATCCCCCGTGCGCTTTGCTTTTTTGAAAATCGCTACCCTGCGGACTTCACGCCGGAGCAACTGGACTCTGCCTACGCTGTGATGAGCGTCAAGCGCGATTGGTGGGAGAGTATCGGCGCCTATTTTGCGGCGGGAGGCGTCATGGAGCGTCGGGAGCCGGTGATGGCGCGCGCTTGGCGTCAGCAAGGGCTTGAACCGCAACCGGTGGAGCAGCCATGCACTTCGACGCCCTGACGCTGGCCTGCGTGGCCGCCGAGCTGAAACGGACGCTTTGCCCGGGGCGCATCCAACAGGTTGTAATGGTGGATGACCACGCGCTCGGTTTCGAAGTCTACGCAGGCCGCGCACGTCATCCGCTTTTGGTTGCATTGCATCCGAACGCCGCGCGCGTGCACACCGTCTCCTACAAGCTGCGTCGCGGGGTCGAAGGCGAAACGCCATTGCTCTTGTTGCTGCGCAAATATGCGCGCGGGGCGTTGCTGAGCGATGTGGTGCAGCCGGAACCTGTCGAACGCGTGCTGCACCTGCACTTTGAGCATCCCGAACATGGGACGACGACCCTCATCTTCGAGCTGATCGGACGCCAGCCCAACGCCATGCTCGTGGGGCCAGGGGGGCGCATCCTGGAGGCGTTGCGCCGCGTGCGAGCCGAAGAAGGCGCGCGCACGCTCTCGCCCGGTCATCTCTATGCTCCGCCGCCTGCTCCTGCTAAACTCCCGCCGTTTGACGACGGCGCCGAAGATTACTACGACCGACTCGCCCAGGTGATCGCTCAGCCGGGGCCGCTGTGGAAGGCGCTGGTCGCGGGCGTCGCCGGCCTCAGCCCCACCGCGGCGCAAGAGATCGCTTTCCGCATGACGGGAAACGCCAGCGCCAGCAGTGAAGGCGTGACGGTCATCGCCTTGGCGCAGGCGTTGCAAGAGCTATGGTCGCCGCTGCAGACGGGCGGCTGGCAGCCGGGCCTGATCGAAGACGATGGGCGGATTGTAGGTTTCGCGCCTTATCCGGTGCAGTTTCGCGGGCGCTTTTTGCCGCAGCCGTCGATGAGCGAGGCGTTGGAGCGTTTCTTTGCGCAGCCGACGGCGACGCACGCCCCCGACCCCTATGCAGCGCTGCGCAGTCAGGTGTTGGCGCAGGTCCGACGGGCGCAGGCGCAGGTGGAGCGTAGGTTGGCCGCGCTGATGGGCGATGCGCCGGCGCCGGGCGAGGTGGAGCAATTGCGTACGCAGGCCAATTGGTTGTTGGCGTTGTCCGGTCAAGTTACGCCTGGACAGACGGTGCTGGAGGTGGAGACAGGCGCCGAAACACTACACATTCCATTGGATCCGTTGCTTTCCCCCATCGAGCAGGCGCAGCGCCTGTTCAAACGCGCGGCGAAGCTGGAGCGCGCCGCCAAGATCATTCCTCAGCGTCGCGCCCAACTGCTGGCTGACCTCGATCTGCTGGCGCAGCTGGCGCTGGACGCCGAACGCGCCACCAATCAACCGGAGCTGGCCGCCGTGTCGGATGAGCTGCGCCAGGCGGGGCTGCTCTCGTCCCCAAAAGCGCGCGCAGTCAAGGCTGCGCCTGCCGCAGGCGGCCCGCTGCGCTATCGCACATCTCGGGGCGTCGAGATCGTGGTGGGACGCAACGCTCGCCAGAACGAACAGGTGACTTTCAAGCTGGCGCAGTCGTCGGACCTCTGGCTGCACGTGCGCGGAGCGCCCGGCGCGCATGTGGTGGTGCGCAGTTCGGAGAGGACGCCTGACGAGCAGGATGTGCTCGTCGCCGCCCAACTCGCTGCTTATCATTCCGGCCGCCGCGGAGAGCGCAAAGTGGACGTGATGGTGACCGAACGTCGCTGGGTGAGCCGTGCGCCGGGAGGTCGCACAGGCCAGGTTGTAGTGGCCAGGGAGCGCGTCGTGCACGTTCCGGCGGTGGAGCCGGAGGGCGTGAAGGCGATCTGATGGGATTCCGGCCCTCACAGCCAAAAGCGATAGAACGTTAATCCGGCGTCGATCAACATAGGCGGAATGTTCAGCTCCCTCAGCGCCATCAGGACAATTCCCCAGAAGACGCTGCGGAAGTCTTCAACGTACCAGAACAGCAGGATCAACAACAAAAAGCCAAACGAGTAGAAGGGCGCCAGCGCGCGATGGACGCCCTCCGGCAGCCAGGGGGCCAGGATGCCGAATCCATCGAGGCCGGGCACGGGCAGCAGATTGAAGACGATGGCGGTCACTTGCAGAAAGATGAGCAACGCCATCCCCGCCCAGAAATGGAAATGATCGACCCATATGACGGGATCGGAGATCGCAAGGAATGGCAGCGCCAGCAACACTGCAAAGAGCGCATTGGCCGCCGGTCCGGCCGCCGCCGCCATGCTCTGCATCCGGCGACTTCGGATGGCGCCCATATTGATGTAAACGGCGCCTCCCGGCAGCCCGATCCCGCCCAGCAGCAAAAAGAGCACCGGCATCAGGATGCTGAGCACAGGATGCGTGTATTTGAGCGGGTTGAGGGTGAGATAGCCGCGCTCGGCGACGCTGAAATCCCCGCCGAAATAGGCCGTCAAGGCGTGGCCGAACTCGTGCAAGGCCAGGGAGACCACCCAGCCGATCGTGACGAAGGCGAAGAAAAGCACCGGCTCCGGCGCAGGTGTAGTGTAAAGATAGACGCCGAGGGCGACCAGCGCCGACGCCAATCCTAGGAAGATGGGGCTGAGGCGCCAATGGCTGCGCCGGGCTTCGGCGCGCGCCATCCCATCGCGATATTGCTCTGCAGCCTGTGCGACCGATTGCTCGTAGACGCACACCGGCGCCTGTCGGACGGCGTCGACGTCGATCTGCCATGCCTGTTGCCATTCGGCGATCTCTACGGTGGGATTGGTCAGCGTGCTGACCAATAGATCACGCGTGCTGACAAAGGGCGCCCCGACAGCGCTTGCTTCGGCGATCGCTGCGTGCAAGACGCGCTCCAGTGCCGAATCCATGCGTTCTTGTTCCTGTGCGCTGCTCATGCGCCAGCGCACAGGCTGGCGCGAGCCGAGCTGCGCCTTTAGCTCGCGCAACATCTTCTCGGTGTCGTGGCCCAGGGCAGTCAGCACCTTCACGGCGTCCGCCTCGCGCTGCACGAACAGCCCATAGAGCACATGAGAGGGCGACGGCGAGAGCGCGCGCGTGCGCAAGGCAAACTCACTTGCATGGTGAAGGGCGTGGATGGCTTGCACCGAGAATTGCTCGGCCAAGAACGTCTGCTCCATGGTGAGATTATAGCTTGCGCCGTTCAAGATCGAAGAAAGCGATCGAGTATAATCATGCGTTGACGGCGTGGCAGGGTATCCATTTGTGGACTTTCAGGAAACGTCCAATATCCTGAAAGGTGGGCAACTGTGCAACGCGTCTATGTAAATCGAAAAGAGGTGTCTGGATGGCTTTATTTCACTGTAATTTTTACTCAAACATGCTGGATCTTTCCGTCTCGATGGACGTCATCCTGCCGCAACCTCCACTGGGTACGCAGCGCAGCGAGAAACTTCCCGTGCTCTGGTTGCTGCACGGCCTCTCCGATGACCATACGATCTGGCAACGACGCACCTCGATCGAACGCTACGTCGAGCCGATAAACCTGGCTGTAGTGATGCCGGCGGTCGATCGCAGCTTTTATGCCGACATGGCGCAGGGGAACCGCTACTGGACCTACATTAGCGAGGAGCTGCCGAAGCTGGCGCGCAGCTTCTTTCCGCTCTCGGAGCGCCGTGAAGACAACTTCGTAGCCGGGCTGTCGATGGGCGGCTACGGCGCGTTCAAGCTGGCGCTCACCTTTCCGGAGCGTTACGCGGCAGCAGCCAGCCTTTCCGGCGCGCTGCGCAATTTTGCCGAAGACGCAGGCAGCGAGGACGCAACCTGGGTGGCGGAGTTGACGCGCATCTTCGGCGATCTAAGCTGCTTTCCCGGCAGCTCCAACGACGTCTATTTTTTGGCGGAGCAGGCCGCTCGCCGAAGCGCGCCTATTCCTAGGCTGTATCAGTGCTGCGGCACGGAAGACTTCCTCTATGCGGACAATTTGCGCTTCAAAGCGCATGCCGAGGCGTTGGCGTTGCCGCTCACCTACGAAGAGGGGCCGGGCGAGCATGTGTGGGAATACTGGGACGCCATGATTCGGCGCGTGCTAACTTGGCTGCCGCTGCAGAACGGAGATGCCCAATGACGACGGAATCCCTGGATGCGGCGACCTCGTCGCGTCGCTATCCACGCAACGTCTATGTGACTGCGGTCGGCTCGCTGCTGACCGACATTTCCACCGAAATGGTCGTCTATCTCGTGCCGTTGTTTTTGGCGGGCGTGCTCAAGACCTCGACGCCGCTGATCGGGTTGATCGAAGGCGTGGCGGAGACGACGGCGGCGCTGAGCAAGCTCGTCTCCGGCTATGTTTCCGATCGCATCGGCAACCGTAAATGGGTGGCGGTCAGCGGCTACACGCTTTCGCTGCTGGTCAAGCCGCTGCTGGCGCTGGCGACGACGTGGAGCATGGTCTTTGTCGCGCGTTTTGGCGACCGCCTGGGCAAGGGCATTCGCACTGCGCCGCGCGATGCGCTCATCGCCGACAGCATCGATGTCCAACGACGTGGAGCCGCCTTTGGCTTTCAGCGCGCCGGCGACACACTGGGCGCGTTCATTGGGCTGGCCATTGCAATCGTTGTGATCTTTTGGTTCCAGCAAAATAGTCTCGAGCTAGAGCGCCGCGCATTCACTACGATTGTTTGGCTGTCGATGATCCCGGCTGCGGCAGCAGTGGTGGTATTGGCGTTTGGTCTGGAGGAGCGCCGCAGGGTGACCGCTGTCGCGCCGATGACGGCTCCACCGCAAACCGGTCTCTCTCTGTCCTCCTTCGACCCTCGCTTTCGGCTGGCGCTTCTGAGCGTGGCGCTCTTCACGCTCGGCAACTCGGCGGACGCCTTTATCGTCTTGCTGGCGCAAGATCGTGGCGCCGGCGTTCTGACGACCCTGATGATGATCTTGTTTTTCAACGGTGTGTACACGGTCTTCGCACAGCCTTTCGGCAAATGGTCGGATCGTGTGGGGCGGCTGCGCATCATTCGGCTGGGCTGGAGCTTCTATGCGTTGCTATATTTGGGCTTTGCGCTGAGCAACGCTGTATGGCAGATCGCCGTACTGTGGGCGCTCTATGGTCTATACTATGCAATGACGGAAGGCGCGCTGAAGTCGCTCGTAGCCGATCTCGTACCTAGCGCCCAGCGTGGGGCCGGCTACGGCTGGCTCAACGGCACGATCGGGCTGATGGCCCTGCCTGCGTCGTTGATCGCCGGCTTCCTCTGGCAAGTGATTGCGCCGTCGGCGGCTTTCCTTTTCGGCGCGGGGATGGCAGGCGTTGCACTGTTGATCATGACGCGTATCAAGCCAATCTCGCAGGCCGAGTTGATGGAAAACAGCGTATAACGTAGAAGGTCACCACGCTGCGCCGGCGGCGATGGCTTGTAGGAGCGTCGTAGGTTTGGCTGCCGGCCGGGCACCCTTGCCGGGCAGACTCCGAAGACAATTGATGAGCCGAGGATGCGCAGCTACATGCAGCGCCTGTCGGCATCTTTCACGACAGCGGGTGCGGCTTCCAGTCCCTTCTTCCCGGCGGATCCAGAGGCCAGAAATGAGGCAGGGGAAACGCAGCCGGCCGGCAGCGTCCACGAGCAAAGCGCCTCCGCAAGAATCGATGAGAGGAGGGAATGAGTTGTTTGGTGGAAAAACGTTAGATGGACCGGGGTGTTCCGTTTCAAGATTAAGTCAACAAGATTAAGTCAAGATGAAACAGACAAGATCGACGAAACCAACTGTCACCATCATCGGCGGGGGGCTGGCCGGCAGCGAAGCGGCCTGGCAGATCGCCAACCGTGGGCTGCATGTCGATCTCTTTGAGATGCGGCCGGTTCGCGGCACAGAAGCCCACGTCACCGATCGTCTGGCGGAGCTGGTGTGTAGCAACTCGATGGGTTCGACTTTGCCCGATCGCGCCCTGGGCATCTTGAAAAATGAGCTGTTGCGCATGGGCAGTCTCATTATTCGCACCGCTTTCAAGCATGCATTGCCTGCGGGCGCAGCGTTGGCGGTCAGCCGCGAGGAGTTCTCCGAGGAGATCACGCAGCGCATCCACGGTCACCCGAACATCACCGTGCATCGCAGCGAGGTAACGGAGATTCCCGACGGTCCGACGATCATCGCCACCGGCCCGCTGACGAGCGCGGCCCTGACCGAACGCATTCAGGCGCTCACCGGTCAGCAGCACCTTTATTTTTATGACGCTATGGCGCCGATCGTCGTTGCCGACAGCATCGACATGAGCATCGCCTTTCGTCAGAGCCGCTATGATCGCGAGAGCGCGCTGGGGGACGAGGAGGGCGACTACATCAACTGTCCGCTCAATAAAGAGGAGTATGAGCGCTTTGTGGAAGCATTGCTTGCCGCGCCGCGCATCGAGCTGAAGGGTGCGGACAAGGAGTTGGAACGCTACTTCGAGGGGTGCATGCCGATCGAGGTGTTGGCGGCGCGCGATGCGAAGGCGTTGGCCTTCGGCCCCATGCGGCCGGTCGGCCTGCGCGATCCGCGCACAGGTCGACGACCCTACGCCGCCGTACAGCTGCGTCAGGACAACGTCGCCGGCACGCTCTACAACATGGTGGGCTTCCAGACCAACATCAAGTGGGGCGCGCAAGAGCAGGTGCTGCGCCTGATTCCCGGCCTCCAGCATGCCGAGTTTGTGCGACTGGGCCAGATGCATCGCAACACCTTCATAAACAGCCCGACGCTGTTGCGCCCCACGCTTCAGTTTAAAACGCGCGAGGATCTTTTCTTTGCGGGGCAGATTACGGGCACGGAAGGCTACGTCGGCAGCACCATGGGTGGTCTGATTGCCGGAGTCAACATGGTGCGCCTGCTGTGTGGCAAGCCGTTGCTCGTCTTGCCACGCGAAACGATGATCGGCGCGCTGCTTCACTATATCACCCACGCCGACCCGAAGACCTTCCAGCCGATGAAAGCGGCGATGGGGTTGCTGCCGCCGCTGGAAGAGGAGGTGCGCGGCAAACGTGCGCGCTACGTCGGCTATGCCGAGCGCGCCGAAGCCGCTCTCAACGAGTATCTCCATCAAATTGGGTTTGAAGCAGTGGGGGAGTAGGACATTCATGAGCCTTGCATCGATGCCGGCCCCGCGACGCCATGTCGCCTATGGCTTCTTCAGTCGATTGCCTTACTGGCTGCTGATCGCAATGCTGCTAGGCGTGTTGATCGTCTGGCGTACGGTGACCAACGACACGTACGCCGTCATTTTCTCTGCCGTCTCACGCGGGTTAGGCGTCACCATCTATGTGACGCTCGTCGCCTACGCCGGCGCACTGGTGGTGGGGTTGTTCATCGGCATCGCGCGCGTCTCGAAAAATCGCGTTCTCTATGAGGCGGCGACCTTCTACGTCGAGATCATCCGCGGCGCGCCGATGCTTGTGCTGTTGCTTTACATCGCCTTTGTCGGCGCGCCGGCGTTGGTCTCTTTCGTGAATTGGCTGGGGGAGCAACTTTCCTTCTTGGGGCCGGCGGCGCGTCCTCTAATTGAATTTCGCGTGCGCGATTTTGATTTCACCACACGCGCCATCATCGCCCTCATCATCGGCTACAGCGCCTTCCTCAGCGAAATTTTTCGCGCCGGCATCGAGAGCATCGAACACGGACAGATCGAAGCCGCGCAGAGCCTAGGCATGTCTCGCTGGCAGGTGTTGCGGCTGGTCGTGCTCCCGCAAGCGATCCGCCGCGTGCTTCCGCCCCTGGGCAACGACTTCATCGCCATGCTCAAAGACTCCTCGCTCGTCTCGGTGCTCGGCGTGCCGGACATCACGCAGATGGGCAAGGTCTATGCAGCGAGCACCTTTCTCTATTTCGAGACCTACAACATCGTTGCCTTCCTCTATCTTTCGATGACGATTGTGCTTTCGCTGGGCGTGCGCTGGATGGAGCGTCGCATGCCGCAAAATGTGCGGTGATCCCGGGGAACCGGATGCTTGCCCACATCGTTTTGAGCTTGCACAGCGCACTTGCTTTTGGCATGATTGCAAATCGCCAAAAATACTGCAATCGGGAGAGTGAAATGCTCTCCGCCAAAGGCAAGAAATGCATACTCAAAAACAGCTCGAAAAAACAGCTCGAAAGGAGTAACAAATTGAAAAACACTTTACGGATAATCCTCACACCGATTCTGGTGGTTGTTCTTGCGTTTTCGACGCTGCCTGCGTCCTCGATGGCGGCGCCCCTGGCTGCATCCCTTCAACAGGAGGAGCCCGCTTCGAGTGTGTTGACGCTGGAGGCGCTCGCCAATCTGACCTATCGCTCCCAGTTGACGCCCTCTGGAGAAATTACGCTGGTCGATGGCCGCTACGAAGACCCTGCTAACGGCGTCTTCGCCGTGCTGGCCGCAGCGCCTATGGCTTTTGGCACGTTGAACGGTGAAGATGCTGCAGCTGTTTTGCTGGCGGAAAGCAGCGGCGCCAGCAGCGTCTTTGTCACCCTCGCCGTGGTCGTCGATCAAGACGGTCAGCCGGTCAACGTCGCCAGCGCTCTGCTTGGCGATCGCGTCGACGTGCAGGCGCTGACGATCGACGGAAGCAGAATCCTCGTCGATATGGTGCGCCATGGGCCGAACGACCCCATGTGCTGTCCGACCGAAGTTGTGCGCCTGATCTACGGGTTAGGCGATGAAGGGCTTGTCCTGGCCGGCGTCAACCTGGTCGGCAGCAGTGTGTCGGCGGCGCTGGAGGTTGCGCCGGAAGGCGGCTATCAGATGAAGGTTATGCCGGCGACGCCTTACGATGTTTCCACGCTAATTCCGACCGGCGCGCCCATTCATACGCTGCTGACCTTCGGAGACGACGATCCGGCAACGGTTTTTGCGGACGGCGGCCCATACATCGCCATCTATCCCGTTCAGGAATACATCCGCCTGTGGGAAGAAGCCGGCGACTTGACGATCGCCAACTTGGTCGAGGAGCTGGAGCGCATCCTGAGCGAGCAGCCTGCATCTCTCAGGGCGCCGCTTCCGATTGTTCCACCGGCAGACGTCGACGATCTTGTCGCACAGGTCGGTTATCTGGAGGGAAAAGACTTCAGCGGCGTGCGCTTCGTCGCCCGCAGCGTGCGCAACGGTGTCGTCTCCGCCGAAGATCAACTCGCTTATCACTTCACCGGCCTGACCGATGACGGCCGCTATCTGATTTCCGTCCAGTGGCCGGTGGAGACAACCGCCACTCTCACTGCGCTCGACGCCGCCCCAGATGCGGCCTGGACGCCGACACTCTCCTCGCTGGACGCCATCATTGCGTCGCTAACCATTCAGCGCCCCGAGTGGGTGACGGCAGAGGAGCTCGGGAATCTGACTTATTATTCGGTCATGTTGGAGAAACCGGTGACGCTGAGCAGCGGTGTCTACACCGAGACGGTCAGCCCGGATGTTCCTGCAGGCGTCGTCACCGTGCAACTGCTCGGCGAGCCGATCGCCTACGGCAAGATTGACGGGGTGGATTCTGCGGCCGCGTTGATCGTAGAATACAGCGGCGGCACCGGCCAGTACTATTCGTTGGAGTTGGTGCAGCGCATCGACGGTGAGACGGTGAACACCGCCAGCGCCTTCCTCGGCGACCGCTCGCGCATTCAGAACATCGTCATCAACGAGGATGGCAGCATCACCGTCGACATGGTCGCAGTCGGCCCCAACGATGCCTTCTGCTGCGCTAACATGCCGACAACCGTCAACTTCGTCAAGGTGGGCGACCGCCTGGTGGTGCAGGAGGAGACCTCGGCCACCATCGATCTTTCCGGTCTCGACCTTCCGTTCACGGCAACTGTAAAGCAAGCCACCGCTTACGACGCCTCCGTGCCGCCCGGCGATCAGGGCCAGCCTAAGCATTTTTCTTGGGTGTTGACCGACGACGAGACGGTGCAAGGGTATATCTCCGTCTACCCGGTGGAGGCGTATTTGGCGATCTGGGAAGAGGCGGACGAGCCGTTTGTAGCGGATACGCTGGCCCAACTGCAGACGCTGCTCGAAGAACAGCCGGCCAACCCTACGCCGCCTTTGCCCTTCCTGCCGCCGCTCCCCGCCAGTAACGACTTTGCTGCACAGGTGCGTTATCTGGATCTGGCCGACGGCGGCGTTGGCGTGCGTTTTGTCGGGCGCTTCGTGCAGGATATGGCGCCGATTGAAAATCCCCAGCTGCGCTATCTCTTCCAGGGCTTGAGCGCCGACGGAGAGTTTCTGATTGTCGCCAACCTGCCGGTGACCACCTCTGCGCTCCCTGCAGAGCCTCAGCCGCTGAGCGGCGAGGAGTATGACCAGTTCGTCGCCGTTTATACGACTTATCTTGCCGAAATGACGACGCTCTTCAACGGGCTGACCGGCGCCGACTTTACGCCCGACCTCGAAGCGCTTGATGCCGCCCTGCAGTCGGTGACGCCGGAGAGAACCGTCAACCCGCTGGCGCCCATCTCGCTGGCGAACATGACGATCAACTCCGAGTTGGCGTCCGACGGCGTGGCGCCGTTGACGAACGGCGTCTACACAGAAACGGTGGCGCCGGGCAGCCCGGGCCTGATCGAAGTGCGGCTGCTGCCTGAGCCGATGGCTTACGGCGTCATCAATGAGCAGGAAGCGGTCGCCGCCATCGTCGCCGAGAGCGACGGCGGCAGCGGACTCTTCGTCAACCTGGCGCTGATCGTCGAACAGGAAGGCGCACCGGTTCACGTAGCGAGCGCGCCGCTCGGCGACCGTGTGGAGGTGCAACAACTGTCTATCGTCGACGATCAAATTACGCTGACAATGCTTACACTGGGGCCGGACGATCCGATCTGCTGCCCGTCGCAACGGGTGAGCCAGACTTACGCCTGGGAGAACGAGGCCCTCGTGCTTGTGGAAGAAAGCGTTGAAACTGTGTCGGAGGCAACCTCGCCGCTCAGCGACGTCTCCTGGCTGTGGGTGGAGACGGTGTTCAACGACGGCACGCGCATTACGCCGGAAACCGAAGGCGCCTTCACGCTCACCTTCACTCCGGAAGGCAGAGTGAGCGCTACGACCGACTGCAACACCTTCACCGGCAGCTATCGCGCCGAGGAAGGTCAGCTCAGCATCGAATTCCTCATCTCCACTGCCATGGACTGCCCGGAGGGCGCGCAGGAGCAGGAATTTATCGCCGACGTGGCGGCAGCCAACGGCTATTTCATTACCGAGGATGGACGGCTGGCGCTGTCGCTGCCGTTCGACAGCGGTTCGGTGATCTTTGCGCCGAGCACCGGAGAGGAGACGGGCGAAGTTGCGCCCGCCGAGGACGAGGCGACAACGGAAACAGTGGCAGGCGAGGCCGTGGCAGAAGCGCCCACTGCGCTTCCCGGCACCTCCTGGAACTGGGTGCGGACACAATACAGCAACGGCGCGATTGTAGCTCCCGCCGATCCAACCCTTTACGTCCTTACCTTCGGCGAGGACGGAACGGTCAATGTGCGCGATGACTGCAACGTGCTCAACGGCGTCTTCACAACGGATGAAGAACAGAGGCTGACCATCGACCTTCAGACGTCGACGATGGCGGCTTGTGCGCCCGATTCCCTCCACTATCAGTTCATTCTCGATCTATCGGCGACCGCCTTCTACTCCTTCCAGGAAGGGCGGCTTTTGATCGAGCTGAAGTTCGACACAGGCGTGATGGAGTTCGCGCCGGCGAATTGAAGGGGACGGCGTTTGCCGACAAGAATAGACATCGCGAGTTCAAGAACTTTCCCCGCAAAACGGAACCTTCCAGGAAGCTCTGAGCTTCCTGGAAGGTTGTCAAATTGAGTAATCTCTGCCTACATCGGATCGGACTGCTTGTGCGAACGGTTCTCTCTACGGCTCTTCTGTCAGCGTATGGAGAAATGCCTCAAGCTGCTTTGCCTCCGTTGGGGTGAGGTTGAGCGGCTGGTGAAGCTCATTGTGGCCGATCAATGCAAAGCCGCCGCCGGCATTGTAGTGCTCGATCACCTCGGCCAGGGTGGCGAATTGACCGGTGTGCATGTAGGGCCCGGTTTCGGCCACGTTGCGCAGCGTAGGGGTCTTCATGGCGCCGGGCAAAGTATCCCCTTCTGTCACGATGAAGCGCAACGCCGTGCACTCCTCCGGCGCTGCATCGCTATACGACCCCAGACAGTTAAAAATATCGGACTGGACGATGGCGACGCCGTCGATGCGGCCACGGTGCACC
>JANWYX010000123.1 GCA_025055055.1 Caldilinea sp. | reverse complement strand
GATTGGGACGCAACGCAATCAGCACCGCCGCCAGCACCATCACGCCGTAGATGGCGAAAGGCCACGGCGTGATCTGGTCGATCGAGAGAATGAGAAAGAGGGCAAACGAGGAAACTGCCACGGCGAATGTGCCGATCGAGGCGATGCGCGACCACCAGATTAGGAACGCGCCGATGATAAGCACGATTCCCCCGACGAGCGGCGAAAGCGCCACGGTCGTCGCCGCCGCGGTGATGCCGCCGGCGCCGCCTTTGAAGCCGTTCAAAAACGACCAGTTGTGCCCGATGACGGCGAAGCCGCCGGCCAACGCCAGCGCTAAGTTGAGCGCGTCGGTACGGGCCACGGCCTCGCCGACCGACATGGCGGACGGTTCAGGAAAGATCAGAAAAAAGAGCCAGCGCACCAGCGCCACCGCAATCGCACCTTTGAGCGCGTCGCCGAGCACTGTAGGGATCGCCGCCTTCAACCCAGCCGCACGCCAAGCATTGGTTCCGCCGATGCGTCCGCTGCCGACGGTGCGAATGTCCACGCCATATAGACGACAGACCCACAGGCCGACCGGGATGGACCCCAGAAGGTAGCCGATCAAGGCCCCCACGAGTGTGAATGCCCACATCACAGGTGATTCTCCTCTCCTGCAACGCGCTCGGAATGGGACACGGACGCCCCTCGATCATGCGCATCGGTTGGTGTCGCCGGATCGATCTGCATCGTTGCATCTGTACCGATGGATGCGCCACGCCTTGTGACGAACGAAGGACTCTCTTCGGTTTGCATCCCTATCGATGTGCAACGCCTAGATGCGCCGGAATTCATGGTAGTATTGTAACCATCGTCGTCTCAATTGTTCAAACACCGCCAGACCAAAACGAAAAGGAAGAGAGTGCGCCATGGCATGGATGCGCGCCGGGCTGACCACCGAAACGTACGATCGAGGATACACCAATCGAGAGCTGTTGGCGCGTTTGGCCGGATATTTTCGACCGCAGGGAAGACGATTGTTGATGGTGGTAACGTTGGTGAGCCTGATGTCACTCACAGGCGCTCTCCTGCCGGTGCTGATGGCGCAAGGTGTCAACGTGGTGGGGGGCGTCGCCGGAAACCGAGAAGCCATTGCCGCCCTGCTCGTCGCCCTTGTGCTCGCCATCGGCGTGGCAAACTGGGCGATCAACTGGGTGCGGCGCATCCTGACGGCAAAGCTGCTCAGCGACATCGTGCTGTCTTTGCGCATCGACGCCTTCCGCGCCGTCATGAACCACGACATGAGCTTCTTTGACCGTAACCAGTCCGGCCGCATCGTCAGCCGCATCACCACCGACACCGATGAATTCAGCCGCGTCGCCGTGCTGGTGACCGAGGTTGGCTCGCAGTTGCTGTTGGTCGTCATCCTGCTCGCCTATCTGTTCACGATCAACTGGCAGCTGACGCTCCTGTTGCTGTTGCTGGCGCCGGTGGCGGTGATCGTGGCGTCCGGCTTTCAGCGGTGGGCGCGGCGCGCCACGCGCACCAGCCAACAGGCCGTGGCCGACGTCAACGCCAGCATTCAGGAAGCGGTGACCGGCATACGCGTGGCCAAAAATTTCCGCCGCGAGCAGGGCATCTACGACGAATTTCTCGCCGTCAACGAGCGCAGCTATGCTGTGCACGTGCGTCGCGGCTTCGTGCTGGCGCTGATCTTTCCTACGTTACAACTGTTCGCCGGCTTGGGCACGGCGGCGCTGCTCTACGCCGGCGGCTACGCCACCTACTTGGGCGCCATCGGCGCCGGCGCCTGGTTCCTTTTCATGAACAGCGTCAGCCTCTTCTGGTTTCCGATGATCAACCTCTCCGCCTTCTGGAGCCAATTTCAAGGCGCCCTGAGCGCCACCGAACGCATCTTTGCCTTGATTGACGCCGAGCCGGCCGTCATTCAGACCGATCGGCGCCCGGTGCCGCCTCTGCGCGGAGACATTCGTTTCGAGCGCGTCGATTTTCGCTACGGCGAAAAAGAACAGGTGTTACAAGACTTCTCGCTCCACATTCGGCCCGGCGAGAGTGTGGCGCTTGTCGGGCACACCGGCGCCGGCAAGTCGAGCATCATCAAGCTGGTCACCCGTTTTTACGAATTTCAAGGCGGCCGCATCCTGATCGACGGCATGGACATCCGCACTTTGGACCTGCACCAGTATCGTCGTCAGCTCGGCCTTGTCAGTCAGACGCCGTTTCTGTTCTCCGGCACCGTAGCCGACAACATTCGGTACGCCACACCAACGCTCGACGACGCGGCCGTGGAGCGCATCGCTCGCCAGATCGGCGGCGGCGAGTGGCTCGAAACCCTGCCTGAAGGTCTGCAGACCGATGTCGGCGAGCGCGGCAGCCGCCTGAGCATGGGGCAACGCCAACTGGTCGTGCTGGCGCGCATGCTGGCGCAAAACCCGGCGATCTTCATTCTGGACGAAGCGACGGCCAGCGTCGATCCCTTCACAGAAAGCCAAATTCAGACTGCCTTGCAGATGATCCTGAAAAACCGCACCTCGATCGTCATCGCCCACCGCCTTTCGACGGTCAAAGCCACCGACCGCATTCTCGTGCTCCAAAAAGGGCGCATCATCGAGGAGGGCAGCCACGAGACGCTGATGGCAAAAGGCGGCCATTATGCAGAGCTGTATCAGACGTATTTCCGTCATCAGTCGCTGGAGTATCTGGAAGCGCGTCGATCGGCTCGGACGCTTGAGAAGGAGTGAACGCTCATCAGAATGCCTTTTCCTTTGAGTGATTTTTGAAGAGCTTTTGCTAATGATATACTTTTGGTCGACCTTTGCCGACGCGATTCAGATGGCCGTTTACCCCGGAATCGAAGGCAACGGACAGTGGATTTTTTGCTTGCTGCGTCGTCTACAATTCTACAATTCGCGATTTTCGGTTTCCGCTCATCTACTCAAACCACATCTGTTCGTCGGAGGAAAATCATCATGCTGCGTCACTTCTCTGCGATGGTCATCACCGGAATTTTTCTATTCACTTTCGCCGCCTGCGCTCCTCCGGCAGGAAGTCCGGCGCCGACGATGGGCGAGGGCCAAGAGAGGATTGCAGGCCCCCAAACGGGTGGAGTGCTGACGGTGGCGCTGGACGGAGAAATCGACACGATCGATCCGCATAAATCGGTCACGATTGTCGGCGCACAGGTTTGGCCCAATATCTTTGAAAGTCTGGTGAAGCAGACGCCAAACCTCGATAGCGTCGAGCCTCTGCTGGCGGAGTCATGGGAGCAGGCGGATGATGTGACCTATATTTTCAAACTGCGACAAGGGGTGAAATTTCACAACGGCAAGGACTTCAAGGCAGAGGATGTAAAATTCAGTTTCGACCGCGTCATGGACGAAGCGACCGGCGCCTCACGGCGTCCAGATTTTTTGCCTGTCGCATCGGTTGAGGTGGTTGACGACTACACAGTCAAGTTTGTCATGAACGCCCCCTATGGGCCGTTCTTGTCCAAACTGGAAAATCTGGCGATTTTGCCCTCCAATCAGACCACCGATCCGGCGCAGGATCCCATCGGAACCGGCCCTTTCCTTTTCAAGGAATGGATCACCGGACAGAGCATCACGCTGGAGCGAAATCCAAATTACTGGCAACCCGGATTGCCTTACCTGGATGGCCTCGTCTACCGTCCGATCGTCGAGCCGTCCACCCGGATCGTTGAGCTTCAAACAGGGAATGTGGATGTCCTCAACGCCGTGCCTGCGAAGGACGTGGCTACCCTTCAGGCTGACCCGAACATCACCGTGCATCGCAATGCCGGCGTCACGCGTGACCATGTCGGTTTCAACATGGAAAATCCGCTGTTTAAGGACAACCCCAATTTACGCAAGGCGATCGCGTGGTCGATCGACCGGCAGACGATCGCCGATACGATTCTCTATGGACTTGCCTCGCCGGCGCAGGTGGCCATCCCTACGAGTCACTGGGCTTACAACCCTGCTGTCGAGGGGGCGTATGGGTTCGATCTGGAGAAGGCAAAAGAGTTCTACGCTCTGGCGGATCCGAAACCGACTGAAATCACCGTGAAAGTCAGCCCTACCTATCCTGACCAAATCAAAATGGCGGAGCTGCTGCAGGCCGCTCTCAAGGAAGTTGGAATTAACCTCAAGATCGAACAACTCGAATGGTCGACATGGATAGACACCGTGGTTGTGAAGGGCGATTACGAGATGGAGATCGTCCTAATTTCAGGAGGAAGCGATCCAGACGATTTCTTCTATCAATGGCATCATACGGGTGAGGTCTTCAATATCTGGCGATATTCCGATCCCGAAATGGATGCCCTATTGGAAGAAGGGCGAACCACGGTGGATCAGGAGAAGCGCAAGCAGATTTATTACAAGATTCAGGAAAAGCTGATTGAGGACATCCCTCTGGTGCACATCATCTATCGTGACCAGGTGATGGCGACGAACGCCGCCGTTCAGAACTTTCCCATGCGTCTGGACTCTGTGTTGAGATTCAACGAAACCTGGCTCAACCGCTAGTATTGTATGGGGTCAGCCCCCGCTCTTACTCGGGCGGGGGGCTGACCCCAAAATTGTGTCTTTGCAGGATGAGCTCGAATGCGTCGATACATTGTGCTGCGCGGAGCGCAGATGATTCTCGTCATGATCGGCGTCACTGTGCTCTGTTTTTTCATGCTCAAGATTACGCCCGGAGATCCTGCGACGGCGATCCTAGGTGTGCAGGCGTCACCTCAGGAAGTCGAGCGCCTTCGTCGCTCGCTGGGGCTCGACCAGCCCTGGTTTGTTCAACTGGCCATTTGGGCCGGCAACGTCGTACGCGGCGATCTGGGTGTTTCCTATATCTCCAAAAAACCGGTCGGTGAACTCATCTTAACACGGCTGCCTGTTACGCTTGAGCTGACGATTTTTTCGATGTTGCTTGCCGTCCTGATCGCCATTCCGGCAGGCATCATCTCGGCAGTGAAACGAAACACCTGGATCGATTATTTCTTCACCGGTTTTTCCCTTTTCGGGGTGAGCATGCCGTCGTTCTGGTTTGGCATTTTGTTGATTTTGGTGTTCTCGTTATGGCTGGGCTGGTTGCCTGCCTCGGGTTATGTCCCGTGGAATAGAGGAATCTGGCCCCATGTTCGCTCTTTGATTCTGCCCGGGCTGGCGCTTGGACTCTTCCTGGCCGGCGTCCTTGTACGTTTCAGCCGCGCCTCGATGGTTGAAACGCTGGTGCAAGATTACATTCGCACGGCCCGCGCCAAAGGGCTGTCGAACCGCCATATACTGCTTGGTCATGCATTGCGTAACGCCCTGATTCCAACGGTTACGATCGTGGGCATCCAATTCGGTGCTCTACTCGGAGGCGCCGTCATCATCGAAACCGTGTTTGCCTTTCCCGGCGTCGGAACCATGCTGTTGACTGCAGTCAACCAACGCGATTACCCGGTGGTTATGGGGGTAACGCTCGTGATTGCGCTTTTATACACGGTCACCAATTTGTTGGTCGATTTCATCTATATGTGGCTCAATCCACGCATTCGGTTCGGTTGACCCGATTCTCTCGAGCGCAGATGCGACGACTTTTTGACGGCTTTTATTGAAAACCGAGTTTGATTGAAAGCCAAGGCGCATTTGGCTCGCTTATTTGATGCGACAGACCTATGACAGCGCATGCAGTTCGTTCCGCTTCGATAGAACAGAAAGCCTCCAAGATGCGCGAAGGGGAAACGCCTTGGCGGCGCACTTTGCGACGGTTTGGCCGACATCGAGCGGCTGTCATCGCTCTGTTCTTTTTGCTCCTTCTGCTCCTATGCGCAATTGCGCCTCAGTGGATTGCGCCTTATGATCCGTTGGCGATCAATATGCAGATGCGTCTTCGCCCTCCTTCTGCGGTGCATCTTTTGGGCACCGACGATTTTGGTCGAGACATTCTTTCACGACTCATCTATGGCTCGCGTATCTCGTTGCAAGTTGGCCTGATCTCCGTCGCAATCTCGGCGATTTTCGGCGTCGTGATCGGAATCCTTGCCGGCTATTTTGGAGGCTTCGTCGACACCCTTCTGATGTTGTTCATGGATATTCTGTTCGCTTTTCCGGCCATCTTGCTGGCGATCACCATCATGGCAATCTTGGGCGCATCCACCGTGAACGTCATGATTGCTGTAGGCATTGTTTATATTCCGGTCTTTGCCCGCATCGTGCGCAGCGTAACGCTGGAGCTGCGCGTCCAAGATTACGTCGACGCAGCCCGCGCGATCGGCGCAAAGCCGCACAGAATTTTGCTCCGCTACATTCTGCCTGGCACATTTGGAACGCTTACCGTTCAAATTACGCTTTCCCTTGCGTTTGCAATTCTGGCCGAGGCTGCGCTATCTTTTCTAGGATTGGGCGTTCAGCCGCCGGAGCCTTCGTGGGGAAGCATGCTCAGTTTCGGCCGCGAATGGGTGCGCGAAGCGCCGTGGTTCTCTTTTTTCCCCGGCCTTGCGATTTTTATGACCGTACTCAGCCTGAATCTGGTGGGGGACGGTTGGCGCGATGCGCTCGATCCTCGCCTATAGAACAAGCTAAATGTTCGTCAAGTGATTTATCGTGTTGACTTCACAGAGTACACGGAGGGTTTACGATGACATTTTCGATTGTCGCCTGGGATGAAGCCACGGGGCAAACCGGCGTCGCCGTTTCGACAAAATTTCTTGCGGTGGGTTCACTCTGTCCCTTCGCCAAAGCCGGCGTAGGCGCTGTGGCTACACAAGCGTTTGTCAACCCCACCTTCGGCCCGCGTGGCCTGCGCCTTCTTGAAGAGGGAATTGCTCCAGAAGATGTCGTTGCACTCCTGCTTAAAAGCGACGAGGGGCGAGAGCATCGTCAGCTTCACTTGGTCGACCGCTACGGACGCACAGCCGCTTTCACCGGCAGCGAAACGGTGGAATGGGCAGGTCACAAGACCTTTCCCTACTTTTCCGTGGCCGGAAACATGTTGTCGAACGCCCAAGTGATCGAAGCGATGGCTGAGACCTATCAGACCAATATGGATCAACCGTTCGCAGAAAGGCTGATTCGAGCCCTGGAAGCCGGCCAACGCGCAGGCGGTGATAAACGAGGACGACAATCGGCGGCGCTGTACATCATGAGCACAGAAGTGTACGCCAAACTCGATCTACGCGTAGACGACCACCCCGATCCGGTGGCGGAGCTGCGTCGCCTCTATGAAGAAGCAAAGAAAGAATTTATTCCATTTCAACAATTTCTCCCTACGGCTGCGCAGCCGGCAGGCGTCTACGATCGTGCGATTATCGATAGGATCATTGCACAACAGGCAGAGAACGATCGGCTGCGCAGATAAATCGCTTTCCACCTCGTTATGGTATTGTGATGTTTGGCGATTAACAATTTGGAGGATAGAGCTCCTCTTTTACGCTCGACTCGACAATGTAAACTGAAAATGTCTCCGCACGCCAACTGGCGAGGCTGAAAGGTGGAATCAACCACCGGGAAAGTGTGCGAGGGAGATCGGGCGCCCATCGTTCGCCTGGGTCGGGCAGCCGGACCGTACGTCTGGCTGCCCGTTTTATATTTGAGCGTCATCTGAGCACATCGAAGGAGTATTCACATGACATCGTTTCGCGCACTGCTTTCGGTTTCAGACAAGAGCGGCTTAGAGGCGTTCGCCAAAAAACTGGCGGCGGCCGGCGGCGAGCTGATCGCCAGCGGCGGCACGGCGCGCAGGCTAATGGAGGCCGGCGTGCCTGTCCTCCAGGTGGAGGATGTGACCGGCTTCCCGGAAATTTTGGGCGGCCGGGTGAAGACGCTGCATCCGGCGATCCACGGTGGCATTCTGGCGCGACGCACGACACAACACCTGGAAGAGCTGGCGCTATACAACATTCGCCCGATCGACCTGGTCGTGGTGAACCTCTACCCCTTTCAGAAGACGGTCGCCCAACCCAACATTTCGCTGGCCACCGCCATCGAGGAGATCGATATCGGCGGTGTGGCGTTGCTGCGTGCCGCTGCCAAGAACCACGAGTCGGTGACGGTCGTGTGCGACCCCGCCGACTACGACGCCGTGGCCGAGGCCATTGCGTCCGGCGGCGTAAGCTCCCGGCTGCGACGCAAACTGGCAGTCAAGGCCTTCCGGCACACCGCCGCCTACGACGCCGCCATCGCCGCGTATCTGGCCGACCAGATCGGCGAGGAGCAACCGCGGGCGGCGACTGAACCCGCTGCACTTCCTGCAGAGCTTCATCTCGATCTCACGCTTATTCAGCGCAATCGCTACGGCGAAAATCCGCACCAACAAGGCGGTCTGTACGGATATAAGGGCGATGCGCCGGTCTTCGAGGTGCTGCACGGCAAAGAGATGAGCTATAACAACTGGCTGGACCTGGATGCGGCATGGATGGCAGCGCAGGATTTTTCTGATCCCACGGCTGCGATTATCAAACACGGAAACCCCTGCGGCCTCGCCAGCGCCGAGACGCTCGAAGAAGCCTATGTCAAGGCGCTGGCCTCCGATCCGGTCAGCGCGTTTGGCGGCATTCTGGCCGTCAATCGGACGCTAGATGCAGCCACTGCGCAGCGCGCCGCCGAGCTTTTTCTGGAAGTCGTAGCTGCTCCCGCCTATGAGCCAGAGGCGCTGGCCATCTTGCAGAAAAAGAAAAATGTGCGCCTGCTCCTGCACACCGGCGCCGCCACGCGACCACTGAGCTTGCGCAGCATCGTCGGCGGCGTGCTGGTGCAAGAGATTGACCGCAGTGAGGAAGACATGAACCCTGCCAACTGGCGCGTGGTGACGCAGCGCCAGCCGACGCCGGCGCAATTGACCGATCTCGCCTTTGCCTGGCGCGTGGCGCGACACGTCAAGAGCAACGCCATCGTCTACGCACGCGACCGCGCCACCGTCGGCATCGGCGCCGGACAGATGAGCCGCATCGACTCAGTCATGATGGCCGGCCACAAAGCAGGCGATCGCAGCCGCGGCGCCGTGATGGCCTCCGACGCCTTCTTCCCTTTCCCCGACGGCATCGAAGCTGCGGCAAAACACGGCGTCACCGCCGTCGTGCAGCCAGGCGGCTCCGTGCGCGATGAGGAGGTCATCGCAACGGCCGACCGACTCGGCCTCGTCATGTGCTTCACCGGCGTGCGTCACTTCCGCCATTGATCTGAAGGCCAACGCCCCTTGGAACATGGGACGATCGTCCCATGTTCCAAGGGGATGGATTCGGTATGCTGGAGGATAAGCAAATCCCGGGTTTCAGACGAGCGCGGCAGGCTTCACCGGCCTACAACAGGAGAATGCATATGAAAATCGTCATGGATCGAGGCTATTGCGACGCTGCGCTTCCATTTTGCGCCCGCTGTTCCGCAGCGTTTTTCCAGAAACCGCTGGGCACCGACCGTCCCTGCATTGTCGACATCATCGACGACGGCAACGACGAGGTGCTCCACTTCGAGGTGCGCACCGATGGCCGCACGCTGGAGTTTGACCTGACGCAGGAGCTGCAAGAAGGTTTGGCCACAGAGGGTTGGGAATTTCTCGCCAACTTCGATCCGGCGCTTTTCCGTCGCGGGGCTGCGGAGCGCTGGCGAGCGCTGCGCAAGTTGCCTGCCCAACACGGCGCTGCATAAGCCCGGCCTTTCCCCTCGGTTTTGCGCCTTCGCGGCTGCGAGTCAACGCGAATTGCGTCAGATCGCTCTCAACCGTTCACCCCAGCGCCCCTGCTGCGAGGATGATGCAGCAGTTGGGAGATTCAAGCTGCGCTATGGTATCCTCCTCTCAATTTCAGAATCAACCAGATGACTTTGTTGCGTAGTGCTTTGTTGCGTAGTGCGCAGCACCTATCTGCACGAAACACGCACCGCGTGACACATTTGATTGCAAACAATGACTAACGCTCAATCCGGTTTCGACGCCTTCTGTGCCTATTTACAGGTGAAAGCGGCGCAGTCGCCTCCCGGCTGGCCTGGAACGGTATGGTTTGTGCTCTCCATCGGCGAAGAGTGCGCAGGGATTTTCACACAATATATTTTTGCCGATCTGTTGCGATTTTTGCAGCTGGCCGCCGGCGCGCCGCCTCTCCAATTTGGAACAGAAGGTTTTGCCCCATCTTTGGTTGATGACCGGAATCCGGCGCGCCATTATGTAGCATTCGTTTTCATCGGCTTCTGGCTGCCGAAATTTCTGGCGGTCATTTTTTTATATCTTTGGGAGATCGCCGGTTTTGTTCGTTATAAAGGCCATTGGAGCTCTAAAGACATCGTCTGCGGACGCATCGGGATCGCTCATGGGGAGTGGGTGCGACGCTCGGGCCCCACAGTCTTGCCCGCTCTGGCTGTAGCAGAGCTGGCGGACCCTCAGCAAATCCATCTCTGCGCCACGCAGTTTGACAAGAACAAGGCAAGAGGATATACTCAGCCCTAAATTTAGGAGTGATGTTTACCCAATCCTTGTTCATTTCGATAGAGCATCAACAGAAAAATTTGCAATGAAACGACTTTGTTGGCTTTCCTTCAACTGCATCGCCGGAGCAGCAGCCGGAAAGGCGGCCGCCGCTCAAAGCGCGCCCCGGCGAAGGTGATGTGAACGCCGACGCCGTGGCGCTGACCGACCACGGCGTGTCTGATGGGAGCAACGGTCCTGCCCGACGTCGTGGAGCTTTCGGCCACGACGTTTTTTGTTGCAACTTCGGTGCAAAGGAAAACGTTTATGCATTTGACTATCGATGACGTGCGCCATGTGGCCGACCTGGCCCGGCTGCATCTGACGGACGAAGAGGTGCGTCTCTATACACAACAGTTGTCGGCGATTTTGGACTATGCGGAGCGATTGCAAGAGGTCGATACAAGTGGTGTTCCTCCGACGCCCTACGTGCTGCCGCTGCAAAACGTGATGGCGGAGGACGTCCCCCAGCCCTCGCTGCCTAACGAAGTTGCCCTGGCCAATGCACCGGACAAGGCCAACGGTTTCTTCCGCGTGCGCGCGGTCTTCGAGGAGTGAACATGAACAAGGCGCTGTATGAACTGACGATCCACGAAGCGCTAGAGGGCATGCGCCGCAAAGAGTTTAGCGCCGTGGAGCTGACCCGTTCCCTGCTCGAACGCATCGAGCAGGTGGAAGACCAGGTGAAGGCCTACCTGACCGTGACGGCAGACCTGGCGCTTGAGCAGGCGGCAGCCGCCGACGCACGGCGCCGCGCCGGCGAAGAAGCGGCGCTGCTGGGCATCCCTATGGGAATCAAAGACGTGCTGTGCACCGCAGGCGTGCGCACGACCTGCGGCAGCCGCATCTTGGAAAATTTTATCCCACCCTACACGGCTACAGCGGTGCAACGCCTGTTCGATGCCGGCATGGTGCTGCTGGGCAAGACCAACACGGATGAATTTGCTATGGGGTCCAGCACGGAGAACAGCGCCTACTTCCCCACGCGCAACCCCTGGGCGCTCGATCGCGTGCCGGGCGGCAGCAGTGGCGGCTCAGCGGCGGCGGTAGCGGCGCAGGAGGCGATGGCGGCGCTCGGCACCGACACGGGAGGAAGCGTGCGTCTGCCCGCCTCCTATTGTGGCGTCGTCGGTTTGAAACCTTCCTATG